>NZ_FXUJ01000021.1:0-71497 GCF_900182865.1 Desulfonatronum zhilinae
ATTTCCCCGGTCTGATCGTCCATCACCTCCTTGGCAAAGTCGCGCAGTTCCTGGCGTTCGGTCACGGCCAGGATCTGCTTGGCGCTGTCCACGGCCTCCTGATGGTGAGGGATCATTTCCACGAGAAATTCCAACTCGCTGCCCACTTGATGTTCATGTTCATGCTCCGCCGCATCCGCCGGGCCGTTCGAAGCGGCCATGAACAGCATGCTCAACACCGTAATGGGCATCCAGAACTTCATGAGACTCAGTGCTTTCATCCTCGTTTCTCCTTGTCGTGGTTGAATCTCCATGATGCCAAAACTTGCGGCCTATGCCGAATCGTTCAGGGGCATGACATCCAGAAGACGATCTCCGGATGGTATGTCCGCATTAGTCCGCTGACTATGCTTTAAAGAATGCGAGAAGATCTGCGTTGATCTGGTCCTTGTTGGTGGAGCACATGCCGTGTGGCGCTCCAGGATAGATCTTCAGCGTTGCGCCCTTGATGATCTTGGCCGAGAGCAGGGCAGATGCATCGATCGGTACGATCTGGTCCTCGTCGCCATGCATGATCAGTGTCGGTACGTCGAACTTGTTCAGATCATCCGTGAAGTCCGTCTCGGAAAATGCCTTGATGCAATCGACCACAGCTTTGAAACCGGCCTGCATCCCCTGGAGCCAGAATGCGTCCCGCAGACCTTGCGAGACCTTGGCACCCTCCTTGTCGGCGCCATAGAACGGCGTGGTCAGGTCCTTGAAAAACTGCGAGCGGTCGGCGAGTACGCCGGCACGGATCTTGTCGAACGCCTCCATCGGCAGACCGCCGGGGTTTGCGGCCGTCTTCAGCATCAGCGGGGTCACTGCGCCGATCAGCACAGCCTTGGCGACACGTTTCGTGCCATGGCGGCCGATGTAGCGGGCAACTTCGCCGCCGCCCGTGGAGTGGCCGACATGAATACTATTTGTCAGGTCGAGCGCGGCAACGAGTGTTGCCAAGTCGTCGGCATACGTATCCATGTCGTTGCCATCCCAGGACTGGCCTGATCGGCCATGACCGCGGCGGTCATGGGCAATGCAGCGATAGCCGTTGGAAGCCAGGAACAGCATCTGGTCTTCCCAGGCATCCGCGTTCAGCGGCCAGCCATGACTGAAGACGATGGCCTGCCCTGTCCCCCAGTCCTTGTAATAGATCTGCGTACCGTCTTTCGTCAGAATCGTGCCCATTATTTTGCCTCTTTTTCCTGCTCAGGGGTTGTCGATTTGTCGATTTGTCGATTGCCTGGTTTCAGCGCGATCAAAGCTGCGATTTGATTGGCAGGAGAATCTTTTCGGCGATTTTTTGGCGCAGCGGACGGCGCTCCCAACGCGCAAGGGAAAACGGCTCAGCCTCCAGCAGATCGGCCTCGAACACCGCCGTCATCCGGGTAGCGAAGTCGCTGTTGTAGATATTCAGACTCGCTTCGTCGTTGAGCCGGATCGAACGAATGTCGAAATTGGTTGAACCCACCGAAACAAACTCGGCATCAATGACCAGCAGCTTGGTGTGCAGCATGGTCGGTTGATAGACGTAGATTTCGGCGCCTGCTTGCAGCAGCTCGCCCCAATCGGCCTTGGAAGCGATCTTGACCGTCAGCGCATCCATATGCGGCCCAGGCAGCAGGATGCGAACGCGAACGCCGCGACCGCGGGCAGCAACCAAGGCCTTGATCAACAGCCGGTCGGGCACAAAGTAGGACGCCGCCAAGTCGATAGTCGCCTCGGCCGCCGCGATGGCAAGCAGATACATCAGGTGCATGCTCTCGCTCCCGCTGGCCGGGGAGGCAATAAACACGTGTGCGTCCATCTCGCCCTTCTCCTGCAGGGCAGGAAAGTAGCTCGGGCCATTCAGCACCTGACCAGTGGTCTTGATCCAGTTGTCGTTGAAGGCCGCTTGCAACTGCGCCACTGCGGGGCCTTCGATCAGGAAGTGACTCTCCCGCCAGTGGTTGGGATCGCCACCGTCGCCAGTCCACTGATCCGCGATGCCGACCCCTCCGGTGAACCCGATACGTCCATCGACCACCAGCAGCTTGCGATGGGTGCGGTTGTTCATCCGGCCCAGGTTGTACCAGTTCAGCGGCCGATATCGATGCAACTGCACCCCAGCAGCCTGCATGGAATCCAGCAGCGACTGCTCCATCTTGGTGCTGCCAACCCAGTCGAGAATGACGCTCACCGGCACGCCGGCGCTGGCCCGCTCGGAAAGCGCCTGCGAGAAGGCATCACCAATTTCTCCTGACCAGTAAATGAAGGTCTCGAACGTGATCGAGGTCTGGGCCGAGCGAATGGCCAGCAGCATCGCCGGAAAAATCTCGTTGCCGTTTTGCAGCGCGGTCACCTGATTGCCGCGCACAATCGCCGGGCCCAGCAGGACGGACATCTCGCGCCGAAACTGCGGATCGGAGACAGCGTAGCGATGCTCGACTTTGCGCTCCAGCACCTTCTCGGGTGTCTTGAAGTTCTGCAACACGACCAGCACCAGGCTGGTGGCCAGCACAGTGACTCCGACAACCCAAAGCATTTTATTTCGGTTCCCAGTCATTGCATTGCCTTCCCGGACAAACGACGGAGTTCGCGACAAACACTATTTGTCGTCACCGGGTGGTGAATTGCTGTACCACCACAAGAAAAAGGATGAGAACGCCTGCAAAGCAGACGACAAACACGCCGCGCGGCACGCTCAGCAGGTCGGGGAGCCGCAGTTTGCCGAAGTCGCCCCAGGTCTCAACCGTTCGTTTTGTCCACCCAGAAAGTTCGGCAAACATCCATGAGCCCGCAATAAGTCCGGCCATCCCGAAAAGCGCGTCCCAGCTTCCCTGTCCCAGCGCGGCAGCGGCAGTTCCTGGACAATATCCCACCAGCGCAAATCCCGCGCCGAAAAGGAGCCCTCCGATGATGTTCGCGCCGATGCGTGTCGGCTTGACGTGCAGGTTCACTTTGTCGAAGTGGTGCAACGTGGACACGCCGATCATGCCGACGATAATTGCGGTGAGCATTATCTTCACGACGGTCCAGTCCTGAAGAAGCAATTGGCCGATGAGCACGTTGTATTTCCCAACGCCTCCTTTCTGCAGGAGGAAGCCAAACACCAGACCAAACACCGCACCGGCAATCAACCTGGAAGTCGCGGCTTCACGTGACGTGCGGCTTGTCGTGGACGATTTCATAGTGCCAACCATGGTTCCTCACAGATTGTAGAGCGGCAGGGCCACGGCGACGCCGCCAAGGAAAATGCAAATCACGGCAATCCAGGATGCCACGTTGAGCTGAAGGGTTCCGCTGATGCCGTGGCCGCTGGTGCAACCTCCGGCCAGCCGTGCCCCAAATGCCATCAGCATGCCGCCGGGAAAGGCGACGGCCGCGCGCACCGCGACATTGTCGCCGAAGCGTGCCTCCCAGATGGGCGGCAGCCATTCATTGGCGAACTCGCCGCCCGTCAGGGCGGCAATCGCGCCACCCACGATGGTTGCGACCACGAAGACGAATCCCCAACCCACTTTCGGCGGCTTGTCCTTGAAATAGGTGAGCGAGGCCGTGCGGCGGGGCGCGATGCGTTTGCCGAGAAAGCCCGCGAGCTGCGCGTAGAATGAGGAGGCCCCGATGGGCTTGTCGGAAAAGTAAAATGTCAGCCAGGAAAGCACTCCAATGCCCGCGCCGACAAGATAGGGGGACCAGGCCGGTCCCGGATAATCAAGCGCATCCACGCCTGCCCCCGCATCGGTCGCGGCACATAGGAGAACAAGACTGCCGATCAATAACGCGGCAGGCCTGGAAATCATTGGGACGGGAGAAGGCATGTTCGTGCGCAAGGTTGCTCCATTGTTGTCAGGGTCGAAATCGAATCGAAATCGCAATTGAAATCGCTATGGCAATAGTTTTATGATTTATTTGTTTTTCGACTCGATTGCGATTGCGATTCCGATTTCGACCCTGGGTATTGCATTGGCTATTTATCTTAAATTGAAAGAAAATTCGTATTACTTTTTCTCGCTCTCTCTTTCGACCGGAAATCCCGCATTCTTCCATGCCTGCCAGCTTCCGGGAATGTTGCAGACGTTGCCGAACCCGTGCTGCTGCAAGATGCTCGTGGCGATGCTCGCACGGTAGCCGCTGTCGCAATAGACGGCCGTCGGCTTGTCCTTGTCCAACGCGCCGAGGTGTTCGCGCAATTCACCCAGAAATACATGGCGGGCATTTGGGATATGGCCGTCTTTCCATTCCGCGGGCGCCCTGACGTCGAGAATCTGGAGTTCTTTCCCCGCGGCTTGGACTTCATGCACGGTCTTTTGCCCGACCGATTCCAGCGGCAGGCCGGCGTTGTTCCATGCCTTCATGCCGCCGACGAGGTAGCCGGCGAACTTGGTATAGCCCGTCCGGACAAAATATCGGACGATTGCTTCGAGCGTATCGTCGGACTCCAAAACGAGAAGGATGGGCTGGCCGGGATCCAGCAACCAGCCGGCCCAGATGGAGAGTATGGGCAAACCACCGATGCTGAGCGCTCCCTTGATGTGCCCTCCACCAAAGGCCAGCATCATGCGGGTGTCGATGAGAACGTTGTTGTGGTCCTGGGCGGCTTCCTGAAAAAATTTGGGAGGAAGCCCGCGCACTGGGGGCAGATTGCCGAGCACCATGGGCCCCTTGGTGTTCAGTGTCTTCATCAACGGGTAATAGGTTGGGATGGGCGACGCGCCGGCGAGCGCGTGCTTGATGAAGCTTTCGGCATTGTCGAATTGGAGGAACGCATTGAAGCGCCGTTCATAGCCAATCGTGCTGCGGAGCCGGTCGCCGATGTCCTCGCCGCATGGCGACCCTTGAGCGTGCGTCGGGTAGATAATGACGCCATCATCGAGCTTCAGGTAAAAATCATGCAGCGTATGGAACAATTGTTCGGCCAGCTCTTTTTCCCGACTCCTGCCGAGGAGATCGGGACGCCCGGCGGAACTGACAAAGAGCGAGTCCCCGGTGAGCACCCCCCAGGGGGCTTCCGGATGATCCTTTTCCGAGAGAAGATACGCCATGTGCTCCGGCGAGTGGCCGGGGGTGTGCCGAGCGGTAATCAGGGCGGAACCAAGCTCGAAGACATCTCCATCCGCGACTCCCTCATGTTCGAATCCGTAGCGCGCGCCTCCTTCGTGACTGAGGTATATTTTCGCTGACTCGGCACGCGTACAAAGCTCACGCGCACCACTGACGAAATCGACATGGATGTGCGTTTCAAAAATATGTGTGATCGAGACTTGTTTCTCGCGGGCCAGTTGCAGGTAGCAGTCAACATCCGGACGAGGATCGAACACCGCGGCTGTTCCCTCGGCATCATCACCGAGCAGATATGAAACCTGGGCAATGCCGTCGGTTTGAATGCTTTCAAAGATGAGTGCCATAAGGGGGTCCTGTTTTTCATGTTGATCCACTGAGTCAGGGTCACACTTTCCGCAGTTGCTGGCGGACGGGCGTGAACCGCTTCCCGCCCGTCCGATGCAGCAACCTGGTTCTTCGCGTCCCCAGCATCAGCCGATGTTTTGCAGGGCAAATTCCCAGTTGAGCAGTTTGTCCAGCACGGCTTTGACATAATCGGCGCGGCGGTTCTGATAATCCAGGTAGTAGGCGTGTTCCCACACGTCGATGGTCAACAGCGGCTTCATCCCGTTGGTCAGGGGCACATCCGCGTTGCCGGTCTTGACCACCTTGAGCGTGGTGCCGTCCAACACGAGCCACACCCAGCCGCTGCCGAACTGGGCCGTTGCAGCGTCTGCCAACTCCTTCTTGCATGCATCCAGGGTCCCGAATGCAGCCTCGATCTTTTGCTTCAACTCCGCGGGAGGCTCACCGCCGCCCTTCGGCTTCAGACTGCTCCAGTAAAACGTGTGGTTCCAAGTTTGCGCTGCATTGTTAAAGATTGCCGTCGTCGTCTTGTTTGGCTTGCCGGATGTCGCGACGATGATTTCTTCAAGCGACATGTCCGCGAATTGCGTTCCTGATACAAGTTCGTTCAGTTTGTCGACATATCCCTTGTGATGTTTTCCGTAGTGAAAACTGATGGTATTTGCGGAGATTACCGGATCCAGAGCATTATCCTGATACGGCAAGGACTGCAGGACATGCGACGACGCTGTTTCATTCTTCACATTGGTCATAATTTGGCCCCATTATATATGCTTTCATTTCGCGTTAATGTTATCATTGCCAAAATACTCTGCATTTGGAAAAGTCGATCGGATCAGGTGCATCCACGCAATACGAAAAAAACCAACAAGATTGGGATTGGAATTCCCAAGGCCCATAGCAGAATCCATCCTATCTTGCCTCGTTCATTTTTTTGCAAATTATATTTACTCACAGGACTCCTCCTTCTCTTTCAGTACCCATAACTTTTGAGTATGTTTCCCCAAACAAAACATAACTACTCGGCACATTTTAATGACAAAATATGGAGTGTTCCGGCTTGTCTCGATTATTCGGCATCGCCTGTCTGACTGAGCCAGGATTCGTCCATGGAACCATTGCCGGGTGCCTGAAGTGCCCACTGTTGTTGATTTGGGCAATGCTTCGACGTTACGAAGCCGACGATGGAGTTGTGAGGCCGAAAGATCGAGACAAGCCGGAACACAGTTGAGTAGTTACCAATTTTACCGGAAAAACCTTAAAGCCATGTCTGAAAGGGCATGAACCACGGGTTCAGCGTACTGGCTGCCGCCACGTGAATGTCGCGTACTGGCGCCCAACAGAAATCCCAATCCGACCCCTATCCCCAATGCAATAAGCACTGTCTTCCCTGGATTATCGCTGCCATAGCTCTTGGCCTGCTCATACGTTTCGCTGACCTTCTGACTCGTTTTATCGTAAACATCACCTGCTACCTTCTCCGCGGTCCCCAGAGCCTCGGCGCCGCGGTCCATGAGAGTCTGATCGGCAGCGCTATAGCTGCCTGGATTTCCAAATTCCTGCTTTTTTGGGGTCTCGTACGTCTTCTTTTCGGTATCCATATCACCCTCCTAACTGTTAAAGTGTTAACTGTTCGTTTTGATTACGTCACGATCCGCTCGTGGACTTGCGGTTGAGTCCCGTCCTTTGTGAGCATCAGGACCTGCATCGCTTGCCTCTTCCGTCATGGTTGCATCATTCAGCCATCCGGCTGCGGCCCTCGCGACAATACCTATCAGCGTCAATTTGATAAGACCGGGCCTGGCGGCTTCCGGCCTCAGGCCACCAAACGACTCACACGCTTCCTCGACAAGGGGACCCATGATTTGCTCCAGGGGCGAAGCTCGTTTCGTGAAGACGCTCGAGGCCAGATAGCCGATGCCGGCGGCTACTCCCAAAGACAGGTATGGGGCGTCATTTACATATTCGCGCCAATCCATTTTCTCTTTGATCCGCTCGCCGATCTGTTCGACGGTCTGGGAGATGTTCTCCTTTTCTCTCGCAATATTCCGGCGTATTTCTTCGGAACTCCGTTCGCCATTCAGTATTCCTGTGCTGCCGTGATATTCTTTTTCATCCATACCTTGCCCTCCTTTGCGGTTCGGCGCCACCTTTCTATGTTTTCAGGATCGCTTTCTTCAATTGCTTGTAGCCGATCAAGGCAATGATGCCTCCCAAGAGCGCGAGGGCTGCTCCGGTAACAAGCACTGCCATCACCGGGGCCATATACGAAGTGAGTACGATGATCAGCGCGGCACAAAAAGACAAAAGTGCGGCAAAAATGATGAATGCTCCAGCGACGACGGTGAAGACTCCACCGCATACGGCCGACACCTGTTCACGTACTCCCTGGACCACCAGTTCGATTTCGTCGTGAACCACCGCGGCCAAATTGCCGGCAAGCTGTTCCAAAAGCTCCGTGAACGATTCACGATGCGTGGCAGGGTTCTTGTTTTCCTCTCTTGTGCTCATAGAGTACCCCCACCTTTCTTACCTGCGCCGCAAAACAGCTCCAATAATCAAACCAACGGCTCCAGCTACTAGAAGACTCCGTCCAGGGTGCTGCTTGATACATTCTCTGACTCTGGCTTCCGCATGTTCATAGTCGAATTCCCGAACGTATCCGGCTGACTTTTCCAAAAACTTTGATGCCTGCTTTCCATACTGTGCAGTGCCGGATTGTGCGTCCTGCCCCGTGCTCTTTTCATCCAACATTTCAGCAATGGTTTCCAACTGATCAGCAATACTATTTTTGACGTTTTCAAAGCCGTGCGACCTGCCTGAATTATGTGACATTCCCCTGGTTTCTCCGGCATTGCCAGCTTTACTCTGATCATACTCAAATACACTCATGGTTCACCTCGTATTAAATGTTGCTCTTTTACGGATGACATGGTTCGATCGTCCGTTTTCAGAGGCAAAACTGATGTTGCTCAAAACGCTAGTGAGAGCACGACAACCGCCACAGCCAAACAATTGATTATCTTGCGATGCATTCTCCTTTTTTTGGTTATCCTATCAACACCACTGAATTTGGCTCTGAAACCGGAGGATACCTTTTTGGGCATCCCTGTCTGTAGGGGAATCGCATATTTTGTATGAGGAGAAATCACGGAAGCCGGGAATAATTCCCGAGCGGAGGTTGCGATGGAAGTGGCAAGAGGAGCGTGTGAAACGCTTAGCAGTCCGTTGAAAAACTCCCAATTGCTGCGTCGCTGCAAAAAGTTCAAACTCTCACGTATGAATAAATACGCTTCGACCTTGAACTTTTTTTGCTCCTCTCACTTGGGGTTTTTGAACGGACTGCCGGATAAGGACTTTTTCAACACTCAGTTAATACTGGGGATATCTAGGTAGGTTTTACCGCCAGACCTTCCGGTCCGATGAACTGGATCTGTCTGCGTGGGTAGACGTTGATCAGGCGGCCGGCGAATTTTTCTTTCTTCAGTTCGTCCATGACCCGCACGGTCAGCTCGCTCTTCCATTTGCGGCGTTCACGGGCATTGACCAGATAGCGGATGGTCAGGTCCGTCCAGGATTCATTCATGGAAACGAAGACCTGCGGCTCTTCGGCCACGCCGACCTCCAGGCCGGCTCTTTCCAGGATCTCGGCATAGCGGTGGGCGGGCCTGGACATGTGGGGTCCCAGCAGTTCCCGGGCAACATCGGTCAAAACGCGCATTCCGAGGCCGAGGTCCGATTCGTTGGCCAGGGGCACGGTCAGCTCGTCCCAGACGTAGGGAAAATCGCGGGTCAGGTTGACCACGGTCCCGGCCAGCACCTCGTTGTTGGGAAAGGTAATCAGTCGTCCGGTGGGCTGTTCGGCCTGGACGAATCCTCCTCGGCCCGGAGACCCGATCTCCCAGACCGTGGTCGCAAGATAATCGATCTGGTAGACGTCGCCGAACACCTCCCCGACCGCCACCCGGTCCCCAACGCGGTAATAGCCCTTGAACGAGTTGAGCAGCCAGCCGCTGAAGCTTTCGATGGGCGTCTGCAGCGCCCAGGAAAGAGCCAGACCGATCAGGCCGAGAGAACCGACCAGGGCCCGGATGTCTCCGGCCAGAACACTCAGGGATATCCCCGTAGCGAGTATCCAGATGACGATGCCGAAGAGCGCGACAACGGCATTGGCCTTTTCCCAACGCTTGAGGGTCCTGCGCAGGAGGGGGCGGACGAGCCGGACCAGAATCCAGGCCACGGCGACAACACCCAGGACCACCAGAAACTTGGGCAGATTACCGTAAAGTCCATACCAGAGCGTTTCCAGGGTCCGAGCCGCCTCTTCGGCCGCGGCTTGACCAATGGGTTCAATGGGCTCCGGTTTTTGGTCCACCCGCTCCGAAAGCAAATCTTGATTTGGTTCGGCAGGGATCGTGGAGATGGCTTCCGATGCCGGAGATTGTTCTCCGACATCAACGGCGAGACCGGCTTCCCACGGAGCGATCAACAGAAGGAGAAGACTGGTGATGGCCACCGCAAGCAGCGTGGCCTGCCGGAAAAGCCGCAATCTGCCTCTGGCGCCTGCCATCGGGTCGCCCGGTCGGCGACGACGCATTCGGCCCCGCCTCTGGCGGCGCGGCCGACGGCTGCGGATCACGTTTTCCCGGTTCGAAGTTGCTGGTCTCAGCTGCATCCTTATTGCCCGATTATCAATGTAACAGTCCGTTGAAAAACTCCCAATTGCTGCGTCGCTGCAATAAGTTCAAACTCTCACGTATCAATAAATACGCTTTGACCTTTCATTTTTCTTGCTCCTTGCACTTGGGGTATTTGAACGAACTGCCGACAAAGGACTTTTTCAACACTCAGGTAACCACTGATTGGTTCAAGGTTCGACGTGGGATGTGAAATGCAGGCATTCTTGGCTAATGCCTTTTTCGCTTTGGGCCAGCGGCTCGATGAGTGTGACGAAGACATTCTCCCGGACCCCGATTTCCATGGCTTCACTGACGTCAGAAACAAGGATGTCTATGGATTTTGAATACCTGTGGTTCATCAGGTCGCTGACCATTCTGATGCCGAACCCTTCAACATAGACTCTCTTGCCCAGCCACCCTCGCAGGTCTCGGGATACGGCCACGGTCCATCCGGTTTTGGGGCGCTGCATGATCGCCGTGTTCTCGATATCGTCGTTGCACTCTTCCTTTCTGGCCGTGTAGGCGGATAACCGCAGATAGTGGGTGTTCGCTTTATGATAGGCTTCCAGAATCGCCTTCAAGACCAGAATCTCCTCTTGGGCTTTCTGCAATTCCAGCTTCTGTTCATCAATGTAAATCATCTCTAAAAGAGGATTGACTGCATCCTCGGCAGAATCTCCGGCAACCGCAGATAATGCATTTAGATTCAAAATAATAGAAAGGATTATCACCGGAAAGGCGTAGCGCATCATGACGAACTCCTCCTGCTGATCAAATGTGTCCGGCAGCGCAGCGTTCAAGCGTGGCTATTTCCGAGCCCTGTCTCGTTGCCGGAATCCAGCTCTTGAGTCCATGCATGAGACAATTTGCGGGTCAACCAGTTTGATTCCGTGTCTCCATCCCCACGAAGGACTCTCTTCGATCTCCAAGTTCGGCTGGTTGCCTTTGAAAGCCAAATTCCGGATTTTGTGGATTGAACGGCCTCACATCATGGAATTGGGTCATTATTCTTAATAATATTTCCAACTTTGCAAGAAAAAATTCGGTCAGCAATCGATCTTTTTTTTTCGTAACTTCCAACAAACGACGCATCTGAGTCCAATTTGTT
The DNA here is from genome assembly GCF_900182865.1 of Desulfonatronum zhilinae. NCBI lineage: Bacteria > Pseudomonadati > Thermodesulfobacteriota > Desulfovibrionia > Desulfovibrionales > Desulfonatronaceae > Desulfonatronum > Desulfonatronum zhilinae. The sequence continues at coordinate 11,194 of NZ_FXUJ01000021.1, forward strand.
TTAGATTGGCATTAGCATCCTGAAGCAAATGCCGCCAATCGATTCACACGAAGGGTATGCGCTTCACGATCGGCAAGCCAAGACTTTTGCAACCATCATACCGCTGATGACACCAGCCAATGCCCCCAAAGCCACCTTAGCCTTAACTCCGTGGATATCTTGTCCTCTTCAGCCTCTTCATGGTCCCTCTCGTATCGTGGCTCCACATAACAGGCTGTCCAGTTTTTCAGGACACTTCAGGAATTATTCCCGTTGCCTGTGATTTCTCCTGACACAAAACATGCGATTTCCCTACAGACACGGATGCTCAAAAGATTATCCTCCGGTTACGTAGCCTGTGGTGTGTGAGACAACCAAATATAAGGCATAAGGCGAATATCTAAATCGGAGGTTCAACAAGACGTGAAATCAATCGACAGGGAGATCTGGGTCACTTAGGTCAACTATAATAAAGGAGAACGACCATGAAAACTTTATTGGCAAGCATTATTATCGGACTACTGAGTTTGAGTCCCGCATTCGCGCAGGTTGGGAACAATCAGGGCCGAGGTCAGCAATGGCACCAGGATCAAGAGCAAAATCAATTCATGCGAGGTCAACAACGGTGGCAGGGAGACTATGATCGCGACAGTCAGCAGTGGCAGAGAGACCAGGATCGCAATGGTCGGCAGCAGTGGCAGAGGGAACAGGATCGCAATGGTCGGCAACAGTGGCAGAGGGAACAGGATCGCAATGGTCGGCAACAGTGGCAGAGGGACCAGGATCGCGACGGTCGGCAACAGTGGCAGAGAGACCAGGATCGCGATGGTCGGCAGCAGTGGCAGAGAGACCAGGATCGCGACGGTCGGCAACAGTGGCAGAGAGACCAGGATCGCGACGGTCGGCAGCAGTGGCAAAGAGACCAGGATCGCGATGGTCGGCAGCAGTGGCAGAGAGACCAGGATCGCGACGGTCGGCAGCAGTGGCAGAGAGACCAGGATCGCGACGGTCGGCAGCAGTGGCAAAGAGACCAGGATCGCGATGGTCGGCAGCAGTGGCAGAGGGATCAGGATCGCGACGGTCGGCAACAGTGGCAGAGGGACCAGGACCAGTGGGGAGATGACAATCAGCAACAACGTCGACAGTCGAGTGGTGAGACCGACAGAACACCCCGCACGCAGCAAACCCAGAGTGAAAGAGATGAGGATGAAAAGGCTGAAAAATCTTCAGATCGCACTCATCCCAAGGAGAATGGTGAGGGTTTCCCGGTCTCAGGTTTCGACCCCCACAAGGGACAAGGGACTACAAATGGAATGGATCAGGACTCAACTGGTGAAAACGCGACTCAGCAAGGTCGCTAAGTATCTCTTACTTTAACATATAATCTCAAAGGAAAAGGATCATGAAAACACTTATCGTCAGCATTATTATCGGATTGTTGAGCTTGAGTCCCGCATTCGCGGAACAGCATAAAAATGTTTTTATCGATTATCAGCAAGACAAGGATAAGGAATATTCCCATGCCTCCGAAGTAATGGGCAAGGACGTCTATGTGACTCGGGAAAGCGATGTGCCGAAATCCGTCACTGAAGAACCTCAAGGATGGGAGAACATCGGTAGCGTTGATGATTTCATCGTTACTCGCGATGGCGATGTCCAGGCTGTATTGATTGATGTCGGCGGCTTTCTGGGAATGGGAGGTCGCACAGTGGCCGTAGATATGAAGGCCTTGGAAGTCGTGGGAAGAGAAGGTCAGGATGATTTCTATCTTGTCCTCCCTGAAACCTCGAAAGAACAACTTGAAAATGCTCCTGAATATCAGGCTGAAAGGACCATGGGCCAAAGAGGCAGGGACAATCAAAGAGAAATGCGACAAGAAGGTCGCATGGACACGCAACAGAAAGATCGTCAAGTCGTCACTGAATCAGGTCGTTCTCAGCGAGCCACGGAAGTGCAACCTCAAGAAGGATACCAGCGGGTATCATCTGGTCTGATCACCGCGGACGATCTGCAGGGCGCGAGTGTCTATGGCTCAAACAATGAAAGTTTGGCCAATGTAAAGCAAGTATTGATGACACCTGAAGGTAAAGTTGAAAGACTTATCGTGGACGTAGGTGGTTTTCTGGGCATGGGCGCCCGCAGCATAGCTATCGATGTGAATGAAGCCGACATCCACAAGGATGCGAACAATGACGTTCGCGTCTACATTCCCATGAGTGAGCAAGAACTGCGTCAAATGCCGGTGTACAAAAGATAAAATTAACAGGTTGATCTCTTCGACAACCATGAACTGTCCAGGCACGGAGAAATCTGTCGCCTGGACAGTTTATGATTCAACTCTTCCGGTGCGGAAGGAGGCGGGAGAAAAAAGTGATCTGCACCCGACAGCTGACAGTTAGAACAATAGAATTGATAAACCAAATCCGAATCACTGGTTTTGGACTCTTTTTGCATGAAAATCATATCACCTAAATTTTAAAGGAGAAAAAAATGAAAAGCACTCAAATAATCGGCATTGCACTTCTGGTACTCGGCGCCATACTGCTTTTTTTCGGTTTTCAATCATCCCAAGCGGTTGACGATCAGATTATGGAAACCCTCACCGGACGTTTAACCGAATCCACCATGTTCTTGTTAATCGCCGGTGGAGTTTCAATGGCCGTTGGTTTGGGTCTGCTGGTTCTCAAAAGGTGACCGAGGTAAGAGCAAGGGAACTGTGTTCGGGCTGGCCTGCGCGCAGGGCCATTTTGTTCTCTGCAAATCTCTATTTCAGAGCGGTAGATGGCAGTATGTTCAAAGGGAACCTCCAGGGTGGGCCAGCAACATCGAAATCGAAATCGTGATCCAAATCGGAAAGTTACCAGAAATCGATTTCGATCACGATTTCGATTTCGATACCGATTCAGAGCGCCCTTAGTGCGAGAACAAATCTGCCCTGGGCCTGCGCGGGAATGACCTGTTATTCAATGCCGTCCCCAAATCAGTCATCCCCGCGAAGCCGTCCTCGTGCAGACGGGAAGCGGGCGCGTTGCCGCTATCCAGTCCGCTCTTGTTACCGAATATTATCAAGAGTTTCGTTGACTCTCGCGAACCGCCTCCAATAGTTCCCGGTGGTTCATCGAACTTCTTCCGGATATTTCAAGCTTTTTGGCCCTGCCATACAGATCGGACTTGCTGAGCTTTTCGAGAGGGTCTCTGTCTTGTGCTTCCGAGGTCGATTCTTGTGCTGATTCCATTTCCACGCTGCGTTTCAGAAACTGCATCAGGTCGATGATCTTACCAGGCTCTTGGTCATGCTCTTGGCCAGGCTCTTCCGATTCCGTTTCCCGTTCCCTATCCCTTTCCGGCGACACAACCACATCCCGACCTGCCAGGCGCTTGCGCTCGGCCAAGGCAACAAGCTTTGCGGTGGAGATGTCCTTCAACTCATCCAGATCCAATTCATCGGCGGACGCGCTCCGGATTTCTTCCGCCATGCGCTCAACCAGTTCCTTGGGAATCTCCTTGGCAATGATGCCGCCGATGGCCTCCGGCGACCGGATCTCATCGGCAAAACGCAGGGTTTCTGCTATCAGAAGGCCGTTCTCCGCCAGGATAGCCACCAAGTACTCCCGGGAACGCATCACAAAAGTGGCAATGCCCACCTTGCCGGATTTTTCCATGATTTCGGTCAGCAAGCGGTATGTTTTTCGTGAATCGCCCAAGGGTGCCAAAAAATAGGGGCGATCCAAATACTTGGGATCGATCTGTTCCGCGGGCACAAAACGACGCAGATCTATTTCCCGGCTTTTTTGCGGTTGAAGCGATTCGAGTTCGTCATCCGTGACGGTGATGAATTTCCCTTCTTCGACTTCATACCCGCGGATGATCTCTTCCTGTTCAATCAGCCGATTATCCACGGGGCAATAATACTTCCGGGCCAATGGGGTTCCATCGGGTCCGAGCATGCGCAAACGGACCTGCTGCGAACGCCGGGCTGGCAAGAGCGCAACCGGGATGCTGACCAGGCCAAAGGAAACGGTTCCAAACCAGATCGACCGGCGCCGGATTTCATTGTCGTGCTGCTCAGCCACTGTGTTGTTTCCTTATCTGATTCAGACTCTGTTCCAGGGTGTCGGCCAGCGAAGCTATCTTCGAGCGGCGCTGCTTCGGCTTTTCAAATCGGTAGACATTCCCCAGGGCTTTGGTATTCACAAGCTCCATGACCCGGTGCCGATATTCGTCGCGGTATTCGGTCGGCTCGAAATCTCCGGCCAGGGCATTGACCAACTGCTCGGCCATCCGCAACTCCAGAGGCTCAAACCGGCGGCCTTCGGGTCTGGGAATCGCCCGGGCATCAATCACTTCGTCGGCAAAACGCAGCGTGATCAGCTTGAGCAGGCCGTCTTCTTCATGAAGCGAACCGACATACCGTTTCTTGCGCATCGTCCACCGGGCGATGCCTTGTCGTTGCTCTTTCGCCAAGACCTCGGCCAGAGCCTGGTACTGCTCGCCTTTGCCATCCGGTCCGAGAAAATAGGGACGATCATACCATTGATAGTTGACCCGCCCGTGTTCGATGAACCGGGTGATTTCAATATCCCTGGACGGTACGGGAACAAGCGCTTCCAGTTCTTCCGGCGAGATCACCACGATATCACCGGTTTCCACCTCCAGTCCTCGGCGGATTTGTTCCTTGGGGATCGTCTTCCCAGTGCGCGGATCAACCATGCGCTGTTCCACCGGCGTGAGATCCGACGCGTGCAGCAATCGGAAATGGACCTTGCGATCCTCCACTGCGGAAAACAGCTTGACCGGCACGGAAACCCCGCCAAAGCGAATCACTCCTTTCCAGATCGAACGCAGGGCCATGGTCAGTCCCCCTCCTGCTCTTCTTCACACCCACCGTGACAATCCGGGCAGAGCCTTGTTCCCACGGTCTGAATCGTGACACAGAAGGGGCAGACAGGCTGATTGCACGTAACGCACAGGATCTGCGTCTCGTAGCTGTACGGCTGGAGACAGTGCGGACAGGTTTCGGTTTCCGGCCAGTGCTGGACAGCGGAGTCGGTCCGTCGTCCGGTCGACGCTCTTTGATCATCCTTCATTTGTTGATCCTTTCTGAACCCAACTCTTCAATTTCAGAACCCTTAGATGATGGTATTTGGCCTTGATGAACCCCAACCAACCGTCTGAGCTGTAAGATGGGATAAAAATTGCAGTTGAATGTTTATTTCCATGAAAAAAAGACTGCGCATTCACCTTCAAAAGTATCCAATTGATCAACCCATCGACAACATTCAAATCTATCAAACAACATGGCGCTCAAAGAATATCAACGCAAGAGAAATTTCCAGAAATCCCCTGAACCGGAGGGAAAAGAGGATGTTTCTCATGAAAGCCGATTTTTTGTCATCCAAAAGCACGCGGCCAGTCGGCTGCATTACGACCTGCGGCTCGAACTCGATGGAGTGCTGAAAAGCTGGGCCCTGCCCAAAGGTCCGAGCCTTGATCCCGGCCAAAAGAGACTGGCGGTGCATGTGGAGGATCATCCTCTCGAGTATGGGAACTTCGAAGGAACAATCCCCAAGGAAGAGTATGGAGGCGGAACCGTCATGCTCTGGGACAAAGGGACATGGATTCCGGATGGAGATCCGATGGAAGATTACCGCAAAGGACGGATGCATTTTGAAATCCAGGGCGAAAAACTTCGCGGAAAATGGATTTTATTCAAGATGGCTGGAGACAAATCGAGCAATAAGCAAAATTGGCTTTTCGTAAAATCCAAGGATGCGCACGCCGACAAGGATATTGCGGATCGTTTGCTCGATGAGCAGGATCGAAGCGTATCCACCGGAAGATCCATGGAGCAGATCGCGTTACATCGCGACACGGGTGCGGACCAACCAGAAGATTCGCTCCCTCCTCCCCCTTTCCGCCTGAAAAGCGCCCAAAAAGCCTCAATGCCGGAGGTCATCCACCCACAACTGCCGACTCTGGTCGAAACTCCCCCGCTGGACAACCAGTGGCTCCACGAGATCAAGTACGACGGGTATCGGATCATCGCCTTCCTGAAAAACGGCTCGGCTCGGCTGATGAGCCGCAACGGCAAGGATTGGACCTCCAGGCTGCAACCTGTTGCCTATGCCTTAGCAGGATTTCCAGCGCAAACCGCGGTCATTGACGGAGAAGTCGTGATGCAACGCCCGGATGGCACAACAAGTTTTCAGGCCTTGCAGAATTCTTTTCAGGGCCCAACTTCCGGAACACTGCTCTATTACGTCTTCGATCTTCTCTACCGCGATGGATATGACCTCACCCGCTCTCCGCTTTTGGAACGCAAAAACCACTTGGCGCAGTGTCTCGGCAAAATGGATCCCCGGTCGGAGGTCATCCGATTCAGCGACCATATCCAAGGTTCGGGCGGCCTTGTTTACGAGCATGCCTGCCGAATTGCCCTGGAAGGGATCATCTCCAAAGACGGTCTGAGCACCTACCACCAGAAACGCACCCGCGGATGGGTCAAGATCAAATGTCAACACCGCGATGAATTCGTTATCGGCGGCTACACCGAGCCTTCCGGCTCCCGAACCGGTTTTGGCGCCCTGCTCCTGGGGATCTATGACGACAAGCTCCTGGGGAGCTATGACGACAAGGAAGAACTCCGCTATTGCGGCAAGGTGGGCACGGGATTCAGCCGGAAGCAACTTGCGTCATTGAAAAAAAACATGGTCGGCCTGGAACGCAAAACGCCGCCTTTCATCAATCCTCCGAAAGGAGCGGATGCTCGCGGAGTTCACTGGATCAATCCCGAACTGGTCGCGGAAGTCGCCTTCACCGGCTGGACACAGGACGACATTTTACGCCACCCGGCCTTTAAGGGGCTTCGCGAGGACAAGCCCGCAAAGGATGTCCGCCGAAAAACCATGATTTCGACCAAGACCCCGGTAAAGATCCCGGCCCATATCCCGACCAAGTTATCAATGGACACGGCTGAAGCTGAGCAACCCAAACCGACATCCCGCAAGGAAACACCTGAGGTCAATGTGGCGGGAAAAGCCGGTCCTGCTATCAAACATGTTCGCCTGACAAACGAACAGCGCATCTATTATCCAGAACTGGGAACAACTAAGGCTGATCTGGTCCGCTATTATCAACTGGTATCCGATTACATGCTGCCTCATGTGGTGCACCGCCCCCTCTCCCTGCTGCGCTGTCCCAGGGGCAGGGGGCAGGATTGCTTTTATCAGAAACATTTTACTGAATCGCTGCCGGTCTTTGTCCGGGAAATTGAGATTGAGGATAAAAATGGTGCTGAAAAATACATCGTGGTGGATGACATTGAAGGGCTGATCAGCCTGGTCCAGCTGGGAGTGCTCGAATTCCATCCCTGGAATGCTCGGGAAGATCGGATCGATCGCCCGGATCTGATCGTCATGGATCTCGATCCGGCTCCAGGAGTCGCTCTCGCGGATGTGGTCAAGGGCACACGCTTGCTTCATGAATTCTTGACCACCCTTGGCCTTCGGAGCTTTCTGAAGACATCCGGCGGGAAAGGGTTTCATGTGGTCGTTCCCCTGCAACGGCGCTCCGGTTGGGACGTGGTCAAAGGCTTCGCCCGTGCCGTGGCCGTGCAGATGACCCGCATCCATCCGGATCGCTTTGTGGCTACGGTCAGCAAAAAAAAGCGGGCAGGGAAAATTTATATCGACTACTTACGAAACGGGAGGGGTGCGACCAGTGTTGCTCCATATTCAACTCGGGCCAACCACGGGGCCCCGATTTCCATGCCTATGACCTGGGAAGAATTATCTCCGCGAACTGCTCCGGACAAATACCGGATCAACAACATCGAAGAGCGACTCCGGGCATTCAAAGAGTATCCCTGGAAGGATTTTTTCAATACAACTCAATCCATTACCAAGTCGATCCAGAAGCAGGTCGACTCTCCCTGATCGTCTATTGCCGGATCGGTTCAATGCAATTCTGACCTTACCGTTTCATGGATGGTTGTATGTTCGCTCCCCCCGCCTGGTCGAGAAGCTGGATCACCATAACGATGACGGCGACGACAAGAAGAACATGCACCAATCCGCCTGCCGTGTATCCGAATATCAATCCCAACAACCACATGCCCAAAAATAGTCCGAAGATAGCCCAAAGCATGTGTAGCTCCAATGGGTTAAGGGTTCTGGGTGGCTCCGAAATCGGAGTAGTAGGCATTTTGAGCATCCCTGTCTGTAGGGGAATCACACGTTAAGCATGAGGAAAAATCACGGGGAGACGGGAAAATTCCTGAACGGAGGTTGCGAGGGAGTGGAAGACGGAATGTTTGGAGAGCGCTTCTTCCCTGAGTACAGCACGGCCAGACCGTTGCTCAGCCGCTCAAAGGAGGTGTTCGCGAATCCGTTGGCCGTCATGAGATTCTGGACCTGCTCCGGAGCGGGAAAGACCCGGATGGATTCGGACAGATAGTGAAACGGCGCGGCCGTGCCGGTGATCAGCGCCCCGGCCCAGGGCAGAATACGGAAGGAATAGAACTGATAAAGACGTCGCACCCAGGGGGTCGAGGGAATGGAGAACTCCATGGCCATACACGTTCCGCCGGGTGCGAGAACGCGGTGCATCTCCCGCAGCCCCTGCTCCAGAACAACAAAATTGCGGATGCCGTAGCCCACGATGACCGCGTCGAAACTGTCCCGGGCAAATCCCATCCGCTCCGCATCCCCCTGAATCCATACGATGCGGTCCGACACGCCGGCGCGGGCGGCCTTGCGCAGGCCGACCCCCATCATGGCCCTGCTGATATCGCAGACCACCACCATTCCCGCCGATCCAACGGCTTTGGCCGCCGCAACGGCGAAATCGCCGGTGCCCCCGCACAGGTCCAGGACCCTGTCGCCGCCTTGCAGCCCCATCCTGCGCATCGCCCGTCGCCTCCAGAAAAAATGCAGCCCGAAGCTGAGCAGCGCGTCCGCCAGGTCGTAGCGCTTGGCAATGTCCTCGAAATGGCCGAGCACCAGGCGGCGCTTTTCCGCAGGGCGTACTTTTCTGTATCCGTAGGACACGTTTTCAGCCATCCGATTTTCAGCCATCCGACGTTCCTTTCTTTTCAGCCACCCGACGTTCCTTTCGCGACTTGTCAGGAAGATCGCGGTTTCACCCCGCGCTCGATCCAACATCCGATCCCCGGGACACCGGATCCGGATTTCTGCCCCAGTCCACTTCCAGGGCATACCGCATGCAGGTCGCGAAGATGTCGGAGGTGAATTCCGGACAGGAAATGTCATGCCTGGTCAGAATCGCCGCGGCTCGAGAATGTTCAAATATCCGAGCATCGTGCATATAAGAGCCGTAGGCGTGAATGTGGTTCTCGAACAGCAGTTCCAGACCGTTTCGCGGTCTGGTGTCGAAGTCGTCCGGGCATGCAACCTCGATTCCCGTCAGGCCGAAGAACCGCCGGGAGAAATCCACAAGCTCCGCCATGGTGGTGGTCCGGGGATTCACGATGTGGAACACCCCTCCTTCCTGGCGGGCCGCCGCGCGAATGGCCATGAAGGCCCGGACGAAATGGTCCACCGGGATCAGGTTCACCCCGCGTTCGTCCGAACCGGCGATGCGCAGGGGCAGGCGCAGCTCACCGCTCTTCTCCAGGCAAACCCCCATGGCCCGGGCCTTGGCCCCGTCCGCTGACAATATGTCTTTGGCGTACACTTTCTGAAAAAAATGCAGGGTGCGCACCGGATAATACAGGGCGTTGAACAGAAAGGTCCTGCCGGTGACCGCGTCTCCGTAGACAATGGAGGGACGATGCACCGTCAGCACGATTCCGTTGCGGGCGCATCGCTTTGCGGCTGTCCGCTCCGCCCGATACTTGGTTTCCTCATAGACATTGTGGAACGATTCGACCGGCCCGAAGGCTTCCGGGCATGAGCCAGTACGCTTTCCGGCCACATAGGCCGTGCTGATCAATTGCACTGTGCGGCAGCGGCTCCCCTGGAGCAGGTCCAGCAGATGTTCCAGCCCTTGAACATTGGCACGTACCACCTGTTCGCGCTTGTCGGCGGAAAAGGATGTGTCCGAAGCGCAATGGATGGTTTCGTCCACTTCTGAGCGCACATATTGCGCACTCCGCGCATCCAGTCCGAGACCGGGCCGCTCCAGTCGCCCCTCCAGGACCTCCAGCCGGTCGCGCTGGTCATGGGGAAGGCCGAACCAGTCCAGCCGCCGCACCATCCGCTGCGCGGCGCTCAGTTCGCCTCGACCGCGGGCCAGGGCCAGCACGTTGTGCCCGTCGGCCAGCAGGCGCGCGATAATATGGCTGCCGAGAAGGCCCGTGCCCCCGGTGACTAGGATGGTTTGTCGGCGAAGTTGGGAGGACATGCCGTTTCAGGTGTATAAAAACGCTTCCTTGCGCGCGCAGCCCTGGGAAAAAATGTACTTCAACCATTTCACTCCCTTGATCGATGCGCTCAGGTCGTCCAGGTACGGTTCGAACTCGACCATGGCCTTGCGGATTTTTTCGGCCTCCGTCGGGTCCTGGTGATCAATGTAGTAGTCGTATTCCAGGATGCCCCGCTTGCCCATGTCCAGAGGCGTCAGAAAACCGTAATCATTGTCGATGCCGTGGTTGTCGGCGATGCGTTTGAGTTCCGCGCAGATATCCTCGACCAGGTCCACGCGGTTCAGCGGCACGTAGACCAGAAAAGCGAACATATGCTTGTGCCGGGACATCCGGGAGCTGAGGATCCGGAACATGTTCAGCCAGACCATGTCCGTCATTTCCGGCCGGGCATACAGTTTCGTGTAAAAGTCCCGCAAATCCGCGTCCACGGCCAGGGCCGCGGTTTCCGGAGAGGGGCGCAGCACCGCGTCCAGCACGGGCCGCAGTTCCGGACGCGACAATACCTCGTACGGCGGACGATCTCCGCCCATCCCCGCGACCAGCTCCAACCAGTCGTCGTCAGCCAACCGAGGCAGACCGAGCATCAACATCCGGAACAGCTCCGCGTCGATCACGGCTTCACGCATGGATCGCACGGCCTCGCACGCGAACCGGTCCCCCACCACGAACACGGCGTAGCGCAGGCCGAGGGCCTCCGAAAGACCGTGCCGGACCCGGTCCGCGAGATCGGCCGAAGGCGACATGAACGTGGAAAAGTAATGGCCGCCGAGCACGCCGACAGCCAGCCCGATCCGCCGCCGGCTCAGATCCCGGGCGAAAGCCGCGGCCTCTCCGAAATCGGCGAAGGGCACAAGCAGCCCTTCCTCGTCGTCCGTGGTCGGATGCAGGCGCACGACAGCCTGGGTGCAGATGCCCGGCGACGGAGTCAATCGGTGTTCATAACAAAAGGCATTGGGGGCGGACGGCTCGTTGAGCCGAAAAATATCCCCGCCGGCATTCACGAACTCCATGTCCACAAAGGTGTCCGCGTTGACTCCGTAGGCATTGGACCAGGTCGAGAACAGCCCGGTGCAGACAATGTTCCCGCAGACCGTGGCCGCCGGCTCAGCGGTGTTCACCCGGAAACCGTGCCGCACCGCCTCCTGTTGCAGTTCAAACGAGGTCACCCCCGGTTCCACTGAGGCGGTCCAGTTCTCGACGTCGATGGCAATGCCCTTCATCCGCTGCATGTCCATGACCAGGCCGTCACTGAACACGAACCCGAACACGCTCCCGCCGTTGCCCCGCACGGCGTACGGGATGTCGCGCCGGTTCGCGAAGCGAACCAGGGCCGCGACCTCGTCCCGGGTTCCGGGCAAGGTCACGAAGCGCGGCATGCGCATCCCGGCCAGGGGAAAGGGATCGTTGGCGTAGGTCACCAGGATGGCCGGATCATTGGTGGCCCACTGGCGGCCGACAATCTCGCGCAGGCCGTCCAGGTCCGGATCGGATGCGACGTGAAGAGGCTCAAAGCCCTGGGCCAGCCAGTCCCGGACGTGTTCCTTGAGGGCCTTCATCACCTGCACCGGCCGCATTCCGGTCACGAAATGGCACTGCCGGTCGCAGATGCCGCACAAGTTGCAGGAATCGGCAATCTCCACGAGCCCCTGGGTAATCGGAACGAGCCCCTTGGCCAGGGCGTCGTAAATGTCCATCCGCCCCTGGGGAAAGTGACTGACATAATAGTGTGTTGTCCCTGAGGCGCACAATCCGGTCCCCAGATAGTCGATCTTGCACATGGCGTAGTGGCGGCACTGCGCCGCCACCTTCCTGATCTCCTCCGGAAAAGCGAGAGATTTCCGTCGTGGTGACGCGGAGGGGGGCCTTTGAATATTTCCTGAGGTCAATAGAGACGATTTCATGCTCTCCTCCGTGGAAGCAGGGTTGAACTTCCGTTGGGCAAGGGTCCGGTCATGAGGCGCTCACGCACCCTCCCGGACCGTTCTGATGATCGCATCCCTGGAGATGGACTCCCAATCCAGGAGTTCCCGAAGCTTGCCGCTTCGGGGCATCCGGCGAACGGCGAGGATACGCAGGGTGACGGAGAGACCGACCAGGACTTCCGCAACCGCCTCTCCCAGGCCGCCTTGGGCATAGTGGTCTTCAACAGTGACGACAAACCCGGTTTCGCGAGCAGCCGTGCGGATGCTCTTCCGATCCAGGGGCTTGATCGAGTAGCAGTCGATGACCCGGACCAAAACCCCTTGTTCTTCAAGAAGGTCGGCCGCGGCAAGGGCTTCGTGCAGGGTGATCCCGGCAGCGATGATCACGGCCTTGTCTTCGGGATGCTGGATCAGGACCTTGGAGCCGCCGATCGGAAACCGTTCGTCGGGTCCATATAGGACCGGCGTGGCCTGGCGGGTGGTCCGGATATAGGAGATCCCTTCATGGGCGGCCGCCTGCTCCACCAACCGCTCCGTGGACATGGCATCCGAGGGGTAGAGCACCACGCTGTCCAGCACGGTCCGGAACATGGCCAGATCCTCCAACCCCATCTGAGAGGTCCCGTCCTCTCCGATGGAGACCCCGGCATGGGAGCCGCAGAAGACGATCCGCCCTCCCGAATAGCGACTCATGCGAATCTGGTCGAAGGCCCGGGTCAGGAAGGCGGCAAAGGTTGAGACGAACGGGACCTTGCCTCGCAAGGAAAGGCCCAGGGCCGCCCCGACCATGTTCTGTTCGGCAACGTACATCTCAAAGAAGCGTTCGGGGTGCTCCCCGGCAAAGAAATCGGCATAGGTGGAGTTGCTGACTTCGGCATCGAGAACGACCATTCCCGGGACCTGGGTGGAAATCCGAGCGAGGGCGTTTCCATACGCCTTTCTGGTGGCGACGGATTCATTCCTTTCGTACCGGGGGGGAGAAGCCTGAACAAGCCGGCCCTGTTCCGGGAGCAGGTCTTCAGGTTCCTGGATCTCCCCTCTGATGGAGTAATCCACCGCCCCAAGACCGGCCAAGGCGCGCCCCATCTCTTCCAGGGGAACCGGCTTTCCATGCCACCCTTCCTGGTTTTCGAGCAGGGCGACCCCCCTGCCCTTCAATGTCCGGGCGATGATCATGGCCGGCTTGTCACGAACCACCAGCGCATCCCTGTACGCCGCACCAATGGATTCCAAGTCATGGCCGTCTTCGATGGTGATCGTCTGCCATCCAAAAACACCGATCCGTTGCGCATAGGCATCGAGGTCGTGGCCGTACATGGTCTGACCCCTCTGTCCCAACCGGTTCACGTCCAGAATGCCGATCAGGTTGTCCAGCCGGTAGTGGGCGGCAAGCTGGATGGCTTCCCATTGCGACCCTTCGGTCATCTCGCTGTCGCCAAGCAGAACGAAGGTCCTGTAGGGCAACTTGTCGACGAATTTGGCGTTCAGGGCCATGCCCAGGCCGATGGAGAGCCCCTGGCCCAGACTTCCGGTGGACGCCTCGGTATAGGGGAAGGCCGGGGTGGGATGACCTTCGAGCGCACTGCCCATGGTCCGCAGACTGAGAATCTCCTCCTCGCTCACCTTTCCGGCCGCGGCCCAGAGGGCATACAGCAGAGGGGCGGCATGTCCTTTGGAGAAGATCAGCCGGTCGTTGTTCGGGTGTTCAGGAGCGTTCGGGGAGAACCGGAACGTCCCGCCGAAGAGAAGGGAAACCATGAGCTCGGTGGCCGAGAGGGAGGAACTCGGGTGGCCGGAGCCGGCCCGGGTGGTGGAGGTCAGGATCATGGAACGGATATTGCGACTCAGTTGTTCGAGGAGTTCGTACGCCATGGGGTCTCCTTTTGTATCAAGATCTTATGAGTATAGATCCGTACTTGATACCTTATTTGACATCCCTGTCTGTAGGGGAATCACATATTTTGTGTGAGAAGAAATCACGGGAGATGGGAATAATTCCCGGAGTTGCCAGGAGAGCATTCGGGATTATCATGAGGAAAAGTCACGGGAGACGGGAGTAATTCCCGTGTTTGGCATGGTTCTTGATGAATAGATATTGTTTCGAGGACTTGTGTTGCGAGAATCAAGTAAAGTGCCTGTATCGTCTTTTAGTACGGAAGAATGCGTATCCGTTGGCAAGTCAAAATTTTGCCATGTAAATTAAAATATAGTTCCGACGCGTAGCGAAGTTCGGCTTAGAATCTGGATTTTTGCTCCGTGGATCAAACAATAGGTTAACGTATGCAACGCCGCAGTGTACCAGATCAAAATATGAAATGCACTGATTCAGGATATTCAGGAATGAGACAAATACAGATGGCAAATCTATTTTTCCGACAATGGATTCAACGAAGTATGCTGGTTATTCTACTTCTTGCGCTCGGCTGTGGATTCGCACCTGTTTCCGCGAATGCCGATATTCCCAAACTGCCGCGATTTCCATCGATCAGTCCTGATGGTTCAGAGATTGTTTTCAGTGCCGGAGGAGATCTCTGGATCGTTCCGGTACATGGCGGCGTAGCGAACCGGCTGACCGGGCATCGTTTCGACGACCTGCATTCAAGCTGGAGCCCCGACGGTCAATCCCTTGTCTTCACGTCGATGCGAGACGGCTATATGAACCTTTGGCGCATTCAGCGCGACGGCACGGGGACTGTTCAGCTGACCTACAGTGATCGCTTCCTGCGGGCACCGCATTGGTCGATTGATGAAGAAGGCAGGGAGATCGTCACCTTCTCGGGTCTTCTTGAGGCCGATGTCTACCGTGATCAGCGTCCTTACCGGATATCACCGCAAGGCGGGGAACATGAGCTTCTTCATCACGCCTTCGGTTCCGAACCGCGCTTTTCTCCGGATGGTCGACGCGTCGTCTTTACGCGCGGTGGTTATTATCACGACTGGAATCATCGACGGTATCGCGGACCGGATGCAATGAACGTCTGGGTTCTGCATCAATCGGAAGAACGTTTCGAGGCCGTCACGGAATGGGAAGGCGACGACGGGAATGCCAAGTGGGTGGACAACGATACGCTGCTCTTCATGTCTGAACGCCAGCTCGACACCGTCAATCTCTACCGTGTCAACCTGGATGACGACAATCGTGCTCTTCAGCGGATCACGCATTTTCAAGGACGCGGTGTTCAAGATTTTGACGTCTCAAGGGATGGAAGCATGGCCGTTCTTCAGGTCTGGGATCGGCTGTACACCCTGAACCTTGCTGATCCCCAGGCTGAGCCGGAACCGATACATATCCAAACGGGCGATGATGGCCGGGATGACCATATTTTGCGCTGGATCGACCGGGACGTTACCGAGGCCGCACTCAGTCCGGATGGGCAAGTCATGGCCTATGTTGCCTATGGACGAGTCTACATCCGCAATGTGGACGAATACAGTCCCACCCGGGCGGTCATTCCGGATACCCATGCCCGTCACCAGGATATCGCATGGTCTCCGGATGGGCTGCATCTGTATTTTGCAAGCGATGCCGACGGTACGCTCTCGATCTACAAGGCCCAGGTGGAACTGACCCGGAATGAAATCCGTCTCGCCCACCAGCAGCTCCCGACGCGTGGCGAGCTTCTGGCGAAAAGCACCGCTACGCACGTCTCGCGCGGGACCGAAAGTATTTCCGAAAGCACGCATCAGTATTCCGAACATTCCGTGAATTCGGATACGGATGATCCTTTTGGGCCGCTGCCCCCCAACAATCCACTTGACCCACCTCATCCACCTGACCCGCAAGATCCGTCCGAACCAAAACCGACCGGAGAGCCGGCTGATGTCCCTTCCTCTTCCCAGGAAGAGAGCCATGCCACGGAGAAGTCGAAGCACGTGACCGGCCAAGAAGACCCTGCTCGTTGGCACGATGCCGTTCAGTTCCGGGTCTTGCCCGTTGTCGTGGAACAGAGCAACGACCGTGGTGTTTCACCTTCCCCTGATGGTCAGTCCGTCGCATTTCGCCGTGGACGTGGAGATCTGGTTGTGATGGATCTTCTCACAAACGACCTTCGAACGCTTGTGAAGGGCTGGGACAGCGATCTGCATTGGCGCTGGTCGCCGGACGGGCGGTATATCGCTTATGACCAGAACGATCTGAACTTCAGCACAAATATATTCATTATTCCCGCGGATGGTTCCCACCAACCCGTGAACATTACCCGTCATCCACGCAACGATTTCAACCCCCGCTGGTCGGCGGACGGCAGAATATTGACCTTCATCTCCAATCGATCCGGTGACGGTTTCGACCTCTACAGGGTCACTCTCGATCCCGAGATGAATCATTGGACCCGGCGAGAGTTGAACAATTACTATGATCGAGCACGTGTCGCTGCCGGCATGCATCGCCCACTGCCTGTTCGCAAGCCTGGAACGGTACTCTCGCTGAGACAACCCGGATGGCAGACCGCCAAGGGGCTTGAACTGGAAAATGCCTGGCAGCGCGTGGAGCGCGTCACGGCATCTCCCGATCATCAGACAGCCAACGAGATGACCCCTGGCGGCGACCGGTACGTCTTCAATTCCGGCAAGGAAGGACTGATCGCCGTGAATTGGGATGGGAGCGACCGCCGGCGTCTGGGGCCACGGGGAAACGTCCAACACCTCGATGGTGTCGGTAACCGAGTGATCTATATTGCGGATGGGCGTGTCGGCATTGCGCCGCTGGACGGGAAAGCGCACACGCAGGTTGATATCTCTGATCGTATCCGGATCGATCTTCGAAAAGAGTCTTTGCAGAAGTTTCGGGAAGTGGCGCGAGTGATCGAGGAAGGTTTTTACCGGCCGGACATGAAGGGCTTGAACTGGAAGAGGCTTGTCGCTGATTACGAGGAACTCATTGTCCGGACTCGGACCGCAAGTGAATTCAGCGATATCGCCAATCGACTCCTGGGTGAACTGTCCGCTTCGCACATGGGACTCTCCAATCCGGGACCAGGTTCCGCATTACGCGACCCCTCAGGCCGTTTGGGTATCGAATATGCGCGGGTGACTCTGGAGGATGGGAGGAAAGGGTATCTCATCACGAAGATCATTCCCGGAGGACCCTCGGACCGTGGACCTGTCCGTCTGTACCAGGGCGATATAATAACCAAAATTGATATGCAAAGCTTTGACGAACAGGACTCCTTGCTGGAGCGGTTGCGAGGAAAAGTCGAACAGGAAGTCGTTGTCGGCTTCGAGCGATCCATCAGCGGCAAGCGTGTCGCCTCCCAGGCGATCCTGACTCCGATCTCTTTCAACGACTTCGCCGGACTGCGGTACAATGCGTTTCAGGAAGAGAGCCGGCGCAAGGCTTCGGAGCTTTCAGGCGGACGCATCGGCTACATTCATATCGAGGCGATGAATCAGGCATCGTTGGAAAAATTCCAGGCCCATCTGTACGCGGCTGCCGACTCGAAAGACGGCCTGATTATCGATGTTCGCAACAATGGCGGAGGACATACCAGCGACCGCATCCTTACTTCGATCATGACCGCGGAACATGCCTATACGGTCCCCGCTGGAGCCGATCCCCATTTGAACGGCCGCTATCCCCAGGATCGCCTGGACGCGCCACGCTATACCCTGCCGATCAACATGCTGGCCAATGAGAAAAGTTTTTCAAACTCGGAAATCCTGGCCCACGCATTCAAAACGCTGGGACGGGGCACATTGGTGGGAAAACAGACCTATGGAGGGGTCATTTCCACCGGGAGCCACTCTTTGATCGATGGGGCAACGGTCCGCCTGCCCTTTCGTGGGTGGTATCTCCCGGACGGCACCGATATGGAGCAAAACGGCGCAATCCCCGACCTGTTTGTTGATCATACTCCGGCTGACGAGATCGCCGGGCGGGATCGACAACTTGAAGCAGCGGTCATAGATTTGCTTCAAATGACATCACGGCGCCCTTCCCGGAATGCATCATAAATTCGTAACTACTCAGTACATTTAGAGCCCGCTCTTGCTCCGGCAATCGGTACCGGGGTCGGAATCGGAATCGGGATCGGGATCGAAAACGCTGGGATGCGTTCTTAATTTTTCCTGTTTCAATTCCGACCCCGACCCCGATTGCCGGAACAAGAGCGGACGTAAAATGTGCTGAGTAGATACGTTCCATCCTGAGTGAAGCCCGCATTCCGGCACTGGATTCCCGCCTTCGCGGGATTTTTTTTTTACCACGCCGTCCCCCGAATCGGTCGTACCCGCTAGCTGAGTGTTGAAAAAGTCCTTATCCGGCAGTCCGTTCAAAAACCCCAAGTGCAAGGAGCAAAAAAAGTTCAAGGTCGAAGCGTATTTATTCATACGTGAGAGTTTGAACTTTTTGCAGCGACGCAGCAATTGGGAGTTTTTCAACGGACTGCTAAGGCGGGTATCCAGTCGCCCGAGGTTTGCGGCCTCCTGATGCCTGATGCCTAATGCCTAATGCAGGACGCCGCTGAGCAGGTGAGGCGGTTTTTATCCGAAATCATACGCCACCACGTAAGGTCTTGCCATCAATGGAAATGGCAATGGTGCGCCCATCTTCTCCTCCGTGATCAGGAACCCGGATCGAACGATCCCTCTACCGCCTCCTCGCAATCTTCCCGGGAGTTATTCCCGTCGCCTGTGAGATTTCTCCTCACACAAAACATGCGATTCCCCTACAGACAGGAATGCTCAAAAGATTATCCTCTAGTTACGTAGCGAGTGGTGTAGGTAAGGCAACCAAAACAAGGCAATATCCAAAATCGGAGGCTAAGCAAGACGTAAAAAACAATCGGCTTGGAGATCAGTGTCACTTCGATCAACTAAAATAACTTCATAAAGGAGAATGTTTATGAAAACTTTATTGGCAAGCATTATTATCGGATTACTGAGTTCGGGTCTCGCATTTGCCCAGGTTGAAAAGGATACTCAAACTACTCAGACTCAACAAAGAACTGGTGTATATCAGAGCGATACTGATACGCTAAATGATCAAGGTCGAAGTCAGCAATGGCGTCAGGATCAAGATCAATCGATGACGGACGACGAGGGTCGGGAGATTTGGGAGAGAGGCCAGGGGAGAGGCGAGATGCTGGAGCATGAAGAACAGGATAGCGATAGCCAGCCTCTGTGGCAGAGAGATCAGGATCGAGATGGCCGGCAGCAGATGCAGAGAGACCAGGGTACCGAGGGTCAACAGCAGATGCAGAGAGGCCAGGGTCGCGACGGCCAGCAGCAGATGCAGAGAGGTCAGGGTACCCAGGGTACCGACAGTCAGCAGCAGTTGCAGAGAGGCCAGGGTACCCAAGGTACCGACGGTCCGCAGCAGTGGCAGAGAGGCCAAGGTACCGACGGTCAACTGCGCGATGGCCGGCAGCAGTGACAGACTAGTGGACAGACTAGTGGATTGATGGCGGCAACAATGGCGAGATGACAATCAGCAACAAGGTCGTACAAAACCCAGCAGTTTCGGCACGGAAGAGTAGGCGGCTATGTATTTATTGGCATAAAATCTTAAAGGAGAAGCATCATGAAGACACTCATCGTTAGCATCATTATCGGATTACTGAGTTTGAGCCCCGCATTCGCGCAAAGCACCATGGACACGAAACAAAAAGAAACTGATCAGAAACGCTCCGAACAAACGGGTGAGTATCAGACCGTGCCGAAATCTGATCAAGATCAACTAAAGAAAACCGATCAGGATCGTCGCTCTGGGCAGGAAGGCATGTCGCGTGACATGGACAAGAAACAGCGTGACATGGACAAGAAACAGAATGAAACTGATCAGACTCGGCGCCCTGGACAGGCTGGTGAACAAAGCGAGGTCTTGCCGAAATATGATCAAGATCGCCAAGTCACCACTGATCCCGCGCGTCCTCATCGGGCCACAGACGTAGAACCTCAAGAGGGATATCAGCGGGTATCGTCTGATCTTATCACCGCGGACGACCTGCAGAGCGCGAGTGTCTACGGCGCCAACAATGAAAATATCGCTGATGTCAACGAAGTATTGATGACACCTGAAGGTAAAGTTGAACGAATTGTCGTGAACGTAGGCGGTTTTCTCGGCATGGGCGCCCGCAGCATAGCTATCGATGTGAATGAAGCCGACATTCACAAGGATGCTGACAATGACGTTCGCGTCTACATTCCCATGAGTGAGGAAGAACTGCGTAAGATGCCTGAGTACAAAAAATAAAACGAACAGGTTGCTCCCTTGAGACAATCTTTCTGAACTGTCCAGGCACGGAGAAATCCGTCGCCTGGACAGCTTTTTGATTCAATTCTTCCGGCGCGAAAGCCATTCCCCATGAAAACGAGGACAACTTGCGGGCGTATGAGGCATAGTCGTGAAAGCGCAGTTCTTGAAAATATTCGTTCAGATCCATTCCAGCTTGTGGTTCATTCCGGTTGTCATGTCCTGCGTGGCAGTGGCCCTGGCTTTCATAACCACCGCTTCAAACGATCCCATTACGGATTTTTTGGAAAATTCATTGGACTGGACCTTTTCCGGCGGAGCCGAGGGCGCCAGTGCGGTCCTGAAAACCATCGCCGGTTCAATGATCACCATAGCCGGCGTCGTGTTCTCCATAACACTGGTCGCTCTGTCGCTTGTTTCATCCCAGCTCGGCCCCCGGCTGCTCCGGAACTTCATGCGGGATACGGTAACCCAGGTGGTGCTCGGCACCTTTGTCGCCACGTTTCTCTATTGCCTGGTCGTGCTGCGCACGGTGCGCCGTTCGGATTCTCCTGGAGACATAGTATTCGTGCCGCATTTGTCAGTGTCCCTGGGCGTCTTGTTCGCTGTGCTGAGCGTGGGAGTCTTGATCTACTTCATCCATCACGTTTCCGTTTCCATACAGGCCAACAAGGTTGTGGCCCGGGTCGGCGACGAGCTGCTCAAGACCATCGATGATCTTTATCCCCCAAAAACCGCGAGAGACACCCTGAAAACGGAAGATCTGCCCAGTGCGGATTTCATTGAGATGTTCTCCAGGGAGTCTCGTCCTGTTCCCGCAACCAACGACGGGTATCTTCAGTTCATCGACAAGGATGTCCTGATGGAATGGGCCGTAAGGGAGGATGCGGTCATCCGGCTGGAGCAGCAGACAGGACGATATGTTATCGCTGGACGACCACTGGTCCGGATCTGGCCGAGAGACAAAATCACCGACCAACTCCCCAAACAAATCAACCGGGCGATCGCCCTGGACGACGAAAGAACCCCGAGTCAGGACATCGAGTTCGCGGTCCTTGAACTTGTCGAGATTGCGTTGCGGGCGCTTTCCCCCAGTTTGAACGACTCGTTCACGGCAATCGCCTGCATTAATCAGCTGGGATCCGCCCTGTGCCGACTGGCTCAACGCGACATTCCGTCCCCGTATCTCCTTGACGATCAAAAGCAACTGCGGGTCATCGCGCCCACCAGGGGATTTTCAGAGATCGCGGACGCGGCATTCAACCAGATCCGGCAAAATGTCCGCTCCAATGTCCAGGTAACCATCCGCCTGCTGGAAACTCTGGCCACTGTGGCGTACTTCGTTCACCGTCCGGAAGATCGGGCAACGCTTTTGCGACAGGCTGAAATGCTTGTCCGGGGTGCGCGCGAAGGCTTGCCGGAAGAACTGGACCGCTGGGTCGTTGAAGAGCGTTATCAGGCTGTGGTTCGACTTTGCGAACCGCGGCAACAGGACGGAGAATGGGTGTGATCATCAAGAAACAGTATTACTGGGGGTATCTGGTTGTCGGGTTGAGCCTGGTGCTTACCTCTGCGATCTATTTCGGTTCCATGTGGTTCTACGACGACTGGTACGATCACCGCCTGAAGTATCTTGCCAAAATCGGAAGCATGGGCACGACCATGCTGATGTGCTGGGCCCTGGTGCTGGCCGCGCGACTGCCTATCGTGGAGCGGTTGTTCGGAGGGCTGGACAAGGTCTACAAGGCGCACCGCAAAATTGGCGAACTCGCCTTGTACCTCATTGTCCTGCACCCGATATTTTTGGCCCTGAATCCGGAGTTCGACTTTGTTCGCTTTTTCTGGATAGCCCAACTGCCCGGCGAGGCGGAACATTATTATTTTGCCCGGATGAGCG
Organism: Desulfonatronum zhilinae; assembly: GCF_900182865.1. Lineage (NCBI taxonomy): Bacteria > Pseudomonadati > Thermodesulfobacteriota > Desulfovibrionia > Desulfovibrionales > Desulfonatronaceae > Desulfonatronum > Desulfonatronum zhilinae. Next base: position 33,567 of record NZ_FXUJ01000021.1, read on the forward strand.
GCCTGATCGCCCTGGCGGCCCTGGTCGCGCTGACGTCGTTGTCGCTCTGGATCTCACTGCCCTACCACCACTGGAAACAGACGCACAATTTCTTCGGCTTGGTGCTGGTGCTGGTGATATTCCACGCAGTCGTGGCTCAGGGCCAGATCATGTCGTATCCGCTGCTTGGGGCCTGGTTCGCCGTGTGGGCCGCGGTCGGGGTGTGCTGCTATTTCTATATCCGGGTGCTCTACCGCTGGTTCGGGCCGCTCCATAACTATCTCGTGGATCATGTCCGAATCCTGGGCGACATCACCGAAGTCCACATGCGCCCCCGGGATCCGAACCGGAAGATGGCCTTCCACCCCGGCCAGTTCCTCTACGTCTCCTTTGATTCGCCGGATCTGCGATCCGAGCCGCATCCTTTCAGCATTTCGTCAGCGCCCCAGGCCGGGAACATCCGGATATCCGTCAAGAAAATGGGCGACTGGACAAAAGAGCTTCCCATCCTGAAGCCGGGTCAGCGGGCCTCCATCTGGGGGCCCTACGGCAAGTTCGGCGAGCACATGACGGAGCATGCGGACAAGGAAACCGTGCTGGTGGCCGGCGGGATCGGGATCACGCCGTTTTTGAGCATGGTGGAGAATGCGGATTTCCGGGCGGGCAAATACAACAAGGCACATCTCTTCTATAGCGTGCAGGTACCGGAAGAAGCCTATTATCACGACGAAATCACGGACCTCGGCGTAAAAGAGGAATACCTGCACTACATCCCCCACTCTTCCGATTCCGAAGGGTATCTCACGCCGGAGGTCATCGCGGACCGGGTGGGCGACCTGAAGTCCAAAGTCTACCTGATCTGCGGGCCGAAGGTGCTGATGGATTCCCTGCGGGATCAGCTCATGAAAGCCGGTGTGCCTTTTGAACAGATCTTCACGGAAGACTTCAGCATCATCTGACCATCGTGTGAAACCACAACTGCCTCAAACGGAGGAACGACATGAGCCAGGAATATCAAAAAACCACAAAGATTTTGGACGGCCAGACCGCCGTGGTCACCGGCGGGAGTTCGGGCATCGGCGCGGGCATTGCCCGTGTTCTGGGCGAGGCCGGTGCAAACGTGGTGGTCAACTACTCCGGCAACCGCGAGGGGGCCGAGGTGGTGGTCGCGGAGATCAGGGATCAGGGCTCCCAGGCCGTTGCGGTTCAGGCCGACGTGAGCAGCGAGTCGGATGTGGAGGCCATGTTTCGTCAAGCCGTGGAAACCTTCGGCACCGTGGACATCTTGATCAGCAACGCCGGAGTGCAGCAGGACGCGGCCTTTACGGAGATGACCCTGGATGAGTGGAACTCGGTCATCAATATCAACCTGACCGGAGCCTTTCTCTGCGCCCGGGCCGCGACCAAGGAGTTTCTGCGCCGGGGCATGGTGCCGGAGCGATCCTCAGCCCTGGGCAAGATCATTTTCATCAGTTCGGTGCATGAGATCATCCCCTGGGCCGGCCGGGTGAACTACGCATCCTCCAAGGGCGGCCTGATGCTGTTCATGAAAAGCATCGCCCAGGAGCTGGGCGCCGAGGGAATTCGCGTGAACAGCATCGCCCCCGGCGCGATCAAAACGCCCATCAATCGCGATTCCTGGGATGACCCGGAAGCCAAGGCCGAACTGTTGAAGCTGATCCCTCGCAATCGGATTGGAGACCCGTCGGATATCGGCAAGGCGGCCTTGTGGCTGGCTTCGGACGAGTCGGACTACGTCCATGGCACGAGCCTACTAGTGGACGGAGGCATGGTATTGTATCCCGGCTTCATCTCCGCCGGCTGAGGTCCCAGTCTTCATTCTTTTTCGCGCAGAGCCTTTCTTGCCAGATCATCCAGGTCTTCATCCGTAACCATTGGCAGATACCGCTTTCGATACAGTTCGTCATGAAAGATACTCAATATGGCAATCAGAGGCGCAGCAATCAGGACACCCAATACGCCAAAAGCCGCAACGGATAAAAGCATCGCAAAAATTACAGCTAATGGATGCAATTTCATTCCATGCGCCATGATAAACGGCTCAAGGAAATTACTTTGCAGGCCCTGAATCACGACATACGCAAGTAAAACCCATACTGGCGTCATTCCTCCAGCTCCGAAAGCGAGCAACAGTGCTGGTATGGCACTCAAAAACGGGCCGAGAAATGGTATGGCACCCATAAGCGCCGCGAAAATTCCGAGAACAAGAGCGTCCAAAAATCCAAAAATTATCCACATAAAGATAAAAACAAGCAGGCCGATCGAAGCCATGTCCAAGAGCATCGTTCCAGCCCACTTCGGTGCAAATTCGGTGATTCGCTGAAGAAGGATTTGGGCTTGATCATGGTTGCGCTTGGGTACAAGTAAAAAAATCGCCCTAAAAATCGGACGTGGATTCATGATTGTAAACAAAACGCCGAAAAAGACGGTCACCAATACGATGAAGATTTGACCGGCATTGAATGCCACCGCGGTAAAGTTACCGAGCAAATCCTGAAACATTCCGGTGATATTGGAACGAAGAGTTTCGCCTTGATCAGAGGATTTTGATACTTCATCGGATTCCTCCTCGCCAGCAGGTTCGACAGTTTCCGGGTCATCCCGTGCAATTTCAGTGGAAACTTCCTCCTGCAACTTCTCTTCGGAAAGTATGGCTTGCTGCTCAAGTCGAATCAGAGGCTTCTGAATACGCTCCCAGTATTCAGGTATCTCCCTCGTGAGATTTTCGACGGATTCCTTCATCGGCCCGAACATTGTCCAGCCCGCCAATACGATGCTTCCGAGAAAGCCAAGCGTGAACAGTCCGGCCGCGAGTCTTCTGTTGCGTGTCACAACCTGTATCCGCAAAATCACTGGATTGATTGCCAGCGCAATGAGCATGGTGAGCACAAAGGACAACAGAATCGGAGACAGCAACCAATAAGCTTTGATAAAAGCATAAATCGCCGCTGCCAGGACTATATAGAAAGAAAGCGAGCGAGGCTTCACTTCAATTGCAGGGTTGCTTTCCATGCATTATTCTCTTCTTCTCCGAAAGATCTCCTTGGAACGGAAACTCCAATCATCCAAGGTTCTGCGCCGCGAAATCCCAGTTGACCAGATTGTCCAGCACTGCCTTGACGTAGTCGGCGCGACGGTTCTGATAATCCAGGTAATAGGCGTGCTCCCACACATCAATGGTCAACAACGGCTTCATTCCGTTGGTCAACGGCAGATCCGCGTTACCGGTCTTGACCACCTTGAGCGTGTCCCCGTCCAGCACGAGCCAAGCCCAGCCACTGCCGAACTGGGCAGTTGCCGCGGCGGCAAGCTCCTGCTTGCAGGCGTCGACACTGCCGTAGGATGCCTCCATTCTCTGTTTGAGTGCCGCGGGTGGTTCGCCTCCGCCCTTTGGCTTCATGCTGTTCCAGTAGAATGTATGGTTCCATATCTGCGCCGCGTTGTTGAAGATCTCCATCTTTTCCGGCCGTCCCGCACTACCGGAAATAATCTCCTCCAATGACGATCCAGCATATTCTGTTTCGGCGATAAGGTTGTTCAGTTTGTCCACATACCCTTTGTGATGTTTCCCATAATGAAAACCGATCGTTTCTGCTGTTATGACCGGCTCCAATGCGTTCTCGGCATAAGGAAGAGGTGGTAATGCAATGGGTGATGCTGCCTGAACAGACCTGGGAAGACCGAGACCACCCATCATGAGCCAGCCCGCGGTGCCCATGGATGCGATAAGAAAAACGCGACGATCAAGCATAGTCTTGATTGTATTTTCTCTGTTCATACCAGCGTCCTTTTGCGATACGTTTTCAATCTTTTCATTTGTCATTGTTTGAACCCTCATATTCAAATTTAGTTTCGTGCCGTGTTTTCAGTGCCACACATCACCATTTGAGACGATTAACAACCGGGATAATTATAATTCTTCCACACCTTCAAGGTCGCTGTTCGCCGGTCCGCTTATGACCCGCCCGTAACGGTCGTAGCTTGAACCGTGACATGGGCAATCCCAGGTCTTCTCCAAGGGATTCCAGCTTACCATGCACCCAAGGTGTGGACACACGGCTGAGCGCTCATGCAGGGTTCCTTGTTCGTCACGGTATACCGCAAGCTTCCGCAGCCCTCGTCGAATGATCGCCCCTTCGCCCTGGGCAATCTCTTCGGTTGAACCCACGTCCCCCCCTGTCAAATAATCCTCGGCGTACTGCACGGCGACATCGATATTCTCCCTGGCATATTCCAGAAAGGCACGGAGAGACTTGCGAGAAGGATCATAGAGCGGTACCCAGGAGCTTTCGCGCCCGACAATTAAGTCCGTGATGAGAATTCCCGCAATGGTGCCATGCGTCATGCCCATTCCTGAATCTCCGGTAGCGATAAAAACGTTTCGCGGGTCGCCTGGATTGCGTCCGATGAAGGCAATGCCGTCAACGGGCTCCATAACCTGACCAGACCAGGCAAACACTATCCTTTCAATCATCGGGAATCGCTCACGTGCCCACGCTTCAAGATTCGCGTGCCGCTGCTCGCCGTCTTCCGCGTGTCCTGCTTTGTGATCCTCACCTCCGACGATCAGAACATCGTACGGGTCACCATCTCCAGAGGAAATACTGTGAATCCTGACGTAGTGGTATGGATCGGCTGTATCCCAGTACAAAGCTCTTGTAACCGAACCGCGTGGAATCCGTGCGCCGATCACATAGGTCTGATAAGGGGCCTGTTTGGTGTGGATGGTGACGATGTTGTTTACCGGAGTGTTCGTGGCGATCACAATCGCAGTAGCGGTCACTACGTATCCATTGCTTGTTTCGACCCGCGCCTGCGCGCCTCCCTCCATGGTACTCGCGTGTGATCCGGTGAAAATTCGCCCGCCGTCGCGTTCAATGGCGCGACTGAGCCCTGCAAGGTACTTCACGGGGTGGAACTGCGCCTGTCGGGGAAAACGCAAACACGACCCGGTGTCGAAAGAATCAATTGGCGCGCGCCCAACCTGCTCAACATCCCTGAGTCCCGCGCGATGCGCGGCCTTCACTTCACGTTCGAGCACGTCTTTTGAGTCCCCGGGTGGAACGAACAGGTAGCCGTCAAGGCGTTCGAAATCACAATCAATTCCCTCTTCCGCAATGATGGCCTCGATGCGGTCAATCGCCGCCGTGTGACTTTGGGCGGCGATCCGAGCCCCCTTTTCGCCATGCAGACGCTCGATCTCAAAATAGCCGTCGTCAATAGCATTGGATAGGTGAGCCGATGTACGCTCCGTCATTCCTCCACCAATTCGCCCGTCATCCAACACAACCACCGATCTGCCCTCGCGCGCGAGGAGATATGCGATGGTCATGCCGGCTATCCCCGCGCCGACAATGCACACATCAGCATGCGTATTCTCGGTGAGAGGGGAATGTTCCGGCACTTCCGCCGTTGCCACCCAAGTCGATATCGTTTGTCGGGAATGACTGTCCATTTTTCCTTACCATTACTTGTTTTTAACTGAGTCCGGCGAAAGCCCATAGGACCTTCGCCGGAGCTTTATCTGAGTGTTGAAAAAGTCCTTATCCGGCAGTCCGTTCAAAAACCCCAAGTGCAAGGAGCAAAAAAAGTTCAAGGTCGAAGCGTATTTATTCATACGTGAGAGTTTGAACTTTTTGCAGCGACGCAGCAATTGGGAGTTTTTCAACGGACTGGTATGGAAACAGTGGTCAGGCCAATATTCGCACCAACTTTTCCCGATCCCACTGACGTGTTTTCGCCGCGGCAACAAATGCGTCCGTGTCGTTGGCATCCACGACGCCGGCATCGTGTTCAACATTCGCTGTTTTCAGCAACTCCGTGCCTCCCTTATCAACGGCGATTGCCTTGAGATGACCGAAGGCATCGCGCACGAAATCGATGGCAGCGCTTTCCACTGACAGTGTTTTTGCGCCGTCTTCGGAGAGAATGACCGCGACAGCATCGAAGAGCACGGAAGGCATGCCCGCCAATTGTCCGTCAGCCGGCAACACCGATCCGTCCGCAAGTTTTGCGCCGCCGACTTTGGGTGCGACGATCTTCACGACGGCTTTCACATCCATCGCGGCTTTTTTAATATTCTTGATAACGGAGCCGTCTGAACCATCCGCGATCAGAACGCCGACGACCCGTCCCTCGAGGGTATCTTTCATCTTGCCGATGAGCTGCAATGCGGGCGAAGGTTCCAACTCCTGAACAGGAGCCGCGGCCTCAGGCGCATCGGGCATCTTTTCCAACGCAAGCCCCTTGGCAACCCGCCCGGCGAGATCTTCCTCGATATGTCGCAAATGCCCGACCATTGCTTCCCGCACATGGACATGTTCGACCTTGGATAGCTCAAACACCAACGCCGAAGCGATGTGCGCCTGCTCATGGGCGGTTTGACTGAGATAGAACTGCCGCGCCTGGCTGTAGTGGTCGGCGAAGCTCTCGGCACGGATGCGACCTTTCACGCCGGTTTCCGTTACCGCGGCGCTGTGAAAGCCCTTGGCCAGCGTTTCGCGTGGTGCGTTTTGAGACAGGGAATTGGGCTCATACGCAACACGGCCCTCCTGCGCCGCCATCTGCATGTGTCCGTCGCGTTGAAGATTGCCGAACGGGCACTTGGGCGCGTTGATCGGAATCTGATGGAAATTGGGTGAGCCCAGGCGCGAAAGCTGCGTGTCGATATAGGAAAACAAACGTCCTTGTAACAGTGGATCGTTGGAGAAATCGATGCCCGGCACGATATTGCCGGGGCAGTAGGCAACCTGTTCGGTTTCAGCGAAAAAGTTCTTCGGCCAGCGATCCAGCACCATCCGGCCGATCACTTTCAGAGGGACAAGCTCTTCAGGAATCAGCTTGGTCGGATCAAGATGATCGAACGGAAAGCTGTCCGATTCCTCCTGGGTGAACAGCTGAACCGCGAACTCCCACTCGGGGAAACCGCCCGCCGCGATGGCGTCGAACATGTCGCGGCGGTGGAAGTCCGGATCAGCGCCGGCAATTTTGACGGCCTCGTCCCAGATGGTGGACTGCAAACCGAGCTTGGGACGCCAGTGAAATTTGACGAAGGTTGATTCGCCTGCATCGTTAATCAATCGGAAACTATGCACCCCGAAGCCCTCGATCATCCGCAGCGAACGCGGGATGGTGCGATCGGACATGATCCACATCACCATATGCATGGATTCCGGCGTGAGGGAAATGTAATCCCAGAAGGTGTCGTGGGCGCTTGCAGCTTGCGGAAAGCCGCGGTCGGGTTCCATTTTTACGGCATGGATGAGGTCGGGGAACTTGATGGCATCCTGGATGAAGAAGACCGGTATGTTGTTGCCGACCAGGTCCCAGTTGCCTTCCTTGGTATAAAACTTGACGGCAAAGCCGCGTACGTCACGCGGGGTGTCTATCGAACCCGAGCCGCCCGCCACGGTCGATATCCGCGTGAACAGGGGTGTCTTCTCTCCTACCTCGGTGAGTATTTTGGCTGTGGTGTACTGTTCCAACGACTCGGTCAGCTCGAAGAACCCATGCACGCCCGTTCCGCGCGCGTGAACGATGCGCTCCGGAATACGCTCGTGATCGAAATGCGTGATTTTTTCGCGAAGGATGAAATCCTCCAAAAGCGTGGGGCCGGTGGGATGGGCTCTGAGCGAGTTTTGATTATCGGATATTGCCACGCCCTGGTTCGTGGTCAGCGCGGGGTGGTCTCCGCCGGCGATCTGGTGCAGTTCGCCGCTGGGAGCCGAACCATTATCCTGAGTGCGCTTTTCAGAACTCCCCGTTGCCTTTCCTTTGCTCATGATCTGTCTCCTTGGCTATTGCCTATACGAAAAGTCCTTATTTTCTCGTTCCCAGGCTGCGCCTGGGAACGAGAATATCCTCTCTATTTCCCCACAACCTTCTTGACGTCCCCAGCCTTGTCCTGGGCTTTCCCTTTCAGATTTTCGCCTTTGCCTTTAGCTTCCAGTTCTTCGTTACCGACTGCACTTCCGGCGGTCTCCTTGATCTTCCCTTTCGCCTGGTGCATCTTGCCTTCTGCTTTGTCTTGCGTGCTTGATTTCATGGTCTGCCTCCTGGTTGATTGTTAGTTGGGTAAATTTTATCTGAATCTCTTCCCGGCCTGTTCAAAGATTTGCTCAAAGCAGTCCATTTTTTGTCCAGAGTCTGTTTGAGTTCTTTCAAGCCTCCATCGCCGGCTATTTGATTCTCCTCCAATTCGTCATACTCCGCGTTCCATTGTTGGAGCATGGATTGAAGTTCCTCTCCATATTTAAATTTTTCACTCATTTGGCCTCACTTATTCGAGTTGTTACCGATATAGATTCAATTCCATTTCCAATGCATCGAGCCTGCGCGAAATGTCCGCTTCTTCCTCGTAGCTCATGGACCTGCCTCCTTCCGTCAGATGCAGGTAATCACGCCGGACGGAGTCCAGCCGGTATTGAACTTCGCGCCCCTCTCCCGCGGGCAAACGTCCGCTGACCCTCCCATCATCAATTGTCCACTGCAGTGCGACAATCCTGTCCCCGGTCCGTGGTCCTTCAATTCTCATTGGCCGGAAAAGCGCCCGGTCAATTTCATTGCCAAGCCTTTCCAGCCGGACATTGAGGCTGTTCCATTCATCCCGGCGGGCCGGCTTGCTTGCCAGTGCCGTGTAATCCGTCCGAACGCCCTTCAGCGTGGTCAGGAACATTTGCGACTGATCAGGGGTGAGCGCGCCGGTTCTCAGTCCGTCTCCAATCTTTTCCTGGATGACGACCATCTTGTTTTCCGCGTTCCGCTCCTTGTCAGGCCATGTTTGAGGCATGGCCGCGCATCCGGAAAACAAAGCGAGTACAGCGACCATGAGTGCCGTCGTAAAGAGTTCGTTCTTCATTTTTGTCTCCTCTCTCCCGCAAGTTTCTCAAGGACTCGCAAGAATATGCGATTCTTCAGTAACGTCTCCGACAACGTCACGACACCGTCCTTTGACTACGAAACTGGAGGATACCTTTTTGGGCATCCCTGTCTGTAGGGGAATCGCATATTTATTGTGAGGAGAAATCACGGAAGACGGGAATAATTCCCGGGAGGAGGTTGCGAGGGGCGACAGGAAAGAGATCTCCGCACATCGTCCGTCAGGGGAAAATCCCGTTGCCTGTGATTTTCCCTTGCGACAATAGGCGATTTCCCCACAGACTCGGTTCAGAAAAAATGTTTTCCTGACGGAGGTTGGAAAAAAGACCCAGCATTCATTCCCTACAAGGCGGGAATGGGTGCGTTCACGTCACCTTGCTCGACGAGAAAACCACAGATGGGGGGGATGCAAAAAGGCGGTTCCCGGTTGAAACGCGCCCGAAAATTTTGATGCTGTACCACGAAAGCGTTGCTTCCGGCTCAGCTGATTCCGAGAAATTAAACCCTATAATCCCAGTAAATCCAAAATTTTAACGCAAGGAGAAAACCATGCGGATTCAAATCAACTCCGACCGCAACATCGAGATTGACGAGGCCCTGCAAACTGAAATCAGCGATGGAGTGGAAAGCGCCCTAGGCCGGCTCAGCGCGCGGATCACGCTGTTGGAAGTCCATTTGAGCGACGAAAACAGCGACAAGAAGGGCGGACATGACGACATGCGCTGTCTGCTGGAAGCCCGTCTCGAGGGTCACCAGCCCATCGCGGTCGCACACCGGGCAGCGAGCCTGAATCTGGCCGTGGACGGCGCCGCGGCTAGATTGACCAAATTGATCAAGCACTCCCAGGAACGACTGCACGAGCAGCAGAGTCAACGCACGGACCCGGACCCGTCAGCGCCGGAACCGGAACCTGAGGATGAGTTGGAACAGTCTGGTGCAAATTCCTGATGACACAATGCGCAAAAAAGTTGGCCGGACACGTCCTGTGTCCGGCCCCTATCGATCTCCGCATAATCATGCTCTTTTGAAATTTTCCACCTTCCGCTCTCTTCACGCCCCATGAACGCCAAGAAAATATTCATTCGCGAGGAAAAATCACGGAGAACGACGAGTATTTTATCCCGGACGTCTGTGATTTTTCCTTGCGATAATGAGCGATCTTCCTACAGACTTGGTTCTCCAAAAAGGTTTTCATGATGCAGGTTGGCGAATGATGGCCCTGCACCCAGCCCTGGTAACGCCCCGAAAAACACATGCCCTAGCAGTCCGTTGAAAAACTCCCAATTGCTGCGTCGCTGCAAAAAGTTCAAACTCTCACGTATGAATAAATACCCTTCGACCTTGAACTTTTTTTGCTCCTTGCACTTGAGGTTTTTGAACGGACTGCCGGATAAGGACTTTTTCAACACTCAGCTAGGAGACTGTTCCCGTGCAAAGAATCGGATGCCGCCGCAGGAAACTGATCACGCGGGCTGTATTGCTCGTTGCGATTTATTGTCTGCTGATCTTTCCGGCCCTGGCACAGGAACCCTCCGGTACAACCGGCGAGCCACGGCAGTCGAACACCCCCGCCGGCGAGGAACTTTCCGCGGCGCCCGTGAAGGTGGACGTCAACCCGGTTGCGAGGGATGAAGAGATATTCAGGCGACTCCAAAGCGTCCTGGAGGCCACCAATTGGTTCACCGACCCACAAGTCCGGGTCGAGGAAGGAGTTGTCTTTCTGCGTGGCCAGGTGGAGTCCGAAGTGCTCAAGAAATGGGCTGGAGATCTGGCCCGCAACACCCAGGACGTGGTCGCCGTGGTCAACAGGATGGAGGTGATCGAGCCGTCGGCATGGGATTTCCGTCCGGCCTGGCACGGTCTGTTGAAATTATGGCACGATGTTGTCCGCTCCTTTCCATTTTTCGTGTTTGGCCTGTTCACCCTGGCATTGTCCGCGGGCGCCGGCATACTGGCGACAAAAACGACGCGGATATTCCTGCGGGGCCGAATTCGGACGAAACTCCTGAAAAACGTCATCGCCCGCGGGGTCGGCGGACTGGTCGTCCTCTGCGGCGCCTACCTGATTCTGAGGGTCTCCGGCCTGACGCAACTGGCATTGACGGTGGTCGGCGGTACGGGGCTGATCGGTCTGGTCATCGGCATCGCATTCAGGGACATCACCGAAAATTTTCTGGCAAGCATCTTTCTCAGCATGCAGCGACCGTTCGAGACCGGCGACTTGGTCGAAATAGCGGGCGAGACCGGGTATGTGCAGCAGTTGAACATGCGCACGACGATCTTGATGACCCTCAGCGGAAACCTCGTCCAGATCCCGAACTCCGGCGTTTACAAGAGCAACCTGCGCAACTTCACGACCACCCCGAACCGACGGGAGGAGTTCATGGTCGGCATCGGCTACGACGACGCCATCAACGCAGCCCAGGAAATTGCCCGGAACGTGCTGGCTGAGCATCCGGCCGTTCTGAACGATCCAGAGCCTTCGGTGCTGGTGGACAGCCTGGGGAGTTCCACGGTGAACCTGCGCATTTTCTTCTGGTTGAACGGTCACACGCACAGTTGGCTCAAGGTGCGCTCCTCAGTGATCCGACTGGTGAAATTCGCATTCCAAAAACACGGCATCTCCATGCCCGACGAGGCCCGGGAAATCGTCTTCCCGCAAGGCGTTCACGTCATCTTGCTCAATGATAAAGACCTGGAAGGGGGGGATGCATTGGTGGAAAAGCGGTTCCCGGTGGAAACGCCGCCCGAAAATCTCGATGCCGTATCCACGAAAGCGGAAGCCGGCCTCTACAGCGAAGCCGTCGTCATCAAGGAGCAGGCCCGGCAGGCCCAACCACTGCGGGAAGGGGAAAATCTCCTGCCAATTGCTCCCGGCACGGCTGATTCCGAGAAATAAAAACTCTATAATACCAGTAAATCCAAATTGTTAAGAAAAGAAGAAAACCATGCGGATTCAAATCAACTCCGACCGCAACATCGAGATTGACGAGGCCCTGCACGCTGAAATCAGCAATGGACTAGAAAAAATTGATCAAGCACTCCCAGGAACGACTGCACGAGCAGCAGAGTCAACGCACGGACCCAGATCCGTCCGCGCCGGAACCGGAACTTGAGGAAGAGTCGGAGCATTCTGGTAAAAATTCATGATGACACAAGGCGCAAAAAAGCTGGCCGGACACGTCCTGTGTCCGGCCCTATCGATCGCCACATCATCATGCTCTTTTGACCATTCCGACTTATTGGATGGCTCATTATGCGTTTCGGACAGGTGCCCTGCCAAGGTCTGATAGCACGGACTTCTGTGCAAAAAATCCGTTTTGTGGAATCACGTACAGTTCTACTTCCCCACGGTTCTTTTCACTTCGCCATTATTTTCTTGCTCAACTCCGCCGTGTTTTTCGGCGTTGCCCACGGCTTCGATATCAGGCTTGTTGCCTGCGTCCCTGACGACTTTTTTGGCCTTTATTTTGGCCGGATGCATCTTGTCTTCAGTCTCATACCTTGTGCTTGATTTCATAGTATTTCCTCCTTGGTTTTCGTTAATATGATCGATCCACGCTGAATCTGCTCTTTCCTGGAGTTATATTCTTCCTCGGTGATTTTGCCTTCGCTGTACTCCAGCTCAAGCTGATCCATCTGCCGTTTGTTCTGGATATTCATATGCTGCTCCCGTTCCAATCGCTCCTACGGCTGCTCCCGTGGCCGCCCCGCCGACAAAAGACAAACCGACCGCAACCGAAAAACGTGAGCGATAAGACAATCAACAATGATCCTATAAGAATTCTCGATTACATTTTACCCCCCGCTTGAATGTTGATGGTTCGTTGGAAAAAATTTACAGATGTCTTCTCTCCCCTCTACCATATGATAGCCTTATGTTTGACCGTGTCTGTAGGGAAAACGCACATTTTCGTAAGGAATAATCCTATGATCACCTTGGTCATTGAAGTTGGTGGTCAATTCAGGGGCATCACGACACCATAGTCTCAAGGTCGGCTATGGCTTTTTCGAGGTCGTCGCTCAGGGTGTTGGCCCGGGCCGTCTTCCAATCGGCCAGGCTCGATTCAAGTTCGTCGCGGATTTCCAAAACAGGGGGCAGATTTTTGTCCAAGATCGCCTTGACCTCGTTTGGCAGGCCGTCGGCGAACCGGCGGATGTCGTCAAGGCGGGCGACCAGTTCCATGACCCCGCGCATCCCGCTGGATGGCACCGGGGCTTGGGATGAAAAAGCCAGTTCAAAGAGTCGGGGCCAGGCCCGACGGACATCATCTTCACTGTACGTTGAGGCCTGCACGCGAATCTGCAATAATTTTCCCATGATTCCTCCCGTTTTTTTGCCAATATTTTTCATTCGTCCCATATTTTTTGGGGGGGGCGATTTCGGGGTGTATTATAAAAATTTTTCTCCCCGCTCTGACACAATAGCATTGCGTTTGATCGTGTCTGTAGGGGAATCACTTGTTTTTATTGGGGAGAAATCACTGGAGTCGGGATTATTTCCCGGATGGGCGAGCGGATGAATGAACACAGCCCCCTTTGTAACTACTCAGTACAGAGTAATGCCTTTGCCGCAGTCGGAGTCGGAATCGGGATCGGGATCGAAAACGCTGGGATGGTTCAGAAAAGGTTGACACTTTTTAGCAGTGGCCCCCCCTTGGAGCGAGGGCGTCTCGATCGATCGTTCCCACGCTCCAGCGTGGGAATGCAGCTCCCGACGCTCCAGCGTCGCGAATTGAAATCCGGCGAGGTGAAACGCTGCTCTTTAGATATCCCCGAGCATTTGGCCAATTTTCATTATGTGGAACTCTCCCGAGTAGCCTTGGCTGATCGGAATTGACTGCTCACGCCGAGCCAAAACAGGGCGCTGGAGCGCCCAGGGCTGCGTTCCCACGCTGGAGCATGGGAACGATCGGTAAAAACCGACCCCGACCCCGATTGCCGGAGCAAGGGCGGACACAAAATGTGCTGAGTAGATACCCCCTTTTTTACTCGGGCCAACTAAGCAGCTCCTTTTACTTTACCTTTTGAAATTTTCGATACACGGATTTTTCGAGTTCCGACAGGGTGAAGACCATCAGGCCGATGCCCAGTGGAACCAGCCAATGGCGAAGTTCCAGGGGGGCAGAACCGAACCAGAGATTCATGAACGGCGCATAAACGAAAATAAGTTGGAAGAGGATCAGGGCTCCTGAAGCGATCAAGGCGACCTTGTTGCTCAGAAGGCGGGAGGGCAGCCACGCGGCTTCTCGAAGAAAGCGGCTGTTGAACAGGTAAAAAAGTTGGCCGGCCACCAACGTGTTCACGCAGACGGTGCGCACGATTGCTACGTCCATGTCCAGGGACATTTCCACATGAAAAACAGCCAGGGTGGCTCCTCCGATAAGGACGGAGACAAAGCCGATCCGCCAAAGAAAGTAGCCGCCCAGAATGGCCGTACCGGGACGACGCGGAGGACGGGACATCAGGTCTGGTTCGGATGGTTCAAAAGCCAAGGCCATGGCCAGGGTGATGGCCGTCACCATGTTCACCCAAAGGATTTGGACCGGCGTCAAAGGGAGCACGGCAAAGCCGGCGACGATGGCGGTGAGAACGACCAACCCTTCAGCTCCGTTGGTCGGGAGAAGAAACAAAATCGCCTTGCGTAGGTTGTCGTAAATGGTCCGGCCTTCTTCCACGGCGTGTTCAATGGTGGCGAAATTGTCGTCCATGAGGACGATCTCCGCGGCCTCCTTGGTTGCCTCGGTGCCCTTGATGCCCATGGCTATGCCGACATCGGCCCGTTTCAGAGCCGGAGCGTCGTTGACTCCGTCCCCGGTCATGGCCACCACTTCCTTTTCGGCTTGCAGGGCCGTGACCAGACGTAACTTGTGCTCCGGGCTGGTGCGGGCAAAAATGTCGTGCTTCACGGCCAGGCGGCGCATTTCCGCATCGCTCGCGGCTTCCAGCTCCGGTCCGGTGATGGCCGCCGTGCCGTTGCCGATCCCCATTTCCTTGCCGATGGCCATGGCCGTGGCCGCATGGTCTCCGGTGATCATCTTCACCCGGATGCCGGCTTCGCGGCAGATCTTGATTGCCGCAATCGCCTCGGGGCGGGGGGGGTCAACAATGCCCACCAAGCCGGCAAAGATCATCTTTTGGTCAACGTCTTCCAAAGACAGGGCCTGGCTTTTTGTCAGTCGCACCGCATCCGGATCTTCACGGGGCAGTTCCCGCCAGGCCGCGGCCAGAATTCGCTGACCCTGGGCGGCCAGTTCTTCCAGCCTGGCTTCCCACATGGCACGGTCCAGGGGCTCGGTGCCGCCGTCAGCGACAAGCTGGAGCGTGCAACGGTCCAACAGACGGTCTGGCGCGCCTTTGAGCAACAGCAGGATTTTTTCCTCAGGACTTTTATCCAGGGTGGCCATGAACTTGGTTTCGGATTCAAAAGGCAGCTCCGCCAGGCGGGTATATGGGGTTGCATCAAATTCAGCCTTGCGGCCCAGAGTGCGCAACGCTCCTTCCGTGGGCTCGCCGTTCAGTTTCCAGCGACCGTCCTCCTCGAAGAGGATTGCGTCATTGCACACGGCCATGATCTCAATAATCCGCAAGAGATCGGAATTGTCTTTGAGTTCGGCGCGTTGTTCGTCCGCCCCTCGGATGTGGCCTTCGGGAACGTAGCCCGTGCCGCTGACGTGGTAGGTTTGGGTCGCGGTCACCACGGCCCGGGCGGTCATCTCGTTGCGGGTCAGGGTGCCGGTCTTGTCCGAACAGATCACCGTTACCGAACCCAGGGTTTCCACGGCGGGCAAGCGGCGGATAATGGCCTTGCGCAGGGCCATGCGCTGCACGCCCAAGGCCAGGGTGATGGACAGGATGGCCGGCAGACCTTCGGGAATGGCGGCCACGGCAAAGCCGATGGCCGCGAAAAAGAGGTCTTCCATGGGCATGTCGTGGAGGAACCACCCGACGGCGAACATCAGGCCGGCCAGGAAGAGAATGACCACGGACAGCACCTTGCCGAAGGAGGCCATCTGGCGTGTCAACGGAGTGGCCAGTTTTTCCACTTCCTGGATCATTTTGTTGATCCGGCCAAGTTGGGTTTGTACTCCCGTGTGGACGACCATGCCCACGCCGCGTCCGGCAGCCACAAGGCACCCGGAATACGCCATGCTTGTGCGATCTCCCAGGGGGGCGTCCTTCGGCACGGGTTCGGTTTGCTTGGCCGCGGCAACGGATTCGCCGGTCAACGCGGATTCCTCGATGCGCAGGTTTGTGGCGTCCAGCAGCCGAATATCCGCTGGAACCTTGTCCCCGGAGCGCAAACGGACGATGTCTCCCGGAACCAGCAACTCCGCTTCAATGTCATGAAAGTCTCCGCCGCGACGGACCTGGGCGTGCAGGGAGAGCATCTTGCGAATGCCGGCCAAGGCCTCTTCGGCCTTGCCCTCCTGGAAAAAACCGATCAACGCGTTGATGACCACCACGCCCAGAATGACGAAGGTGTCTATCCAGTGCCCCAGCACAGCCGTGATGCCGGCCGCGGCCAGCAGGATGTAGATCAGGATGTCATGGAAATGCTTGAAAAAGCGTTTCAGCAATCCATCCGGTTCCGGCTCCGGCAGTTTGTTCGGGCCGAAGCGTTCCAGGCGCTTTTGCGCATCGTCCGGTTCCAACCCGGCAACCTGGCTTTGCGACAGGTCGAGGCACTCTTGGACCGTGAGGGCATGGGGATGGTTGATGATGGTATTGCTCGTGTCTGGTTGTGTGGACATGGTGAGGTTCCCAAAAAAGTGACTCTGGCTGCCTGAGGCGATGCCCTAATACCATTTCTAATTCAAAGCTTCTTTCGGTATCGGCATCGGGGTCGAATTAGGATTATTGGCAAACAAACAGTATCGATCCCGATCTCGACGCCGACCCCGATAACTGCATTTTCTTAAGCGAAAAACGCATTGCCGAAGTAAAATTGAACCAGTTTTTGCAGCTTGTCTACAATTTTTCGCTATCGCAGACACAGGAAGTCCGAAGATCACATGGAAGAAATTTTGTAACTGCTCAACACAATTTGCGTTGGCTTTGCCAAAACGCGATAATCCGGACTTGAACGGCGCCGCGGCCAGATTGACCAAATTGATCAAGCACTCCCGGAAACGCCTGCGCGAGCAGCAGAGTCAACGCACGCACCCGGGCCCGTCCGCACCGGAGCCGGAGCCGGAACCTGAGGACGAGGGTTGGATTGTGTGCGGGATGGTTCAAATCAGGTGACACGTTCCATTCGGAATCGCGGTTTGGTGTAGGGGCGGGCCTACGTGCCCGCCCTGGACGAACGAACGGGGCGACCACACAGGGTCGCCCCTACCTTTCCGCGGCTCAATACCTGAAGATCGCGGCGGCGCCGGTCTTGGTCGGCATACGTTCGGCAGGAACGATAACGACGTGTCCACCCTTCTTCAGGACCAGCTCCCCCAGGTCGTCGAGCAGGTCGTCGACCTGTGGGTGGGACACGTCGTCCTGTTCAACATCGCCCGTCGCGGCGTTGATCCGGCCGGGAAGTACCCGGTCGGCTTCGATCAACAGGGTGCCGACCCGCCCTTCCAGGCCGGCCTTGGCGATGCGTGGCGGATCGTCGCTGCCAAGCCCCTCGGACCATGCCTTGCCGAATTTTTCTACCAGATCGGCCAAAAGCGCCAGATAACGCGGTTCCACAAGCCGCCAGGCGCGCTTGCGAAATTCCTCGACGGACGGCAGGGCATCCGGGTGGATATCGATGCTTTCCGGAATCAGAAACGGATTGCGGCTGAGTTCGTGGAACATATGGTGGTGCTCCGGCAGGGAAGCCAGAATCAGCGGCAGGCCCGACGTCCGCGAGTGGTGTTCAAGGATCGCCTGGTCAACGACCCGGAAGAAACGCAGGGCATCGCTGTCCACTTCGGACTCTTTACTGCCGTGGCCATGGTACATGGCCGGTTTGCCTCCACCTACACCACCGTATGAGGCCACGGTCTGATGCTGCTCGGTCAATTCTTCTCCCAGGGCCTGGGTCAATGTCCGCGGAACGCCCTGAGCCGGCTCGATCTCGTCCAGGGCATCCCGGTTGCCCTCGAAGAGCCGGATCGCATGCCGGTTCACGGCGAGAATCTGAAATCGGTCGGCCGACTGCTGGATGCGCAAAAGCGGCTTGATGTGGAAGCTGTCCGCCACGACGGCCAATTCGGGGGTCGGTCGTTGGAGGTTGTAGACCCGGAAAAAGCCTTTCGCGCCCAGGATGGCCAGCCCGTCAAAGGTGTGGTTCCAGAAGACGGGGTCAGCGGCCAATGCCCAAAACGGTTCCAGCAGTGGCCGGATATCGTCGTCCGGCAACCGTTGCTGAAGCGACTGCTCCAACTCCTTCACAAGGTTTTTGAACCGGATCCGGTCTTGCTTGTTTTCCGGGTGCCCCCGGTGGGTCGGCTGGTAGAGTGAAAGACAGGGAGGGTCGCACTTGTCCCAGATCGCGGGCAAGTCGTTTTTTCCAAATGTGTGCATTGTATCTCCTTTTAAAATCAAGATGAATCGCCAATGCATGCTCTGGGTCGAAATCGTAATCGAAATCGGAGGAATAAATAGATCATAAAACATTGCGATACCGATTTCGATGGCGATTTCGATTTCGACCCAGACAACAGTGCTAGGTTGGCAAAATAGTATCTTTTTTGAAAGTAAAGTGGAATCAGCCGCATGCCAACACCACCTCCACCGCATGCTCTTGGCCGTCATCCACAAGCGCTATGGTCATTTCCTGTTGCGCCACTCCGTCCACAATAACAGTCGCCGCACCGTCCTCGTCATCCTGTTGCTGCCTGACCGAGATCCGGTAGTTGGTTCCCCGAAAGCGGTAGCGGATCGTAAAAATGTCCCACTTTGTGGAGAGGCAGGGTTCGAAAAACAATTTGTTGCCTTCCAGCCTGAAACCCAGCAGGGATTCCATGATCAGGCGGTACATCCAGGCGGCTGATCCCGTGTACCACGTCCACCCTCCCCTACCTGTGTGCGGCTCGACACCGTAAACGTCCGCCGCGACCACGTAGGGCTCGACTTTGTACGTTTTCACTTCCTCAGCGGAATTCCCGTGGTTGATGGGGTTGATCATGGCGAAGAGATCCCAGGCGCGGCGTTTGTCGCCCAACGCGGCAAAGGCCATGGTCGTCCAGATCGCGGCGTGGGTGTACTGTCCGCCGTTCTCGCGCACGCCCGGCACGTAGCCCTTGATATACCCCGGATTCAATGCGGATTTGTCAAATGGCGGATCCAAAAGCTGGATCAGGTCGTCATCCCGGCGCACCAGATATTTGTCCACGGCTTCCATGGCTGCCCTGGAACGTTTTTCGTCGCCAACGCCGGACAGGACCGACCAGCTCTGGGCTATCGAGTCGATCCGGCATTCGGGACTTTCAGCGGAGCCGATGGGGGTGCCGTCGTCGAAATACGCCCGGAGGTACCAATCGCCGTCCCAGCCATGCTCCTCGATGCTTCGGCCAAGCCGCGCGACCTCGTTGCGACATTGTCGGTCAAAGACCAGGTCTCCGCGCAGCCGCGCGATCTCGGCGAACCGGTTCAGCACCTCGCACAGGAAAAACGCCAACCAGACGCTTTCTCCCTTGCCTTCGTGGCCGACCATGTTCATGCCGTCGTTCCAGTCGCCGGATCCGATCAGGGGCAGGCCGTGCTCGCCGAACCTAAGCCCTCTCTGGATCGCGCGCACGCAATGCTCATACAGGCTGGCCGTTTCCTCGGACCTAACCGGAAGATCATAGTAGGATTCCTCGGTGTGACCCACTTGGCGGCCATTGAGGAAATGGATCGTTTCGTCCAGGACCCCGGTGTCGCCGGTGCTTTGGACGTAGCGGCACGTGGCCAGGGGCAGCCAGAGATAATCGTCGGAACATTTGGTCCGCACCCCTCTGCCGGTTGGCGGGTGCCACCAGTGCTGAACATCGCCTTCGGAAAACTGGCGTCCGGCGCAGAGGAGCAGATGCGCGCGCACAAGACCCGGCTCGGCATGGATCAGGGCCATGGAGTCCTGCAACTGGTCACGGAAACCGAATGCGCCTCCGGACTGGTAGTAGCCGCTGCGGCCCCAGAGCCGACAGGCGATGGTCTGGTACAGAAGCCACCCATTGGCCAGGAAATCCACGGATTTGTCGGGGGTTTCCACCTGCACGGCGCCCAGGGTGTGATTCCAGTATTGCCAGACAGCTTCCAGCTCTTTTCGCGCCGCGGTGGAATCACGATAGCGCTTTGCGAGACGTGCGGCGTGGCCATCATCTTGCCCGGCGCCGAGGGTGAACACGATCTCCCGGTCTTCACCGTCGTCCAGATCAAAAACAACATGCATGGCCGCGCAGGGATCCAACGCGGCCCCGACCCTGCCGGAGAGGCGGGACCGGGTCATGGCCGCGGGACGGGCCAGGGTTCCATTGCGACCGATAAATTCGGTCCGATCCGCGGTGACCGTTCTGGTGGCATGATCCACGTTAAAGAAGGCCACCCGCCTACCAAATTCGGTGTTATACGGGTTGTTCGCCAGAATCGCGCCGCTTTCAGGATCGATCTCGGTGCTCACGTGCATCCCGGTCTTGGGACGCACATCACCCAGCACCCACTCGATGAATCCGCTCACCGAGAGCCGTCGCGGACGGCCGCACCGGTTGCGCACCTTGAGCACCGTGAACTTGACCGGCGCATCCTTGGCTACGAACACCCAGACCTCCGAAATGATGCCGCGCTCCGCGTGTTCAAACACCGTGTATCCGAAGCCGTGCCGGGTGACATAGGGAGAAGCACCTTTGGCGGGATGCGGCATGGGGGACCAGAAATGGCCGCGATCCTCGTCACGTAGGTAAAAGGCTTCTCCGCTGGAATCCACCACCGGATCATTGTGCCATGGGGTCAGTCTGAATTCGTGGGCGTTCTCGCTCCAGGTGTAGGCTGGGCCGTTTTCCGAGACAATGGCGCCGAAATGTGGATTGGCCAGCACGTTGACCCACGGCGCGGGTGCGACCTGCTCGCGACTGGTTGAAATGACGTACTCATGACCATCCGGGGTGAATCCCCCGATGCCGTTGAAAAACAGGAGGTCTTCCCGGGGCAGGGCCGCGACGGTGGGCGGCAGGGGGCGAAAGAGACGGGTCGGCGCCAGGGCTGGAATAATCGGTTGATCACGACCAACGCGGTTCAGTTGATCCGCGAGCGTTCCCTGGCTATCGCGAATGACGATCCGGGCCAGGGCCTGAAAGATGATCCGGTCTTCCTCCGAAATCTGATCAGCGTTGCGCACGAACACCTCACCCGGGCGATCCGCCCGCTTGCCATGCACTCCGGCGGCGATAAATCCCATGATCTGATCGTGCAGAACCTGCCGATACCCGCCATGATCTTCATTGATGATCACCATATCCACGGCCAGGCCTTTGAGACGCCAATAGGCATGGGCTTGAACGAGCTGGCGGGCCAGCTCGATGTTCTCCTGATCCTCGATCCACAGCAGAACAATGGGTAAATCACCGGAAATGGAGTAGCCCCAGAGGCTGGATTGTCCCCGAAGATTTTTCATGATCAGGCTGGAATCGGCGCGCAGCCCGGAATTGGCGTAGAGTACCGAGGCCACGAGCCGCCCGTAGAGCTGTGCGTCGGATTCCGTGGCGTTGATCTGTTGCAGAAGGACCTGGCTATGGGTCCATGCCAGCTCGAAAACGCGGTCCACAAGATACCGGTCCCGGTATTTGCCCACCAGCCCCGCGCAGACATCGCGAGTCTCCGCCGCGCCGGTGATTATGTTCACGGTTGCCGATGCTTCCGGTTCCAGAGTGATTTGACAGCGAATGGCCACGATGGGATCCAGAACCGGCCCTTCGCCGCCGGAAAGAGGCGACCGGCTTTTCATGGCTTCGGGAGCGGCCAGCGTGTTCCCGCGACCGACAAACCGCAACCTGTCTGTTTCATAGGACATATCGCCCATGTCCGCATCGTGGACAGCCATGGTGTGAAACATCCATGGCGGTTTCTCGTCGGCAAAGCGAGGCCGCCGGGTCGCCATGATCGCGCACTGGGTCCTGATGATTTCGGTCTGGACGAAGAGATTGCTGAAGGCCGGATGCGCCGCGTCGGACGCCGGCGATGCCAGGACGACTTCCGCATAACTGGTCACTTCGATGGACCTGCGGGTCTTGGATCGGTTGGTAATGGTGATCCGGCGCAGCTCGGTATCATCCTCGGGGGATACGGATATCTCCGTATGGGTGTCGATATCCTCGTCCCGGCGGCGGAACTCGACCTGGCCTTCGGAGAATATGGCTTCGTACCGATCGGACGGCTTGAGCGTCGGCTGGTGCGCCGCGGACCAGAAGACACCGCTGGAAAGGTCCCGGATATAGCAGAAGGCCCCCCAATTATCGCAGGTGCCGTCTTCACGCCACCGGGTCACGGCCAGATCTTTCCAGCGGCTGTACCCGCCACCGGCATTGGTGACCATGACATGATATGTTCCGTTGGACAGGAGTTGCACCTCGGGGATGGACGTATTCGGAGTCATGGAGATGCGCAGCGGCTTCTCCTTCAAGAAAGCCGACATCTTCCGGGACTCGGAAAGATCCGAGATTTGCGAGTGGTATGCCGTGGCCTTGGGCAGCCGCTCCTGAAGCAGCAGCACGGTGGCCTGAAACATGGGATTCGCCTTGAACCGTTTCTGCATGGGTTGGTCCAGCAGCAGATGCGTCAGGGCGAGCAGGCTCATGCCCTGATGGTGGGCCATGTAGGACTGAACCACGGCGTTCGTCCGCCCGCGAGGCAGATGACTTGGAGTATAGTCAATGGCCTCGTAGAAGCCGTACCTGCCTTGAAAACCACGAGACGACAGATCCTCAAGATTGCGGCACGCTGCCTCGGGCGCCACCATGAGCGCCAATGCCGAAGCATAGGGGGTGATGACCAGATCTTCGGCCAGCCCGCGTTGCAGACCGAGACCGGGCACCCCGAAGGCCTTGTACTGATAGTTGAGCTGACTGTCGGTCATATTGTAGCCGGATTCCGAAATTCCCCAGGGCACGCCATGTTGCTTGCCGTAGTCGATCTGCCTGGCCACGGCCGCCTTGCAGCTTTGATCAAGAATTGTCTGATCATAAGTGGGCATCATCACGAGCGGCATCAGATATTCAAACATGGAGCCGCTCCAGGAAAGAAGAACCGATTCTCCGCCGGCAATGGTCTGCATCCGCCCCAGGGCGAACCAGCTTTCCTGGGGAAGTTGACCCTGGGCAATGGCAACGAAACTGCTCAGCCGCGCTTCCGAAGCCAGCAGATCGTAGAAGCTGCCATCCCTGCGCCCCTCGCTGACGTTGTAGCCGATGGCCAGGAGACGGCGCGCGCTGTCGTACAGAAAGGCAAATTCCATGTTCCGGGCTAGTTCCCGGCAATGGTGCGCAAGCTCGTCCAGGCGGACGATTCTTCTCCCGGCACTGAGGCTGGACTTGATGATCAGCCATTTGAGCTTGTCCAGCCGCTGTTTTTGCTCCGGTGTCTCGCTTTCTTGCCGCATTTCCTCGATCAGGGGCAGGACGTCATTATCGAGGCAGGCCAGCCGGCGCAGCGTGGGGATATCCTTGAAAGCGGGAATTTGATCGAGAATCCGCCCCGAAAGCGACGGCTCGGCCCAGGGCGCCAGCTCGTTCAATTCGTCCACCGCATCCCGGCACTGTTGCTCAAGGGACCGCGCCCACCACGCGGCGTTGCTCTCAGGATCGGCTTCGAAGTGCAGGGCAATTTCCTTGGCGGATGTCGCCAGTCGCCCGAGGGACGCCTTCAGGTCCCAAAGGGTCGTTTTTTGCGGGGTCTTGTCCGGCTTGTTCTGTGGCGTGGTGTTCTGTGGCGGGGAAGACCGGATGGACTCCATGTCTTCCATGAACCGCGTCAGCTGCGCGGGTATGCTCCCACTCGCAACATCCATGAGGACCATGGCCGTATCGGCAATTCCGTCGAACAGTCGTTCTCCGGTGAGCTTCTCGTCGGGAAGCGCGAGCAACCCTTCCCGCAAGGTCATCAGGCTCGCCGCCAGGTTCCCGCTGTCCACCGACGAAACGTACATGGGCAGGAGCGGCTTGCGGGTTCGGGTGTCGTACCAGTTGTAGAAGTGGCCGCGATGCCGTGCCAGGCCATCCATTGAACCCAGGGCGTTTTCCGTTCGATCCATGAAACGCCCGACGGTGATGTAGCCGAAGTCGCGGGCCGACAGATTTGAGAGCAGCGCAAACCCCATGTTGGTGGGCGACGTGCGGTGGGCCACCACCTCGCGCGGCGCTTCCTGAAAGTTGTCCGGGGGAAGCCAGTGATCTTCGGGGCCGACGAATTGCTCGAAAAAGGCCCAGGTCTTGCGGGAAAGCTTGCGCAAGAAGACCAACTGATCATCGGTCAACCGGACTTTCCGGGGCCGGATGGGCAGACTGAGCCACCAGGCGATCAGGGGAGAAACAAACCAGAGGGTCAGCACCGGCAAGGCGACTGAAAGTGTTCCAGGGAGTGCTCCCGACAATGCTCCCGGCAGTGTTCCGGTCGGAACCATTGTCCGGGCCTGAACCAGATACCCCGTCACGATCATGGCCGCGACCGGGGCGATCCACATCCTGCGATACGACGCGCCAAGCGCCGACAGGCCTGAAGTTGTTCCTGGCGCTGTTCCTGGCGCTGTTCCTGGCGCTGTTCCTGGCGCTGTTCCTGGCGCTGTTCCTGGCGCTGTTCCCGGCGCTGTTCCCGGCGCTGTTCGTCCCGTGCCCCGGGCGAGGCCCGGTGGGTTCCATTCCAGAAGCCCTCGGCCGGACACGTTCATCCGCCACAGGGTTCGCAGGATGGCGGCGGTGTTGGTCGCGGCCTCGTACGGCAGGCAGAGCAGCGTGAACGCGGACTGGGTAAGGCCTCTCCCGGTGGCCTGGGTCGCGCTTGCAAGGTGCTGGCTGACCAGGGCGTGGCCGGTGGTATTGAAGAAGCCCATGAGGCAGTTGATCAGGGCGGGAATCAGCACGATGCCGATGACCACCGCGGTCCAGAACCAGGGCGAGGACAGGACGGTCCAGCCGAGCAGGAGCAGGAGGGTCAGCGCCATGGGCACGAGGCTGCGCCGGAGATTGTCGAAAATTTTCCAGCGGGACAAGAGCGAGAGCGGATTTTTCGTGAATTTGGTCTTCGGGCCGGGGACACTCGGAAACAGCCATCGCAGGATCTGCCAGTCCCCACGAATCCAGCGTAGGCGGCGGTCCACGTCCGCGTCGTAGCGCGCCGGATACTCCTCGAAGAGCTGCACGTCGCTGATCAGTCCGGACCGGGCATGGCACCCCTCGATAAGATCGTGGCTGAGGATCAAATTTTCGGGGAAACGATCCTTGAGCACCTGCTCAAAGGCGTCGACGTCGTAAATACCCTTGCCGATGTACGATCCTTCGCCGAAGAGGTCTTGATAGAGGTCAGAGACGACCCCGGTGTAGGGATCAATGCCGGCGTCAAGCCCGTGCATGCGGGCATAGCGCGACCTGTTGGTTCCCGGCAGACTGACCGCCACCCGGGGTTGCAGAATGCTGTATCCGGACACGATGCGCCCTTTGTCAGCGTCGTATTGGGGACGGTTCAGGGGATGGGCCATGGCGCCCACGAGCTGCCATGCGGTATCCCGCGGCAGGTCCGTGTCCGTGTCCAGGGTGATGACGTACTTCACGCCGCGCAACACGTCGATATTGCCGACGATAAGCGAGAAATCCGCATCAGTTTTTTCCTGGGAATCCTGCTCGGACTTGCCGCCACGGAGCAACGCATTCAACGCCGCCAACTTGCCCCGCTTCCGTTCATGGCCCATCCAGGTCCGTTCTTTTGGGTTCCATTGACGAGGTCGATGGAAGAGAAAGAAAACGTCCTCATTGGCGCCGTATGTCGCATTGAGTCGTTCGATTCCTTGCCTGGCCAGCAAGACCAGCGATTCGTCCGCGGGGGTCTTTTCCTCGGAGGCGTCCAGGAAGTCGGTCAGCAGGGCAAAGCGCAGGTTTTCCTCCCGGCCGGCCAGAAATCGGACTTCCAGGGCATCCGTTAGTTCCGCGACATGTTCCGGACTGCAAAGCATGGCCGGAACCACGACCAGGGTGGCCGATTCCGAAGGGATGCCCTTGGAAAAATCCATGCGGGGCAGCCTCCGCGGTTTGGCAAGACGAGCGGCGATGAGGTTGATCAACGCCATGACCACTTGGCTTAGCGCCAGCAGAGAGAGCCCGCCCACGACCCAGAGCAGCGCTCCGTCCACCCCGTCTGAGCGGGTTTTGGCCAGCAGAGCGGCGCAAAGAATCACCGAGACGAAGCCAATAGCGCCGAGATACAGGAACAAAGGGAACCGGCGACCGAGGCCGCGGAGCATATCCAGGACCGTCGACCTGACCTTGACCCGGCTTTCAAGGTCCGCAATCCCTTGGTCAACCAGGTAGAAGCCCACATGACCCGTCCGGCTGTCGCCATCCGCCCCGGTCGCGCCTTGCCCGGCCAGCTCGATGGCTGTTCGGGCCACGTCCACTTCGGTGAATGCGCTTTTCCGAGCGACCTCCTCCACGACGTGCCGGTATTGATCTCGGGTGTTGAAATGCATTTGGCCGTGAATTCCGGCCGGATCTTCTTGCAGGATGTGTTCAACGGCGCTCAGGGTCTCCACGAACCGGCGCCAGTCGATGACGCTCAGAACGCGCAGACCCGCGATGCTGTTGCTGATGGAAAGCTGATCCGCGGCCTGCTGTTGATTCTCCGACTGCACCATCTGATCGATGGTCAGGCGGGATTCCGAAAGTTGCTGCTCGATCCAGGCCAGGGGCAGTGCGAGTGCGGCTCCCTGCCCCTGAAGTCGCCGAACCAGCTCCGCGACAAAGGAACTGGTCATGGGCGGTTTTGACCTGGCCATGTCGGCAACAGCGAGAATCAGGTGTTTCCGGTCATTTTGCGCCGTCTCGATAATCGTATCGGCCCACTGCCCGGCCAGATCACGGTCGGCCCGGTTCACGGCGATTCGAGCGGCAATCCGCCTCAGGTTCTCGATCAGGGCCAGGCGCAACATGATCGGAATGGCCCATAATTCGCCCAGCATCAAGGGCGTCACGGTCTGGTAGGCGGAAACGAAACCGCTCAGGCTCTCCAGTTCCACACGGCCGTCGCCGTGGGCGATGGTCTCCAGGGCAATGTCGTACACCCGGGGAAGCCCCCTGGATGGACCGTCCTTCAGGCGGGGAAGCTTTTTGGCGTAGCCCTTGGGCAACAGCTTTCTCGCCACCAAAATTTGCTCTTCGATCAGATAAAAGTTGTCCAGCAGCCATTCCCCTGCCGGGATGATTCCTCGATTGGCCTGTACGACCTCGGTCAACAGGCCGCGGACCGCGAACAGGACGCTTTCATTCTTGGCAAGCCTGGCCAGCAGGCGTTCCGGAGCATGTCCTTGATCCAAGACATGCAACCCCGCGAGAATTTTGCCGTGCTCCTCCATCTGGGAGGTACTGAACAACTCGGCACGCAACGGAGCTTCGTCGCCTTCGTTCTTATGGAAACGGGCATTGCCACGCAGCCGCCCCCAGAGTTGCACTGATTTCTCGATAAGTGTCGCCGCGGTGAGCGTCATGACAAATACATCCTTGGCTGAAATACCTGAAACCGAAGGGGCGGTTCGCGAACCGCCCCTTCGAAAGCAGACGTGTTGCTCCTTGTGACGACAGGTTGCTAACCGCCCCCTTTAAAACTGAAAGCGCGCTCCTGCACCTTGGTGGCCGTATTTTCAGGGTTCGTCGAGCGCATCAACAGCCCCTCGGCCATTCAATTCCCAACGCGGATTCCGGACAGGGAGCCTATCACCCCAAAGACGCTCAGCAACCAAATGATGACCGCGATAATCACGACGACGTTCAGGATGCTTTTTATGGTGGATTGCATCGGGATGTAGCTGTTGATCAGCCACAAAATCACGCCTACCACGACCAGAATGATGATAACGTTGATGAGAGGCACAATATTTCTCCTTTTTCATATGACGGCAAAGTCATCGATCAGGCGCGCCGCGCAGCCCGGACAGATACCGGATCACCCAAGGCGGACCTTTCCTCTTGGCAACGTTAGAAGTGGAAACGCACTCCACCGCCATAGCGGATGTATTTTTCCAGCTCATCCAGTTGGTCAACGGCCGCGCGGACTTCCAGGAACAGGGAAACATTGCGTTGATACGCTTCCCCGTAGATCCGATAACCCGTGTTCAGAAGAATCAAGTCCAGGCGATCCTTCCGACTGGAATCCCAGAATCCCAAACCGCCGCCGAAGTGCATCCGATCAAAGTGGTAGTACGCGGTCAGATCAGCCATGACCGAATCGGTGTCGTCGTCGCCGCTGACCACCGGGGCGAATCCGACCATGCCCAGAACGGAATAGTTTTCATGAAAGCGGTAGCCGTAGCCGACACGAAACAGCAGGTAGTTTGCGGGATCGGGCTGATGCAGGAAACCGATATCCGCAACCAATTGCCCACGCTTCAGGACCGGGTCCGTCCATGGAGAGTCCGTCGTGACGGGTGCGGGAACGGGAGCCGCGCCAACAGGCGGAACGGCCGGGGCCGGTCTCTCCATGGCCACGGGTGTCGCGGCAGGCACGGCGGTTGTCCGAGCCAGGGTCACGTTGCCGCATATCAGGGGAACGACGAAAGTATTGCGATTGCCGTCTTGATCGACCACCAGCCGGAACGCCTTGAAGGAGTCTTGCCCGGCCCAAACCACGTCCTTCATGACCTCGACGCGTTGCGCCTTTCTGTAGATCATCCATTGGAGTCTTTCGCCGACGGGCACGTCCACGGTTTCAATGTTGGACTGCTCCACCTGGACCACGAAATCATCGAATAATTCAGCGGAACCGGCCATTGAGAAGCCTTTTTCCAGATCAGGAAGCGTCTGTTTGACCATTTCCTGAAAATCACCGACCGTTTGCAATTCGGGTTTAAAAAACGGACTCCGGCCCAGCTGCTTCAGTTCCGTCTGAGCCTGAGCCATGCCGGCCACACCCACCAGCAGGAAGACAGCCACAATCCACACGCCCATTTTCAAGATGCTCTTCATTCTTCCTCCCCCCTTTTTTTTGTTGTGTGCACAGCACGAAAAGATGCCGTTTATCTCGGTAGCTTCAATAATACCTATCTGTTTGGCCGTGTCTGTAGGGGAAAGGCTTGTTTTGTGCGAGAAGAAATCCCGGAAGACAGGAATATCTCCCGGGGGGGAGGTTTCGGTTCTCAAATCCAAATCGCGATCGAAATTGGAAAGCACTGTGCACCACACTTGATTGCCATCTTCTTGGATATGTCGTTCGATTTCGATCCGGATTTCGATTTCGACGCGATCCGGGTAGCGCGTGAGGATCGAGAACAATCCGCCCCGGGGGTGAGATTACGGGGATGGCATCGTGGTTTGAGAATTGCAAGTGATGCTTGGCCAATGGTTCGCTTTGGCTGAGTACCCAGCCAACGGCTGGCCAGAGCTCCTGCTCCCGGATGTCAGAGCAAATCTGTTCTCATCGAAATCCAAATCGCGATCGAAATCGAAATCGAAAATGACAAATGCTGTGTACCACCTTGTGATTACGTCATCTTTTTGGACATGACGTTCGATTTCGATCACGATTTCGATTTCGATACCGATTCAGATAGCGGATGAGATCGAGAACAAATCTGCCCTACTCCCGGATGTCGTCCTCGGAATCCCGCAGGTTGAAGGACCCCGATGTCTGGAAATTCCGGACACGGTCATCAAGGGAGACTCCGGAGAATCCGCGCCGGGTCGACGACCGCCTGACAAACCCAAGGCATGACCTGGCCAGGGTTGTCCATGTTGTCTGGAACGAAACGGACTACTCAGGGAAAAACGGGGGCCGACGGCGGTAGAATACGCATCACCCGTGAAAGAGAACGCCATGAACAGACTGCTCATCGTCGACGACAACGAGGATATTCGGAAACAGCTCAAATGGGGATTGGGTCGCGATTATGATCTGGATTTGGCCGAAAACGCGGACCATGCCCTGACGCTGTTCCGCAAGCACAGGCCCGCCGTGATCACGCTGGACCTCGGCCTGCCTCCCCATGAAGACAGCTCCGAGGAAGGATTTCGCTGCCTTACGGAAATCCTCACGTTGGCCCCTGTCGCCAAAGTCATCGTTATCACCGGCAACGACGGCCAGGAAAATGCCCTCAGGGCCGTACAGATGGGGGCCTACGACTTTTACCGCAAACCCATTGACCTGGATGAACTGCGGATCATCATCAAACGAGCTTTCCATCTCGCTTCCCTGGAGGCGGAAAACCGCCGCCTCCTGAGCACGACCCTGCCGGGCATGAATGATTGCCTCGGCATTGTCGGTCAGTGCCCGAAAATGAGGGAGGTGTTCGCGATGATACGCAAGGTGGCCGATTCCGACGCTTCAGTGATGATCACAGGAGAATCCGGCACGGGAAAAGAACTTGTGGCCAGGGCCGTTCACGCCAAAAGTCCTCGCGGCAACAACAACTTCGTGGCCATCAACTGCGGCGCCATCCCGGAAAATCTTCTGGAGGCCGAGCTGTTCGGGCATGAAAAAGGGGCCTTCACCGGCGCTCATGCCCGAGTCCAAGGCAAGTGCGAATACGCGCATCAAGGCACCCTGTTTCTGGACGAAATTGGAGAATTGCCGTTGAGCCTGCAGGTCAAGTTGCTGCGCTTCCTGCAGGAAAGAGTGATCCAGCGCGTGGGGGGTCGCCAAGACATCCAGGTGGACGCCCGCATCATCTCCGCCACCAACATCAACATCGCCAAGGCCATGGAGCAGGGAACCTTTCGAGACGACCTGTTCTACCGGATCGGCGTGGTGACCATTGACCTGCCCCCCTTGAGAGAACGTGGCGAGGACATCCTCGTGCTGGCCAACCTGTTTTTCCGAAAAAACTGTCGAGATCTTAACCGCAAAATAGGGGGGTTCAGTACGGAATCCTTGAATTGCCTACGCTCTCATGATTGGCCCGGCAACGTGCGCGAGTTGGAGAACAGGGTCCAGCGGGCCGTGATCATGACCAACACCCGTTTCATCGAGCCCGGGGATCTGGGATTCGACGACCAGCCACCATCCTCAGCCGATGATCCGTCGTCGTCGGTCACCTTGCGGGAAGGCAGAGAGACGGTGGAGCGGCGAATGATCCAGAACGCTCTCCAGGAGCATGCCGGCAACATTTCCAAGGCCGCCGAGGTACTGGGCATATCCAGGCCGACCCTGTACTATCTGGCCAAAAAACACGACCTGGACCAGGGAAACCATGCCTAGCCCCCCTTTGCAAGGAAATGGCGAACCACCCCCGCGCACCGGCCACAAGCGGCGGTGGCCGCGACTCCTGTTCGATCTCGTTCTGAACAGGACCATCTGCATCTTGCACGTCAACGGTTCCAGCACCGTCAAGGCCGGATTGCGCGACCTCAGCAGGCGAAGCGCCGGGTTGCAGAACCTCTCGGGCCGCACGGAAGTCAACAAGGGCGACACGATCATGTTCAAAGAGCTTTCAAGAAACAGCGACTTTTCGATTCTGCGTTGGCAAAGCGGCACGGTGATCTGGAGCAACCAGGAAACCGACCGGTTCGCCGTGGAGTTCTCCGAGCCCTTGCCTTACGTCAAGATGAGCCCAAGGCTCATTGACGCCTTCGCGGAGGAGATCCCAGGCAGGCTGTTGCTGCCTTGAGGGATCAGAACAGAAGCACGCCTTCCGGAGAAGAGAGGATGCCGAACTCATCACGGGATTCCTGAACAAGTACGTTAAGCATATCTTCGGAGACTGATTGTGATACCTTAAAATAGGTATTGGGTTTAACGTTAAACAATAATTGCCGAATGCCTTTTGCATTCTCGACGGAATATTCAATCGTCTTTGAAGGTTCAATATCGGATCGATGAAACAATATAAGCCAATTTTTCCTTGCATCGATAACTCGCGCACCGACCATGCTTGCGGATACAGTCTCAATTTTCAATGTAGCAGGAATGGAGTCAACACTGCTATTTGTGGGAAACAACACAGTCAGAAATTCATCGTACGTGTTGGGCGATCCAGGTTGAATTTCAATACGCCAAGCACCAGGGTCCTCATTTCTTCGCGCTCGAGGTATCTCCTCCTGGGCAAAACGTCGATTAGCTCCATTCAACCAGAATTCATATCCCTCTCCACCGATTCTCCTGATTATGCCCTGCTCTGGAAGCAATGTCTTGACGAACAGCCTGCCCTCCCCTTGGGTGATCTTGATAAGATCGGTGTCTGAAGATTCCACAATCCCCGCGTCACTTGCTCCCTGGACAACCATGAAATCGCCGTTCAATTCGGGACGGCCGCTTTTGTCGTAATAGCTGCCGCTGTGCAACAGCCATTTTTTCGTGAAATGTTTCTCCGGAACATCAATCCTGTCAAAAATGGTTACGACATCCGGAGGTAAGTAGACAAACGACCTTTCGACAAGATGCACCTTTTTGGGCTGGTTGTTGCCGCGACCTGAGTACTTGTTGCTGTAAGCATTTGTGAGGTCGGTTCGAATATAATCATATTCATCCGTACTTTCGTAGTTCGTGATAATTCCCATTTCAAATTCATCAATTCTATTCTTCAAGTCCGCAATGCTGAACGGCTTGTTATGGCTTCCACTCGAGGAATGAGGGGGGCTGAACGTAACCCACGCAAGTCTTTGTCCTCCATCAACATGAAGCAGATTATTCCTTGGCCATCGAACGCTTTTTTCTTGTGGATGATCAATGAGCAAGGTGTTGTGCGCCGTAGTTCTCTTCCAATAATTCCAGTTCATGCGTCGCCCCCACCTCCAATTATCGTAGTATCCGCTATCGATTGCCAGCGGGCGGTGCTTGAAGATGGTGAACGAGCCGTGATCGAGCTGCGAATGAAAACCCCAATGAATGCCGCTTTTGAAGGAAATGAGCGTATCATCTTCTTCAAATCCGGTGCGGATGACGATCTGATCCCCAAACCTCTTTGAGCGGGGCAATTCATCCAGACTGGCTTCAGGGACCGTGGGGTCGTACCACATGAGATAATAAACAAGAGGGGATCGCAACCCGCCTCGACCAAGCCATATATCGGTATCGAAAGTTCCGTTATCCCAACGGTAATGCCTGTTGAGAAATGTCGTAAAATATGGATTCTTGAACGAATTTTGCAACAAGGCCATGTTGTTGACGTCATGAAAGGAAATTCCAGGATAATTTACATCGCCTATGTTTTCATAGATGTTGTCAGGTCTTGTATTGTACATGATATAATATCCGGCATTCTCGAGATTCGAGAATGTCCCTTCCCACGGATTGATTTTTCCGTTGGTAGCTGTTCTCCAGGCCTCCGCATACTTGCCATACGAAAAAATTTGTTGGCGTGCGTACATCACTCCTTCCCAACTGCACGTTCCGTCCACATATGCCACCGAGTCGGCGACATTGTAATACACGCCGTCTCTGGTTACACCACGTTCCATAACGTCGAGAGCTTCCTCGAGATGGTCGATGGCGCTGGGGTTGTCGCCATAAGTAGCAATGCCCGCCGCCAGCATAGCGAACTGCGCCTGACTTGCATAATTATGGAAGTCAGGCAAACCGGCCCACAAATTATCCTGGTTGCCTTGATAATACAGGTTGATGAGCTTCACGAAATGTTGTGTCCTTCCTGACCGGACAATCGTATCATAACACCAGTCAAAACCGATCGATAAACCTTCAAGGGCATGCGCGAATCCATTGTTGGCGCCCCCATGGGCCTGAATGGCGTTGGGCGCGTTATCCATGGCGGCCACGACCAGTTCGCACCATTGCTCGTCCCTGGTCATCTGATACAGATACCCATATTTGTAGATATAGTTTTTTAGTGCAAGTAATCGATTTGGAATTCGAGAATGCTTCATGTGTCGTGTCGTCAACAAACGATATGCATCAGCAAGCTCATGTTCCGCTTTTGATTTTATAATATTCCTGTTATTATTTGTAATAAACATACGAGGATGTTCAACGAATATTTCATTGTAATACTTAGTTAATTCAGAACTTATATTGTCTGCATATGCTATATTCAAATTAAATATGAAAAATAGTGTATGTATAAAAAGTAAACGAAATAGAATGTCAGCTTTCATATCGCACCTCACTATAACTTTATAAATTAATTGACAAACGAGGAAAATACCCAGTTGTTTTTCCAAATTTTAATTTCATAAAACACAATGTAGCGATATTCCATGTCATCATACTGATCATTGCTGCAATAGCCGCTCCATGAATTCCATAGCGAGGTGTCAGCAATATATTCAAGACCACATTGGATACGGCGGCAATAAATACTATATTTTTGAATGTATTTTGATTATCGGTCATGTTCATGAAAAACCCTGTCGACCCCGCGATGGAATTCACAAATTGTCCCAAGACCAGAAGCACAAGGGCAGGATAGGCCACGATGAATTCAAATCCGAATAATATCTGTAAAATCGACTTGCCAAAAAGTACCAAGGCAACAAGTACCGGGGTTGTCGTCCAAAAAATGAGCTTGGCCGATTTTTGGGCTACATAAAACAGTTCGTCCATCTTGCCCGCATGATACAGTTCGGAAAATTTGGGCGCCGCCATGGAATTGATGGCTGTCATAACAAAACTCGTCAAAGAGGCGAGCTTCACCGCAACGGCGTAAACTCCGACTTCCGCATCAGGCCTGAGCATGCCCAGGATCAGGACTCCGGTCTGTCCGATGACGAACATCATGGTGGCTGTCGCGAGCATGGGCAGGGATAAGACGAGGATATCCTTCAGTGACATGGGATGAACGATATCGCCTGGAGCGGATTCCCGCCGAAAAGCCCGCGCCATGATCCATGCCCCGACAATGGCAGTGATGGCAATCGAGGCAAGAAACGCATGGATCGGATCGTCGGGGTGGAAGACGAAAAAAGTCAGAGGAACCAGGATGAACAGTTTTGCAAGCTGTTGGAGGAGCTGCAGGAAGGCGAAAATCCGGAACAGGCGCAGTCCGCGAACCGCTTGTTGGTTCAGGAGCATAAGTGATTTGAAAAGAATGAACACCGACGCCAAACTGAAATAGTACTGCAAATGGGGTTTTGAAAAGATTTTTTCCGCTATGAACCCTGAACAGAGAAACAGAATCAGGCCGGTGACCGCGGAGACGCCGGCCACCATGTATTGGGTCTTGCGGTAAACATTGAATGCCGATGTCGGAGAGTATCGGGTCAGATGTTCCGGAATCAGTCGCAGAATGGAGGTGCTTGTTCCCAGGACGGTAAATATTGTCGTAAGAATAAAAAAGGACTGCAGCACGGCGACAATGCCAAAAACCTCTGCCCCATACATTCTTGCGATGATGACCGAAGTTGCCAAGCCAAAAATCGTGGCGAGAATTTTCGCCGAAATCGCCCAGGTCGCCCCCTTAATTATTTCTGAGAATTTCCGGTCCTCGTAAAGATTACGTATTCTGTTTACAATGTAAGAATTATACATTGTTTTGCACTACTTTTAATTTTGAATTCTCTTGTAAAAATGTTTCCTTAAAATCACGCATGACCCACATCGCAAAGATTGCTCCCCAGTCGTCATTTCCTTCGACCAATACCACGCCATCAGGCGTAAAGGCGACATCCCATCCGACGCTGTACAGGCCTGGAGTCCACTCATGCGCCTTGCGGGCCAAATCCAACGCATCAGAAAAAAATGGAATATAACACCCAGAAAATATTACATTCGATGTTTTGTGTGCAAAAATTTCCGAAATACTATCACCAGTTACCCATAGTCCAACATCATTAAGTTGCCCGGTGTCCTGATTCACTCCAACAACAGCTCTGGCATTTTCATTATTATCCGTCATGCTGCCTCCTCCTCCAATCCTGAGATACGTCAGAAAAACATTGACATTGTCGCCATGTCTGAACGTAATGACCCTCAGTGTATTGATTGATTGGGGGTGAAGCCGATCAATATCTTCGTGTTGTGTAATGAATGGCTGGCATAAAAAAGGACTATCCACAAGCTTCATTAATTCGTTCATTTCTGCTTTCTTATTGTTTACATAGTATTTACCATGTCTGGCTTCAAATTTGAACGCTCCTTTGCCTTTAATTCCAAAACGTGGCTTACAAAATAGACATGTATAGTCAGGATGTTGAGAAAAAAAGTCCAATACTGCCCCTTGCCCTGACGGACCGAAATCGCAATTGAGCCCGGGCCCCATCTCGCCGATGCTTTGAACAGTTTGGATTCCCGCAGCTGAAAAATAGCGCTCAAACAGCAGCTTGTCTTGCAATAAACATATATAATCATATGGTTTTGTGCGATTTTTCGCTTCTCGCATTGACTTGAACATGGAATACGGAAAATAATTTTTCGTAATCTTCTTTCCAATTAAATCGACATCCTGCAAGAAGTACAAAATGGAAAGCTCCCCCCACCGGATATCAATGAATAAAAGTTCCAGATACCTGCGAAACGTGGACTTCCGAGGCATGGCAACGACCCTGTGGTCGCTTGATTTTGCCAGGTCGTGAATCTTTCGGTGTTCAACCAAACTGAAAAGCTTGCGGATTCGATAGATCTGCCTGACGGCCTTCAACCCTCGATTGGCAATTGTTTTAATTCTCTCCATGGATTTTTCCTGCAGCACCAAATCCGTATCCGTTCAGAGGCTACAAGGGTTTTGCGGATTCGGGCGTGCGCATGCGTCCGTCGAACTCTGAAGCGAGACCCTGTGACGCTTGTCCAGACTTTCCAAGGCATACTCCAGACGCAGATTGGCGCAAGCATTGGTATAGAAATATCCGTGCTCGAATTGCCATTGCCCGTTCACGAATTGATATCTGCCCATGTTGCCTTGATGTTGCGGATCATCAATTTTTCTTTCACCGAACATGGCCTGGATCTCGTTGACCCAAACTTCTTTCGTCTCCGGTTGTACGAAGAGATCCACGGCCACGCTTTTCAGATTGTGCGTATCCGTGATTATTTTCACGTAATCCAACAGTTCCTGATCCGGCTTGCCCCAGGACAATACTCCTGAGCCACTGTGGAAATCGCCTTTCTTATGTTTGAAACGGCAAAAAAAATTGTCCCCTACGCGAGTGATTCGCCATTCCTCAACATTCGGCAGATATTCCTGAAAAATCACTTGCCCCCACCTTCGATCGCGTGGATCGCCTCTGCGCACCACCAAACCTTTATGAAAAATTGCGCGAACCATTTGTCGTGCCTGACTTCGCGATTTGACAATCCAAACACCAAGCGAAGCAGCAGCCTGGTCAAGCTTCAATACAACGGGAATTTTTGATCTTTCAATGTACTCTAATGCCTCATTTTTTCTGTAAAAAATTTCTGTTTGAGGAATTTTGATTCCGTTGATAAGACAAAAATCCCGAACACGGCTCTTGTTTTCATAAAGCCATAAACTTTCATAACACGGAAAAATGATCTTCCCGAGCTTTTGTGTCAGAAAGTAAAGTCGATCGTCAAACAGTTTCTTCCAAAGCGTATTTACAATCGTAGGCCAAACAAGGAACAGTTGACATTGAGATTTCATAAAATTTTCAATCCATTTTGTGTCATGGATCTCGAAAACTTCATATGATTTTTTCAAATCAATACAAGCAGCAATATAGTGTCTGTGATACTGAGCAAGATCATAAATTATTCCAATTTTTATATTACTTCCGAAATCGTATTTCCATTCAAACTCCGTACCTATATATTTATTTTCTTTTTCCCATATTGTTTCGATGAAATTATGATAGGGAATAATATTTCTGATAATTTTCTTTGCAAATCCTGGGGTCATTTTGTTGACTGTTTCGTTTCTTAGCAACCTTTTTAGCATAATATTTACCTATATTGTTGCATTGTGTTTTAATTATCTGTAGAAATCCTGGTCCTCTGGACCAGGTCAGAGTTCAACGGCTCTGCCAGTTGAACAAATGAAGAATGGTCGATTTATGGTCATTCTT
>NZ_FXUJ01000022.1:0-63829 GCF_900182865.1 Desulfonatronum zhilinae
CGAGACTTTTGGGGTCTCGCTCGCAAGCGCCACGCCAGCCCTCGACTATGTGCTCAAATAGAAAAATCATCGCAAAGCCAAACCCATAAATTCTGCGGAAGAGCCAAAAACAAGAGATACTCGGTCACGCCGAATTCCTCGTACAGTTGTTTTTTGATCACCGTGTCCTTGAACGCTGTCGCCTTGGATACGATTTCAATGACCAGATCCGGCGCTCCCTGGATGGACTTGGGCGTGACCTTGGCCTTGTCGCAAACAATGAACAGGTCCGGCTGAACCACGGTCCGTTCGTCCAGGACCACGTCCGTGGGGGCGGTGAAGACCGCGCAGGGTGATTTCCCCGCGAGAAGGGACTTTTTGATCTCAAAAAAAAAATTGCCGACCAGGGTTTGATGCCGTGTTGACGGCGCGGGAGTCATGGCAAAGGCCTCGCCGTGAATGATTTCCCAGCGTTCCTGGTCCGGCCAAGTCAGGTAATCCTGGTACGTGAATCCGTCGGGTTTCAAAGCGGGCAATGCGGTCATGGCGCCTCCAGCATGGGGAGCGATCCCAGGAGTCTGAATTGATGATGAGACAAGCTTTAAGCCTAAGCGCCGGTTGCTTCCTGGTCAAGAAATCGGTGCGGAAAGTTGACCGCCTTGCTTCATGAAAGCGTCCGGATCATGCATGCCTTTTCCGACGATGCCTTCTCTATCAATACTCCGTGGACGAGAACGAGGGAATCGTGTTCATGCTGACGGTGGATGATCGAAAAGACGCTTACGGATGATCGGCCAACCGGCAAACTAAGCCTGCTCCGGACCGTCGCGACGCGGGCTCGTGACGTTGACTCTCATACGTCGCCGAGGCCCTTGTCCCATTCCTTCCCCATGGCCCTGCCCACTGCGGCAAAGCCTTCAAGGTGCGAGACGCCGTGCGCGAGTTCTTTTTGGGCTTGCCTGACTCCGTGTTTGACTTCTTCCAGGATCATGTCCGCCTGCTTGCGCTGCAGGCCGCAGTGATGTTCGGCAAAGCGCAGCAGGCGTTTCCGGTCCGGCCATTTTTTTGATCCGTCCAGGGCCAGGGCCAGGGCGTCGTGGGGGAGGTAGGCCGTGGTGGTCACGATGTCGAAGGTGGGGGCCAGCTTTCCGCGTCTTGCCTCAGGGCTGTCGGAGATCAGGCAAAAATTTTTACGGTGCGCGTCTCCGTTGCGCAGCACAACGCTGACGGCGATCATCTTGAACAGGTCGGCAAGGCATTCTCCGAGGCATTCTTGGATGCAGTAGTTCTGGAGCACCTTGGTCAGTTGTTCATAACTCCCGTGGTACTTCTTCGCGCTGGGCAGGCCCGCCAGGACGCAAAAATCCTCAAATCCCATGTACCGGTCCTGCTCCGTGAGGTCGAATCGTTCGACCACCAGGAACTTCCCGTTTTTCGAAACCTCCCGGTACGTCGTTTTGGCAGATCGATTTGCTCTTGACGTTGTCCGTGATGTGGATTACTCATAGCTATAAGTATCCACATTGAGGAGGTGCGTTATGCGAACAATTCAGATGACCCTTGATGATAATCTCGTCAAGGCGGTGGATCGTGTTGCAAGGGAACTCCACACGAGTCGGTCCGCTTTCACAAGAAAGGCTCTACAGGATGCGCTGGAAAAGTATAAAAACGGGCAACTTGAGCTAAAACATCGACGTGGTTACGAACAATATCCGGTTGCCGGCGATGAGTTTTCGGTTTGGGAAGCCGAACAGGCATGGGGGGATGGATGAAGCACGGGGAAATACGCTGGTATAAATTCGCGGCGCCGGATAAAAAACGGCCAGTCCTCATCCTGACGCGCGACAGCGTGTTGGAGTACCTGGGGGAGGTTACCATCGCGCCTATCACAACTACTGTGCGCGATATTCCATCGGAAGTGTTTCTCTCGACGATTGAGGGTATGCCCAAGGATTGCGCGGTCAATTGTGACCACTTGCAGACTGTTTCAAAAGGTAAAATCGGTCCATTGATCACATCCCTCCCCCGAACGAAGATGGTAGAGGTCGGACGAGCAATCCGGTTTGCACTCGACATTTGAAAATGGAGCTGCCAACCACGATCTTCAGCGGATCGCAAAATCGCGCCTGTTGAAG
This sequence comes from Desulfonatronum zhilinae, assembly GCF_900182865.1. Classification (NCBI taxonomy): domain Bacteria; kingdom Pseudomonadati; phylum Thermodesulfobacteriota; class Desulfovibrionia; order Desulfovibrionales; family Desulfonatronaceae; genus Desulfonatronum; species Desulfonatronum zhilinae. Next base: position 2,115 of record NZ_FXUJ01000022.1, read on the forward strand.
TTGAAGAGCAGCAGTCCAAAATGCCTGCCACATGCCACAAGTAATCGCCAAAAAGGATCGGCACGTGAGCTTGGTCACGCCCAAGAAACAGGTCGCTGAGCACGGGGAGGTCTTTCCTCCCGGGTGGATGATTGAGGCGATACTGAAAAAAGGAACACTTTGAGCCAAGAGCAGACCTGACCCCTCTCCGCAGAAATGCACCGGCACATGAGCTTGGCCAAGTCCAAGAAACGCGCCGCTGGCCACGCGGAGGTGTTTCCAGCGTGGATGGTCGAAGCGATGCTTCTCTGTCGCGGAACGACGTTCGTTTCGCGTGGGGTCAGCTAGAAAAGAATCGGCGTCTTGTTGTGTCGTTTTTGTATGGCACTTTCCTACAAATTCAGAATTGGAAAAAAAGGAAAATTGAATGTTTGGACGGTTTTTTATGATAGGTATGAAGGTGATGTGTATTCTAGTTGCGCTTTCAAGCAGTGTTTCCTTTGCACAGGATTCAGCAACGGAATTTGACAGACCAGTCATCGGGGTCATTCTTCCTTTTTCCTCAGCCTTTGAAGATATCGCTATTGAGCAGCAAAGAGCCATCAATCTGGCTCTTTCAAAGTCGGATGTTCCTGTAACGATTATCTTCAAGGATGGAGGTGCGGACAAGGAAAGCGCTGTGCAGGCATTTCAAGAGCTTGCAGGGCTTGAGGATCGTCCTCTGGCAGTCATCAGCTGCTCCAGTTGGGCTTCTGACGCGATACATCCCCTTGCTGCCGAGAAAGGCATATTTCACATCGCCATTGGCAGCGCGGCGTTGAATCGCACCCATTCAGGAAATACAGTCCGATTCACTCTGGACGCGGCGGATGAGCAGCAGCAGTTGGCCGAGTATCTGTCCTCCTTCGAGAAAATAGGAATTATGGCCATGGACAACGACCTGGGCAACAGCTGGATTTCCCACATCCGGCACACTTTTCCTGATCAGGTTGCAGCAGCGTATGTGTATGATCCTCAAAAGATGGACATCCACGAAGAACTTGCGGAAATACAGACCATTGATCCAGACGTCCTGGTGCTCATCAGTGCGGGGGAGGCTGCCGGGATTGCCCGGCAGGCCCGAAAAATCGGAATAACCTCGCAATTCGTGGGCACTCGGCCCATTGAGCGTGTGGAACTACTGGCTGAGCCGGAATACACCAACGGTCTTGTCTATACCTACCCTTCCTACAATACAAAGCATGAATTTTCTGGCATGTACCGGGGGAAATACGGAAGCGATCCCGGATTTTTTGGGGTCGAAGCCTTTGATGCAGTGACCACTCTTTTGCAGATCCTGGACAAGGGGGTTGTGCGGTCGGCTGATCTGTTTCAGAGCTACGCAGGGCGGATATTCGTGGGTGCGCTGGGGGAGATTTACTTCACCAGCCATGGAGACGCCAGGTATCCATATCTGTTTAAGCAGATAATGGACGGCCGGTTTCAGGTTGCCGGATTTCAATTTCCCATGCTTCTTGAAAAGACTTCGCAACAGCTTGAAAACATATTCCAGGAAATGGACCAGGATATTGCACTGGCTGCCCGGAAGCTTTCCAAAACAGGACTTGCGGGAGAGCCTGCCGCTTCAATACTCCAGGAACTTTACGCAAAAAATCCCCATGCCTACAACTGCGTTACCGTTGATGCTGAAGGGATAATCGTCAATGTGGCCCCGGACAGGTACCTGGATGTCATTGGAGAGGACATCAGCCATCAGGAACAAATCGTTCGGCTGCATTCCACGCGTCAGCCTGTACTCAGTCAGGCCGTAAAGATGGTTGAGGGGTTTGTGGGTATTGACCTGGAGCATCCTGTATTCAATCTTGAAAATGAGCTCATTGGATCAGTCAGCATTTTGGCCAAACCGGATTTTTTCGGGAGCATTATTTCCCAGAAGGTCTCCAACTTTCCCTTGGAAATGTTTGTGATCCAGAAGGATGGGGTCATGGTCTATGATATCAATGAACAGGAAATCGGCAAAAATGTTTTTCTTGATCCTCTATATCAAACATATCCTTCCCTGCTTGCAGTTGCTCGCAGGATTGCTGCCGAGCCGGATGGCCGGGGGCGATACCGTTTTCTGGACAAGAACATGCGTGAGGAAGTGGTCAAAAATGTTGTCTGGACCACGGTGGGGCTGCACGGAACCGCCTACCGGCTGGCTCTGGCCTTTGAAGAGTAAGAACCAGACAACTACCCGATGAACCAGGACCGTTTCTCGATGCGTTCCTGTTGATGTTATGCTAAAAATAGCATAGCTGATTCCTTCAGAAAAGCTTCCACATTGGCGTCGAGTTCCTGGCAACGATACATAATTGTATGGAGTGTATGCTGCAAAAGTGTAGCTTTTTCTAGAGTCTAGGAAATATTCTCAACGATTCCAGGATTTTATTTTTGGCACACATGATGCTCTACTCAGAAAAAACATTGAGCAGGAGGAGGGAGTCATGGGTATTGTTCTGGGGATTTGGATCGTGGCCATGGTTTTTGTGGTTTGTGAGAAATTGGTGGGTAATTGCCTGTATGTCTATTCCGACGGAGTGGATGGGGACGCTTCGTGCAGCTTGTCCCGGATTCCGGCAGGGGAAGCGGCCACGAAAGGCCTGCCTTTGTTCCTGGCAGGTATCGGCCTGCCACTGACCATGGCCAGTCCTTTCGGCGGGTTCCTTTGTCTACTGGTTGCGGCGCTGCTTTGGAGAATAGGCAAGACAACCGGAATCCGACCATGGCCGGACAATGACTGACGGCTCGTTTCTCTTCCCCCTGCAACTGACCTTGCGCGTGGCGTCCCTGGCCACGCTGTTCGCCCTGGTGTCCGGGGTGCTGTTGGCCTGGGTGATTCATCGGTTTCGTTTTCCCGGTCGGAACATGCTTGACGCCGTGTTGACCCTGCCCATGGTTCTGCCGCCCACGGTGCTTGGCTACTATTTGATCGTGCTGATAGGGCGCAACGGAGTGATCGGCGGCTGGCTGGAGTCGACTTTTGGGATCACCCTGATGTTCACTTGGCAGGGGGCGGTGATTGCCGCGTCCGTGGTGGCGTTTCCCCTGGTGTTCAAGTCGGCCCGAGCCGCGTTGGAAGGGGTGGGGCAAAAATACGAGAACGCGGCCCGCACCCTGGGCTGCGGCGAATGGCAAATTTTCTTGCGCGTCTTGCTGCCCATGGCCGTGCGCGGAATCGTGGCCGGAACCATGCTGGCCTTTGCCCGGGCCATGGGCGAGTTCGGGGCCACCTTGATGGTTGCCGGGAACCTGCCCGGTCGAACCCAGACCATGCCCTTGGCCGTGTACAGCGCCGTGCAGACCGGGAACCAAGACTTGACCAACATGTTGGTGCTTGTCTTGTCCGCCTCCTGCGTGTTGATTTTATGGATTACGGGATCTCTGCTCAAACCCAAATGGGAGGAAAGGTGATGCAACGAATTGCCGCCGCCTTGCTGTGTGTTTTTCTGTTTCCTGCCTCGGTCGTGCCGGTTGCGGCTCAGGAGTTGATCGTGTCCGCGGCAGCCTCGCTGACGGATGCCTTCAGTGTGCTCAAGAATGATTTTGAAAAGGAACACCCTGGAACGCAACTGGTCTTCAACTTCGGAGCCTCCGGGGCGCTCTACCGGCAGATCGAACAGGGCGCGCCCGTGGACGTATTCGCCTCCGCGGACATGCGCTGGATGGGCGAGGCCATCCGGATCGGGCGCGTTGAAGCGATGGAATCCAAAGTCTTTGCGCAAAACCGGATTGTCCTGGCCGTGCCTCAAAACAACCCCGCCGGGATTTCGACCTTGAAAGACCTGGAGAACGCCGGTGTCCGTCGGGTTGGTGTGGTCACCCCGGACACCAGTCCCGCGGGGAATTACACCAGGCAGTCACTGAAGGACCTGGAACTCTGGGAAGTTTTGGAGCTTAATTACATTTTCGCGGAAAACGTGACCCAACTGCTGAGCTATTTACGGCTCGGCGAGGTGGATGCCGGGTTCTTTTTCGCCTCGGACGCGGTCCGGGGGGCGGACAGCGTGGCCGTGGTCATGGAAATGCCCATGAAGGAGTCGGCCCTGTTTCCCATCGCCCCGCTCTCCGACAGCAAACAGCCGGACTTGGCCCAAGCCTTCGTGCGTTTCATCCTCTCCGAGAAGGGACAAGCCGTCCTTTCCGGGTACGGATTCAGCAAAGCGGAATGACAATGCTTCTGCGATGCGACATCACGACACGCTTCACCGGTGATGTCGGCGGTTTTGCGATGGATGCGTCGTTCCAGGCGTCTTCCACGTCCATCGTTCTCTTTGGGCCGTCCGGTTCCGGCAAAACACTGACCCTGATGACCCTGGCGGGATTGCTGGCCCCTCGGTCAGGGCACATCGCGGTCCGAGGCGTCACGTTTTATGACTCCCGGACAGGAGTGAACGTGCCCGCCAGAAAGCGCAATGTCGGCGTTGTGTTTCAGGACTATGCCCTGTTTCCGCATCTGACTGTCCGAGAAAACGTGGCTTTCGGCCTGAAGCGACCATTTCGTCCGCTCAGCACTGAACAGCGGCGAAAGGTGGAGGAACTGCTGGAATTGTTCGGCATCGCCGCTCTTGCCGGACAACGTCCCCATCAATTGTCCGGCGGCCAGCGCCAACGCACGGCCCTGGCCAGAGCCCTGGCCCCCAATCCGCGGCTGTTGCTTCTGGACGAGCCGTTCACGGCCCTGGATCAGCCCTTGCGGGCGAAAATGCGCGAGGAACTGGCCCAAATTCAGAAACGTGTTGACGTGCCCATGGTCATGGTCACCCACGATCTGGCCGATGTGGAGGTCTTTGCCCAAAGCCTGGTGGCTTTTGGTCACGGACGGGTGTTGGAGGTGCTGGATTATCGGGAGCGTCGCTCCGGTGGTGAAAGCGCGGGAGATATTCTGACTCCGATGTTTGAGGCGGCCAATGGCAATGCCAATGAATCCGGATGATGTCCTTTTTCCGGCCTGAAGGCGGGCTTGACTGAAGACTCCGGAATCTGCGACGGCAAGACGTCAAGCGTGGAGCCTTTTGGCTTCGGCATCTTTCCAGCGGAAGACAAAATTCTTACTTTGTGTCACCAGTGCCTTGAGCATAGTGGGCGGTTCATCTCTTCACGTGTCAACAGCTTTTGAACCATCCCGTAAACTTTTCTACTGATCCCACACCAAAATGCACACCATCCCTGATGAAGACCCCGCGACACGGCATTCGCCGGGCGCTTCGTTTTCCGTCCCACCGAACGTCAAGATTCTCGACTCCGTCCAACTGGCGGAGCTGGAGCGAACCTTTCGCGTCTGGGCAACGGACTCTCCGCGGCGGGACGTTCGGGAGTCCAGGCGGCGCATCCTTTTGATATTTCTTTTGATCCGTCATACGGGCGCCAAGCTGAACGAAATATTGGACCTCAAGGCGGGGGACATCGATCTGGGGAAGCGGGTCGTCACCGTGGGCGGCGAGGAACGGGAACGCGCCAGGGTCGTTGAAATTCCCGACGACCTGGCTGAAGAGCTGCGCGCGGCCTTGACTGCGGGCGGGCATGGTCCGGAGGATGCCTTGTTTCGAATCGACCCGGCCCATGTCCGGCGCAAGTTTTACGAGCAGGCCGAGGCTTGCGGGCTGCCCCGGGAGTTCGGCAATCCCAGTACGCTGCGCCGCTCACGCTCCGTGGAACTGCTGCGCGGCAATCTGCCCCTGCCCGTGGTCCAGCGGCTGCTCGGCCACTCCACGCCCAACCTCACCGCCGCGCATCTGGATGTCTCCGAGGAAGACGTCCACCATGCCGCCAGACGGTATATCGACCGGGAGAGTCGCCGGCGCACCAGCGCCCGGAACATTTTTTTCGGCAAGATCACGGAAATTCTCACCGGGGACATTCAGTCCGAAGTGACGCTGCTGACTCTGGGCGGGCTGCACGTCGTCTCGGTGATCACCAACGCCAGTCTGCGCAGGATGCGGCTGAAGGCCGGGATGTTCGTGACCGCGGAAATCAAGGCTCCTTGGGTACTCGTCGCCGGCTCCGAGGGAGCGGACCAGAACAGCGCGGACAACCGCCTGCCGGCCATGGTCATCGACGTCAGCACCGGTCGGATCAACGCCGAAATTCTGCTGCGCCTGGCGGACGGCACGGAAATCTGCTCCATAACGACCGCCGCGAGCAGCCGTCGCCTGAAGCTGCGCTCAGGCGACCAGGTCTGGGTGCTTTTCGGGGCCTATTGCGTGGTTCTCAATCGGGAGTGAGGCCGACTTCAGTCGGGACGCGGCGCGGCGTCCCTCATTCCTCAACGGACTTGACCCATTGCGGCGTCAAGGGTATCTCCACGCATACTTACACGATAATTCATGAAAACGTGCCTTTCTCCTTTCGATTTGGTTTGAATTTGATCATCGGAGCCATATTCCTGGCCCTGGCCGTGCTCCTGGGCAACCACATCCTGTCAGTCCTCTTCCCCATGTCCGCCCTGGGCGTGCTGCTCGTCTTTGCCGGTCTCCAACTTTGCATGAGCATGCTGGACATCAATGTTCGCAAGGATTTGTTCGTGGCGGTCGCCGTGGTCGGCATCACCCTGGCTTCCAACCTGGCCGTGGGATTCGTCGTGGGAACCGCCCTGGCCTATGTGCTGCGTTCGGATAGGTTGAAGGTGTGACCGGAGGCGACCATTTGTCCAAACTCTTACTTGTTGAGAGTTGGTGGCGAGGCAACGCGGCTGAACCCCAGAGTTGCCCCACGGATGAGGCGTGAAGCGTCATGTTCCCGGTGACACGCTCGTTGGGTCACACGTCGCCGAGGCCCTTCTCCATGACCCTTCTCCATGACCCTTCTCCACATTCATAGATCCTGCTTCCGCGAATTTAATCTCCTAATCCTGGCCGCGCATTCAGACAGCGGGCCCGCCACATTCCCGCCGCCGACTCTGATATTTCTCTGGCCTGAACTCCGCGATGCGAATGGTGCGAAAGACTGACAAAGGCCTTGCTCATCCTCTATCCGGCGTACTATGTCTGGCCCTGTTCTGCTCCTCGGGGTTGCCTCTCCTGGGAAGAAAACTCTTCAACTGATCCCTGCACGCCAGAAGTTGAAGGTGTGATCGGGGACGAGCGTCGATGAGTGGCCATCACGCCGTAAAACGCAAGCACTTCACTCAAGACAGGAGAACACACAATGACATCCCCCTGGATTGCCTACAACGACCTGGCCTGGGTCGATGATTGGTTGGCCGATGCGGCGGATTATGAGCGGGAGGCCGCTGTTTATGTGGAGCTGATCCGGCGGGCCGCGACGTCGGGCCTGGTTCGTGCGCCGCGGACTCTGCTGCATCTGGGCTGCGGGGCGGGCGGGCATGATCGGGAGTTCAAGCGGCACTTCGCGATCACCGGCGTGGACCTGAGTCCGGGCATGTTGAACATGGCCCGGACCAGACATCCGGAGATCGAATATTTGGAAGACGACATACGCTCCGTGCGCTTGAACCGACGATTCGACGCGGTGGTCATCCCGGACTGCATCGACTACATGACCACCCCGGACGAGTTGCGCCAGGCCGTGCGAACCGCTGTTGAACACCTCCATCCGGGCGGGGTACTGCTGGTGGTCGGCAAACCGGCGGAGACCTTTCAGGACAACAATTTCGCCTATACCGGCGAAAAGGACGGCGTCCACGTCACGCTGCTGGAAAACAACTACGTCAATCCATACCGCCCCGGCACCTACGAGGCCGCGCTCTTCTATCTGATCCGCCGCCACGGCGACCTGACCACCCACGCGGACCTTCACGTCCTCGGCCTCTTTCCCCAGGCGACCTGGGACCAGGTGTTCCAGGAGGCCGGGCTCGCCATGCGTCAAGAGATTCTCGACGGCGTCTACGACAAGTTTCTGCTCAACGACGGCGCGTATCCGATGACGATTTTCGTTGGGCAAAATAGCTGAAAAACAGGAAACGCTCATGACCAATCCGCTGATCAAGCCCGAATTCCCCCTGTCCGCGAAGTACGACCCGGACTGGATGCTGGATAACCAGATGGGGCCCAACGCCGTTTGGCTGATGGAATGGCTGGCCCGGGCCCTGGCCCTGCGACCGGGACTGCGTGTACTCGACCTGGGGTGCGGGCGGGCCATGACCAGCGTTTTCATGGCCCGGGAGTTCGGCGTGCAGGTCTGGGCCGCGGATTTATGGATCTCTCCGGAATTCAACCATGCCCGGGCCGAGGCTGCCGGGGTTGGCTCCCTGGTGTATCCCTTGCGGGCCGAGGCCCACGCCCTGCCTTTTCCCGAGGCCTTCTTCGACATGGTCGTGTCCGTGGACGCCTATCAGTACTTCGGCACGGACGTGCTCTACCTGGGCTACCTGACCCGCTTCCTGAAACCCGGCGGCCGGATCGGCGTGGTCGTCCCCGGCCTGACGCAAGCCTTTTCGGAGGTTCCGGATCACCTGGCCGCGCCGCAATCCAACGGCAAGGTCTTCTGGGAAGATGAGTGCTGGAGCTTCAAGACCGCGGACTGGTGGCGCGAGCACTGGAGCCGTAATCAGGGCGTGACCGACCTGAGCGTGGATATGCTGCCGGACGGATGGCGGCACTGGCATGACTTCGAGCGGGCCGTGGAAGCTTCCGGAAAGTCCCATTTCCCATCGGACGCCGAAGCCCTGGCCGTTGACCAAGGGGAATTCATCGGTTTTGTCCGGGCCGTGGGCAAGCGCACCGACTGGATGGCCGAGAACCTGTACAGCCCGGACGTGGGCGTGCGCTGCGGCGTGGACGGCTGATGAAAGGGCTGAACAAGCTTTCGATGGTCGCCGACCTGCTGACCGGACTGCGCCGGACGATCCGAGGGGCAGCCGCTGACAAGAATCCCGAAAGCGACCCGGGCAACGCCGTGCTGGACGAGGCCCTGCGCCGAGCCAGGGCGGCCCAGCCTCCGCCGGTGGTCTGGCTGCTGGGCAAGACCCAGTCCGGGAAGACATCCATCATCCGCTCCCTGACCGGCAGCCCGGATGCCGAGATCGGCAACGGTTTTCAGAGCTGCACCCGGACCGCCCGGTTCTACGACCACCCGGCCGATGCCCCGGTGGTCCGCTTCCTGGACACCCAGGGGCTGGGGGAGGTGGACTACGATCCCGCCGAGGACCTGGCCTTTTGCGAATCCCAGGCCCAGTTGGTCATTGCCGTGATCAAGGCTTCGGACGGGCTGCAAGGCGCGGTGTTCGACGTCTTGCGGGCCGTGCGCCGTCGGCGACCGGACTGGCCGGTGATCGTGGCCCAAACCTGCCTGCACGAAGTCTATCCCCCGGGCTTCGAGCACGTTCTGCCCTACCCCTTCGACCAATCCGGCTGGGAGACGCGGGTTCCCCCGGACCTGACCCGGGCTCTGCTCTTCCAGCGCGACCGGCTCGGCGCCCTGCCTGGAAACGAGCCGATGGCCTGGGTCCCGGTGGACCTGACCCTGCCCGAGGACGACATTCTACCCACGGATTACGGCCTGGACGCCCTTTGGAAGGCCGTTCAGCGGGCTTCCCGGTTCGGCCTGGAAGAGCGGCTTCGAGACGAGAGCGACCGGGAAGACGGCCAGAGCGATTCATTTTCCCTGGCCGCTCATCAGCAGATCGTCGGCTACGCCATGGCTTCCGCGGCCATTGGGGCCCTGCCCCTGGTGGACCTGGCGGCCCTGCCCGCCTTGCAGATGAAGATGCTCCACAAGCTGGGCGAACTGGCCGGAGTGCGCTGGGACAAGCGGCGCGTCGCCGAATTCTCGGCCCTGCTCGGCCCGGGCATCATGGCCGGATATGGGCTGCGCCTGGCCGGGCGCAGCGTGATCAAGTTGATTCCGGTCCTGGGCCAGACCGGAGGAGCGGCCTACGGCGCGGCCACCGGCGCGGGCCTGACCTTCGCCCTGGGCAAGGCGGCCCGACTTTACCTGGACCACGCGGCCCAAAGGCGCTCCGTGCGGGCCGAGGACGTCCGGAAGATCTTTGACGAGGCGTTGCGCCGGGGCCGGAACCTGATCAAGCCCTTCGGGCAAAAGGACGGATCATGATCAGCAAGATCGCCCTGCTGCGCGGCTTCGGCCTGCTGCGCCTTCTGGCCGTGTTCCTGGCTGCCCTGCCCCTGCTGGCCCTGCCGGCCCTCGGCCTGGCCTGGATCTGGCTGTCCGACCACCGCCCTTTCTGGCTGGCTGCGTTGGGAATCTGCGCTGTTTCCGGCTACGGGTTGCACCTGCTGGCGGCCCGAATCGAACGTTCCCGATCCAAGACCGATCAAGCCGAACAACCAATAGACCCCGAATCTCGCACCACCAGACCCGCCCCTCACTGGTCCCGCCAAGACGAGGCCTGTTGGGTCAAGGTGGAGGAGTTGGCCCAGCGAACCTCGCCCAAGGACTGGGCGGTCGCGGACGTGCAGCGCATTGCCCTGCTGGGCCGGGACACTCTGGATGTGGTCGCCGGCCACTATCATCCCGAAGCGGACAACCCTCTCCTGGAACTGACCATCCCCCACGCCCTGCTGATCACCGAACGGGCCGCCCGGGATCTGCGCCGGGAGATCACCCGGACCATCCCCTTCAGTCACAAGCTGACCATGGGCCTGCTGGCCCGGATCAACCGTTGGCGGGAAACCGCCAGGCAGTACGAAACCCTCTACCGCCTGGGCCGGGCCGTGCTTTCGCCCTATTCGGCCCTGTTTCATGAAGTGCGGCGCAACCTGGGAAACAGCATCGCCGGATACGGCCTGGACAACGTCAAGGCCTGGCTGCTGCGCGAATACGTGCGCAAGGTCGGGTACTACGCCATTGAACTGTACAGCGGAAAACTGCTGCTGATTGACGAGGACCCCACGGCCCGTCCCACAGCGGCCACCCGAAGCGACCTCAATGACGCCGGAAAGCACGGCGAACCCTCCACCTCAGAGCCCTTGCGCATCCTGGTCCTGGGGCGGGCCAACACGGGCAAGTCCAGCCTGATCAACGCCCTGTTCGGCAGGCTTCAGGTGACCACTGATACGCTGCCTGGAACCACCCAGGCCATGAAAGCCTATCGCCTGGAACGGGAGGGCCGGGACGCGGCCCTGATCCTGGACGCCCCCGGATGCGACACCGATCTTCTGCCCCCCAAGGCCCTGCGCCGGGCCGTGCTGGACGCGGACCTGATCCTTTGGGTCACAGCGGCAAACCGGGCCGACCGCCACGCCGAGCGCGAGCAACTGGACCGGATCAGGGCCTGGTACGCCGAACGCCCTTCCCGCCGCCTCCCGCCCCTGGTGGTCGCGCTCACACACATCGACCAGCTCCGGCCGGTCAAGGAATGGCAGCCTCCCTACGATCTGAACGCCGCTCCAAACCCCAAGGCCGTGGCCATCGCCGCGGCGGTGCAAGCCGTGGCCCGGGACCTGAACGTCCCCGTGGACCAGACCATCCCGGTCTGCCTGGCTCAGGGGCGTCTCTACAACGTGGAGGACACGTTGGCCGCGGTGATTCTGGAACTTCAGGAGGAAAGCGAAAAGGCGCGGTTTCTGCGCTGTCTGGAGGCGCGGAAGGGAGAGGAATTCTGGAGCGCCGTCAAAGAGCAGATGAAGACGGCGGGCAGAATGCTCGGGTCGGTTCTTAGATAGCCATCACGAGATGAGAGAAGAGAAAAGATCAAGAAGCCGCGCCACGCACGGACGCGACTTCGGTGAAGACCTGGTGAACCATGGCCGCCTGCTCCCGGTCCGCGAACTGGAAGCGGACCCGCTCCCGGCCGGAGCGGGCCATGTCCTCGTCCAGGGTCAGGTCAAGCTGGAAGCCCCATTCCTGGTCGCTTCCCAGCACGGATTCTTCCAGCGGCGCAAGCGGGCCGACCCGCAAATCAGACACGCTTTCGCACTCGATGTTGCCGTAAAACCGGTGGCCGTTGCCCACGAAATGCACGGTCCTGCCGCGCACGTAGACTTCCTCCAGGCTGCGAAAGGCCAGGAGCATGGCGCAGGAGCCAACGGCTTCGGAAACCGAGGTCATTTCAGGGTCACTTCAGGTTGACCTGATCGGCGATGGTGGTGATGGAGGCCACGGCATCGTTCAGAAAGTCATCCAGTCCCACCCCGATGGTCTCGCACTCCCGGATGATCTCCCGGTTCACCGCCGCGGCAAAGGCCTTGTCCTTCATTTTCTTCTTCAGACTCTTGGCCCCCAGCCCCTCCAGCTTCGTGGGCCGGATCAGGGCCGCCGCGGAAACCAGGCCGGTGACGGTCTCGGAGCAGCGCAAGGCGTGGTCGAAGGTGGTGGACGGCGCAACCCCGTTGCGCTCGCCGTTATGGGCGCGGATGGCCGTCAAGGCTTCCTCGGGCAAGTCCTCGGCCAGCCACGTGGCCGCCCGCAAACCGTGCTCTTCCGGCAATTCCTTGGTTTCATGGAAGTCCAGATCATGGAGCAGCCCCGCCAGCCCCCAGACTTCCTCATCCTGCCCCAGCCGCCTGGCCACCCCCCGCATCACCGCCTCGGTCTCCAGGGCATGATGCAGCATATGCTGTTCCTGGCCCTTGCTGGAAAGCAGCTCCCAGGCTTGTTCACGCGATATCATGATATTCTCCTTACGCTCAAAAAAACAACTTGCGTGGCAATTATTCGCCCACTGCCTGGCATGCGGCGGCAATCACGTTGTCGGCGAGATAATATCCTGAGGCGCGCAGCTCCAATAAGAGCGGCCGCACAACGGGAATCAACCCGCGACGTTTGGCTGCGACCAAAATCCCAGCCGTCCCCTTGACGGGAAGTCCATAAACATGCCGGGCGATTCGTCGACCTCGTCGTTCATCAATGATCGCCATGCACGGCGACAGATGCCGTGCAAGGCATATGACCTCGGCCTCTCCGTCATCCAACTCCATCACCAGCAAAGGGTCGGGAACGGGACTCACTCTGACACGCATCTGCCAGACTGCTCTCTGCAAAGCTCTGGCCCCCGGCTTGTCGATATCCGCCACCGACACTTCGTTGTAGACGGTCCGCGGAACCCAGCACTCGGTAAACAACGTTGGCAACAAATCGAGAGAATCAAGCAGTGATAGCGCGATCAGCGGACCGGCATTGACCACCGCGCGATCAAACATCGGCGTTAAACTCCGCCATCACCTCATCATTGTCCAGCGCTGCTATGGGTACACCGGCTCGTCCTGCGGCAAGAAGAAACTCTACCCGCCCCATTCCGCAAAGCTTTGCGGCCTTGCCGGAACTCAAGCGTCCAACTTCGAACAGTTTCAAGGCCAGCATAAATTGGGCTTCGCGTGCCAACGCTTCCGGGGACATACCAGGCAACGCCAAAGCATCAAAAGGGAGTTCGAGCACGACCGTATTCATAAGCTGCCTCCACTCAGGGGGAAGTCCAAAACCTGCAACATCTTGAAAACTCACCTAAAAGATGATCTCCGTTCCGATCCCGCCCTTGGTAAACATCTCCAGAAGGATGGAATTCTCCAGGCGGCCGTCGATGATGTGGGCCTTTTCGACGCCGGCTTCCACGGCTTCCAGGCAGCATTTGACCTTGGGGATCATGCCGCCGCGCAGCACCCCTTTTTCCAGGGCTTCCACGGCCTTGTGCCGGTTCATGGACGAGATCAGATTACCCTCCAGATCCAGCACGCCGGGTACGTCGGTGAGCAGGATCAGCCGTTTGGCCTCCAGAGCCGCGGCCACGGCCCCGGCCACGGCGTCGGCATTGATGTTGTAAGTTTCGCCATCGTCGTCCACGCCCACCGGGGCGATCACCGGGATGAAGCCTTCTTTTTCCAGGGTGCGAATCAGGCCGGTGCGGATGTCCGTGACCTCGCCCACCTTGCCCAGGTCGATAATTTCCGGGGGCATGTCCTTGTGCGGGATGACCATCTCCATTTTCTGGGCGTTGATGATCCGCCCGTCCTTGCCGGAGAGCCCCACGGCCTTGCCTCCGTGCTGATTGAGCAGGTTGACGATCTCCTTGTTCACCTTGCCCACCAACACCATTTCCACCACGTCCATGGTGGCCTCGTCCGTGACCCGCAGCCCTTCCCGGAACTGGCAGCAGATGCCCAGTTGATCCAGCATCCTGCCGATCTGCGGGCCGCCGCCATGCACGATCACCGGATTGACCCCGATGTAGCGCAGCAGGACGATGTTCAGGGCGAACGCCCGCTTGAGCTGCTCGTCCTTCATGGCGTGCCCGCCATACTTGATGACCACGGTCTGCCCGAAAAAATCCCGGATGTACGGGAGCGCTTCGAGCAGGGTTTTGGCTTTGGCGACTTCGTGTTGCATGGGGTTGTACTCGCTCAACCAGGTAAAAGGTGCGATTTAAGCAGATTCGGAACCAATCGTTTTTTCGACACCGAAACCGATTTCGATAGCGATTTCGATTGATGCCGTCACGGTTAAGGAACCGGCGCTACAGTATATACCGCGACAAATCCCGACGCTGCTGGATATCCTGGAGCTTGTCGCGGACATAGGCGCCGTCCACGACCACCTGGTCCCCGGAACGTTCCGAGGCCTCGAAGGAGAGGTCGGAGAGAATTTTTTCCAGGATGGTATACAGCCTGCGGGCGCCGATGTTTTCCGTGTCGTCGTTGATCTTTTGGGCGAAGTCCGCCACCTCTTCCAGGGAGTCCGGGGCGAATTCCAGGGTCACGCCTTCGGTGCCCAGCAGGGCCATGTACTGTTTGGTCAGGGCGTTCTCGGGCTCGGTCAGGATGCGCAGGAAATCCTCCTTGGTCAGCGCGGACAACTCCACGCGCAGCGGAAAGCGGCCCTGTAATTCCGGGATCAGATCCGAAGGCTTGGACATATGAAAGGCCCCGGCGGCAATGAACAGGATGTGGTCCGTGCGCACCATCCCGTACTTGGTGTTCACGGAACTGCCTTCCACCACCGGCAGCAGATCCCGCTGCACGCCTTCCCGGGACACGTCGGCCTTGGTCGCTTCCCGGCTGCTGCAAACCTTGTCGATCTCGTCCAGGAAGACGATTCCGCCCTGCTCGACCCGCTCCCGGGCCGCCTCCATGATCTTGTCCATGTCGATGAGCTTGTCGCTCTCCTCCTGGATCAGCAGTTCATAGGCGTCCTTGACCTTGACCCGACGTTGCTTGCGGCGCTGGGGAAAGACCCGGCTGAACATGTCCCGGAACTGCATCTCCATGTCCTCCAGTCCGGGCATGGCCATGATCTCCACCTGGGGCGAGGAAGCCTTGACCTCCAGTTCCACCAGACGCTCATCCAGCTTGCCGTCCCGCCACAGCTTGCGCAATTTTTCCCGGGTCGAATCCTGGCCGGCGTCGCCCTCGATTTCCAAGGCCTGGCCACTGGTCGGGGGGATGGTGGGGGATGTCTGCTGTGGCGGTTTCTTGGCCGGCAGAAGCAGGTCAAGCAACCGTTCTTCAGCCAATTTCTCGGCCTTGACCCGGACCCGCTCGGTTTCCTCCTTGCGCAGCATGGTCACACCGATCTCCATCAGGTCCCGGATCATGGACTCCACGTCCCGGCCCACATAGCCGACTTCCGTGTACTTCGTCGCCTCCACCTTGATGAACGGCGCACTGGCCAGCTTGGCCAGCCGCCGGGCGATTTCCGTCTTGCCCACACCGGTGGGGCCGATCATGATGATGTTCTTGGGCGCGATTTCGTCCCGCAATTCCGGGGGCAACTGCTGCCGACGCCAGCGGTTGCGCAGGGCGATGGCCACCATGCGCTTGGCGTCCTTCTGGCCGATGATGTAGCGATCCAGTTCCGATACGATTTCACGGGGGGTCAAGTAGCTCATCAGGTGGTCGTCTCCTTCTTGGCCTCGTCTTTGCGCAGGGATTCCAGGCTCAGTTGGTCGTTGGTGAACACGCACAGTTCCGCGGTAATGGCCATGGACTTGCGCACGATGTCCTCGCAGTCCAGTGATGTGTTCCGGGCCAGGGCCCGAGCCGCGGCCAGGGCATAACTCCCGCCCGAGCCAATGGCCGCCACCCCGTCGTCCGGCTCGATCACGTCCCCGGTGCCGCTGAGCAGCAGGATGGACGTGTCGTCGGCCACCAGCAGCATGGCCTCCAGCCGCCGCAAATACTTGTCCAGCCGCCATTCCTTGGCCATTTCCACACTGGCCCGGACCAGGTTGCCGCCGTATTCCTCCAGCTTGGCCTCAAAGCGCTCGAACAGCGTCATGGCGTCCGCCGTGGCCCCGGCAAAGCCGACTATCACCCGATCCTTGTAAATCTTTCGAACCTTGCGGGCCTTGTGCTTCAGGGCCACGCTCTGGCCCATGGTCACCTGCCCGTCCCCGGCCATGGCCACCCCATCCGCGTCCCGCACGGCGAGGATGGTCGTTCCGTGTAATTGCATCGTAACTGCTCCGTCAAAAGAAGATGTTTCAGTATGAGCCTGAAAATACTATCTTATCACCCAATGAGCTTCAATGGAATCCACCGAAAGATCGGCACCGCAATTCCATTCAACATAATATTTTCCATTTTGAATATTCATGAATTCATCAAGATCGCGCAACGGCTGAAACGCCTCAAATTCGAGATATGGACGGACGTCGAACCAACCGACCCTCCCGTCTTCAGAGACGATATTCAACGTATAATCACTTTGAGGAATAACTTGAGCGATTCTCATTGATCCAGCCCTCGAATCCGAAAAGGATGTTTCCCGTTCACGGCCAGTTGCCAATTCGCAAGCAAGTCGTCCTTGTGAATCTCTATCCAGGCGACAACAAGCTTGTGCTTTTTTAATGGCAGCTCTCCCGCCAGCACCGAACCGTCATCAATGGCGTACACAGCTACGCTTCCTTGGTATTCCGCATGAATATGCGGCAGTTGATGCCTGTCGACATCCCGAAAAAACATCCGAATAATGATTCCATAGAACAGCGAGACTGTCGGCATATCCTATCCCTTCTTCGACTTGATCACGGCCCGGGGCTTGCTGCCTTCCTGGGCCCCCAGCAGACCGTCTTTTTCCATTTGCTCGATGAACCGGGCCGAGCGGTTGAAACCAATCCGGAAGCGGCGCTGAAGCAGGGAGATGGAGGCTCGGCCCTGTTCCAGGACGAATTCCACGGCTTGGCTGTAGATGGGGTCGTCCACCACGTCAGAGCCTTCGGGACCGTTCCCGTTGGTGACGCCGGCCTCCTCCTTGGCCCATTCGTTGAAATCCAGCTCAAAGCTGGGTGGCTGCTGTTCATGCCAAGCCTGGACCACCGCGGCGATTTCATCGTCGCCGACGAAGGCTCCATGCATGCGCTGCAACTTTCCTGCGCTGGGCTTGAAGAGCATGTCGCCCTGTCCCAGCAGGTGTTCCGCGCCCACGGAATCCAGAATGGTCCGGGAATCGTGCTTGGACGTGACCTGGAAGCTGATCCGGCAGGGAAAGTTGGCCTTGATCAGCCCGGTGACCACGTCAACCGAAGGTCGCTGCGTGGCCAGGATCATATGAATGCCCGCGGCCCGGGCCAGTTGGGCCAGACGGACGATGCTCACTTCCACTTCCTTGCCCGCGGTGAGCATCAAGTCCGCCAACTCGTCGATGATGATCACCAGGTAGGGCATGGCCCGATGCTGTTCGGCCTCTTCCGGAGGCAGTCCGGCGACCTTTTGCTGGTACGACGAGATGTGCCGGACGCCCAAAGCAGCCATGGCCTCGTAACGGGCGTCCATCTCGGCCATGGCCCAATCCAGGGCACTTTTGGCCAGGGACATTTCCGTGACCACGGGGTGCACCAGGTGGGGCAGGTCCGCGTACACGGCCAACTCGATCCGCTTGGGGTCCACCAGCAGGAACTTGACCTCGTCCGGCCGGGCCTTGAACAGGATGCTCACGATCATCGCGTTCAGGCCCACGCTCTTTCCGGCCCCGGTGGCCCCGGCCACCAGCAGGTGGGGCATCCGGGCCAAGTCCGCGACCATGGGCAGACCTTCGATGTCCTTGCCGATGGCAATGGTCAGTTTGGATTTGGATTTCTGAAAGGCATCGGACTCCAGGATATCCCGCAACCAGACCGACTGGCGGTGCTCGTTGGGGATCTCCACGCCTACGGCGTCCTTGCCCTGCAACGGAGCCACCACGCGCACCGAAGCGGCTTTCAGGCCCAGGGACAGATCGTCGCTCAGACCGGCGATCCGGCTGATCTTCACCCCCGGCGCGGGCTTGTATTCGAACATGGTGATTACCGGGCCGGGCTGGATGTTCTGGACCTCGCCCTGAACCCCGAAGTCCGCCAGGCAGGTCACCAGGGACTTGGCCATCTCCTGGAGGCGCTGCGGGGAGGTGCGCGGCTGCTTGCGATCCGGGACGGCCAGAAGGTTCAGGCTCGGAAAAAGCGGAACGCCCTTCTCCCCCAAAGCAAAATCCAGCTTCTCCGTGACCGCGGCCAGCGGGTCGCGTTCCTTTTTCCCTTCCTTGGGTTTGGCGGGTCGGCTTTTCCCACCGGGAACATGAAACTCCTCCAGCAGGGACGACGGCATGTCGCTGTTTTTCCGCTTCTCGGGCTTGCCTTTGGCCGGGCGAGGACGGGGAGAACGCCTGGTCCATTCGACCAAGGCGCTCCCCCAGGTGGTCCAGTAGACGCCGAACAGCAACTGCGAGGCAAGAAAGACCAGGAACAGCCACAACAGCAAGGCTCCGCGCTCATGAAACAAAACCATGCTCAAAGCGTGGAGCTGGTCTCCGAAGTAACCGCCACCGCCAATCCCCGAAACGACAATCCGCTCCTGAATCCAAGGGTGACTGGCCGCGGCCAGCAAGGCGAAACAAAGCAGCAGCAAACCGATCCAACGCCACCAGGACACCTGGAACACGCGCCAGACGCAGGCCAGCCCCAACCAGACCAGGACCACCGGAAACATGAACGCCAAAAGCCCGATCAGGTCCACGAACAATCCGGCCAGATAGGCCCCGACGATCCCGGCCTGATTATTGATGGACTGAATGCTGGTGGCCTGCTGATTGAAAGACGGGTCCTGGGGGTGGTAACTGAACAGGCTGAGAGTGAGAAATGCGGCGGCGAAAAGCAGGGTCAGGGCGCATATTTCCCGAAGCAGTCGCGTTTCATTTCTCGGATGGGCGTCGGCGGTCACGGCGGAAGGACTCATGCCAGCCCGTTGAAAAACTCCCAATTGCCGCGTTGCCGCAAAGCGTTCAGACTCTCACGTATGAAGAAATACGCTTCGACCTTGAACGGTTTTTGCTTCGTGCACTTGGGATTTTTGAACGAACTGGAGGATAAGGTCATGTCAATACTCAGACGAGTGATCAAACGAGTCTCGGGCAAATCGTCCGCTACTCGCGGCTGATGTAGGTCCCGGAGCGGGTGTCGACCTTGATCTTGTCGCCCTGGTTGATGAACAGCGGGACGTTGACGGTCAGGCCGGTCTGCACCACGGCCGGCTTGGTGGAGCCGCTGACCGTGTCGCCTTTGAGGCCGGGATCGGTTTCGGTCACTTCCAGCACCACGGAGGCCGGCATGTCCATGTCGATGGCCTGGCCGCGATACAGCAGCACTTTGACCTGTTGACCATCCACCAGATAGCGGCCCTTTTCCCCGGCCTGCTCCTCGGTCACGCTGAGTTGCTCGTAGGTGGTCATGTCCATGAACACGTATCCCGTGCCGTCGTGATACAGAAACTGCATTTCCCGGGATTCCAGGTCCGGCTTGGCGAATTTTTCCCCGGAGCGGTAGGTCTGGTCCAGGATCCGGCCAGTGAGAATGTTGCGCAGCTTGGTGCGCACGAACGCACCGCCCTTGCCGGGCTTGACGTGCTGGAATTCCACGATCTCGTAGGGCGTGTCGTCGATTTCAAGTTTCAGTCCGCGTTTGAAGTCGGTCGTCGAAGGCATGGCATAGGTCCCATGAATGAGGTTGAAGATTATCTTTGTTCGGCGATGGATGTGGACCACCGCAGCCAAAGCGTCTGCACGGCCAGGGCGTAGCTGAGCAGGCCGAAACCGGAAACCACGCCGATGCAGTGCTGTGCGATCAGGCTCGCATGTCGGATGGACTCGGCCCTGGCCAGAATGTTGCTCAGATGCACTTCCACGCAGGGCAGGTCGATCCAGGCCAGACAGTCGGCCAGGGCCAGGCTGGTGTGCGTGAAAGCCCCGGCGTTCAGAGCCACGCCGTAAACATCCTCGTTACGGGCCTGCTCCAGGCGATCGATGATCCGGCCTTCACCGTTGGCCTGAAAAAAAAGCAGCTCCACCTCGTCCACGGCCCGGCCCATCAAGGTTTCCAACAAATCCGGCAGATCGCGCATGCCCTGGGTGCCGTAAATGTCGGGCTGACGCTGGCCGAGATGGCCGAGATTGGGGCCGTTGAGGACGAGAATGCGACAGGTCATGAAAGGAAACGCTCACGGAAGGCTGCTGTTTTAAGGAAGATACGATTCGGCGTCCGTCACCTTGGTCAATGACGACAGATCCAAGCGTGCACTACGAAAGAATAGGTAAATCTAGCTGGTTGTCCAGAAAATCGCAACCTGGCGGAAACTGACGGGAACAGTCAGCCGGAGACGTTCAATATCCGAAGCGGAAAGACGACCGGGAAACGGGCACCCGGTCGACGACTTGATTAGATTCGATCAACGTCTAAGCTGCATCCACGGGATTTGACGCGTCGATATCCAAGTCCGCCGACGCCGTTGACGTATCCATCGCCGCTTCCGAACAGCGCGCAGCCTTACGCCCCTCGTGCCGGGCGAAGACCAGGAAACCGGTATGGGCGACCATCCTGTCGTCCGGGCGCAGTCTTTCGGCCACGGGCTTGTAGCGGCGCAGGAATATCTCCAGGACTTCCACATCCTCGAAGGGAGCTTTTTCCAGGCCGGCCAACAGGGAGCTGACCTGGTTGGTCGTGGGCAGCAGGAAGCCCACCGGCGCTCCGGGCATGATCGCCGCCACGACCTGGTCCAGGAAGTCCCATGGGGTGCGCACGTCCAGAAACAGGGCGTCCACATCGGTCTGCACAAAGCCTTCGGCGATGTTTTGATTGAACTGCTCCACCCGTTCTCCCAACCCGGACCAGCTCAGGTTTTCGCCGCACAGGCGGTAGAATTCTTCGCGCTGCTCATAGGTGTAGACCCGGCCATGGTCTCCGACGTACCAGGCCAGGGCCGTGGTCAACGCCCCGGAACCGCTGCCGGCCTCGATCACCCGGCATCCCGGCGCGATGCCCAACTTCAGCAGGATATAGCCGATCTCCTTGGGATAGATGATCTGGGTCCGTCGCTTGAGCATCTTGACCATGTCGTAGAGGCTCGGCTTGAGCAGCCGGAAGGGATGGCCGAGGTGGGTGCGCACCTCTTCGCCGTACCCGACTTGCAGCAGGGCCGCGTGTTCCAGCACCCCGAAGTGGGTCTGCATGGTTTCGCCTTCGCGAACTTTTCGAATGTAACGCTTGCCTTGCGGACAGACCAGCATTACCAGATCACCTGGATTGAGCATATTGCCTCCTGAAGATAAAGAAGTGTGCTGGTATGTGCTGAATCCCGACGTGTCAAGGTTGAAAGCCCGCCCAGGCAGGGCAATTTTGTTCTCGAACCACGGGTACTCTGGATCGGTATCGAAATCGAAATCGCCATCGAAATCGTTTTCTGGTAACATCCCGATTTCGATAGCGATTTCGATTTCGATGATTCCTGGCCCTTCCTTGGGGGTCCCCTCGAACACCCTGCAATCTACATTTTGAAATTATAGATATTTTCCAGAGAACAAAATGGCCCTGCCCGCCCAGGACGCCCTGCCCCCGTCCGGGACGAGGACGCCGAGAGCCAGCCTTGAGGCCCACCACATCAATATCCGATTCCATACAAAACCAACGAACGCTCCATGCAATTCAAAACCCTTTACGGTCCGGTCCGATCCGGACGTCTCGGTCTGTCCCTGGGAGTGGACCTCCTGGGCAAACGCATCTGCTCCCTGGACTGCGTCTATTGCGAGGTCGGCCCGACCCGCGTCCTGACCATGGAACGCCGCCCCTACATGCCCGCGCGGGTCATTCTGGACGAGCTTCAGGCTTGGAAACGAGATCAGATGCCCAGACCCGAGGTCGTCACCCTGGGCGGCCTGGGCGAACCGTGCCTGAACACGGAACTGGAGGAAATTATCGCCGGCAGCCGGGCCATCTTTCCGGACATCCCGGTGGCCGTGCTGACCAACTCCACCCTGCTCCACGACCCGGTGGTCCGCCGGGAACTCAGCGGGGCCGCAATCGTCCTGCCCTCCCTGGACACCCTTGTGCCCGCGGAGTTCATCAGGATAAACAGGCCCTGCCAGGGGGGCGATCTGGAACGGATCACCTCGGGTCTTCTTGATTTCCGGGCCGGGTTCTCCGGCCGAATCTTTCTGGAAATCCTCCTGAACCGGGGAATCAACGATACTCCGGAAAATCTGGCCCTGCTCCGGGACTTCCTGCCCCGGCTCAGACCGGACCGGGTGGACGTGGTCACCATGACCAGGCCGGGCGCCTCCCCTCTGGCCGAGGCGGTGGACCATCAAACATTGACGACATGGCGCACCGCGTTGCAAGGAACGATTGCTACGCAAGAGGACGAGCAGGCCGCCGTAATCCAGGACCAGACCCAGGATTTGGCCCAGGATTCGGCCCAGGATTCGGCCCAGGTCTTGGCGACGGAAGCCCAACGCGAGCTGGTGCTGAATTCTTTGCGTCGCCGCCCGCAAACCATCGACCAGGTCCGAGAGGCCCTGGGGCTGGAGCCGGCGCAAATCCGCACCGTATTCGCCGACCTGACCGCCCGAGGCGCGATCCGGCATGCCCATGAACTCGGCGAGGATTTTTTTCAGGCCGCTCTCTGAAACACTCTGCGACCCACTTCCGTTCCATAGACGGAAGAATTCATAATTTTCAATATTTTCAAAGGAAAAATCATGGCTCCAACAAAACAACGCAAGAAAATGTTCATCAGCGTCTTGCCTGGTGAGCAGGTCGAGTTGATTCTGGCCGAAGACGCCAAAATCACCGACTATTTCATTGAAATGCTGCACCAGGCCAAAACCAAGGGCAACATTTACAAAGGTACCGTGAACAACATCGATACGGCCCTGCAAGCGGCCTTCATCAATTACGGCGAGGCCCGCAACGGTTTCCTGCAGATCGACGAGGTTCACCCGGAATACTATCTCAAGGAACACAACCCGGAAACCGGCCGCAAATACCCGCCCCTGCAGAAGGTGCTCAAACCCGGCCAGGAACTGCTGGTCCAGGTGGTCAAGGAGCCCACGGTGAACAAGGGTGCCTTCCTGACCACCTATCTCTCCCTGGCCGGTCGTTTCCTGGTGCTCACTCCGGGCCAGGACCAGTTCGGGGTTTCCCGCAAGATTGAGGACGACGAGGAACGCAGCCGACTCAAAGATATCCTCCGGGAACAGGAACTGGGCGAAGGCATCGGCCTGATCGCCCGGACCAACAGCCTGGGTCAGACCAAGACCAACCTGCTCAAGGATCTCCAGTTTCTGAAACGGCTCTGGAAGGACGTGCGCAAGAAAGGCATGACCGAGCAGGCCCCGGTATTGATCTATCAGGAGAAGGAACTGGCCTTCCGGGCCGTGCGGGACTACCTGACCTCGGACGTGGGCGAAATCTGGATCGACCACCCGGAAACCATGGAACTGGTCAAGGAATTCGTAACCCTGACCTTTCCCCGCCGTCAGAACATGGTCAAACTGCACGCGGACACGGATCGCACCCTCTGGGAGCGCTTCAACCTGGAAAAACAATTGCAGCAGATCTTCGGGCGCGAAGTGTTGCTGCCCAGCGGCGGAAGGCTGGTCTTTGATCAGACCGAGGCCCTGATGGCCGTGGACGTCAACTCCGGAAAAATCAGCGGCAGCAATTTCAACGAAATGGTCTTCAAGACCAACATGGAGGCGGCCCAGGAAATCGGGCAACAATTGCGGATGCGCGACATCGGCGGGCAGGTCGTGATCGACTTCATCGAAATGCGCGACCCCAAGCACCGCCGGGAGGTGGAAAAGGAACTCAAGTCCTCGCTCAAGGTGGACCGGGCCCGGGTGGACGTGGGCCGGCTTTCCAAATTCGGCCTGCTGGAAATGGTCCGCCAGCGCCTGGGCTCCTCGGCCCTGTCCATCAGCTCCGAACCCTGCCCGCACTGCCAGGGCTCGGGGCTGCAACGCAACATCGAATGGCGCGCCCTCCAGGTCTTGAAGGACATCTACCGCAAACTGCGTGCCAAAAACTGCCCCACGCCCCTGGAATACCGCACCGAGGCCGAATTGGCCCTGTACCTGCTGAACCACAAGCGGATCATGCTCAAGGATCTGGAAGACCGCTTCCAGAATTCGATTCTCGTGCTTACCGAGAAATGTCCGGGATAACGAACCGCGCCATTCTGCTCCACGTCTGCTGCGGACCGTGCGCCCTGGTGCCGGTGCAAACGCTGCGGGAACAGGGGGAGGAGGTCGTCGGGCTGTTCCATAACCCGAACATCCACGGCGTGGAGGAGTATTTCAAGCGCCGGGAGGCGGTGCTTCAGGCCGCTCAAGAAATGGACTGTCCGATGATCTGCCTGGACGCGGAATACGACCCGCGCCGTTTTTTCCAGGTCGTGCACGGCCGGGAGGACCACCGCTGCCCCGCCTGCTACCGGCTGCGTCTGGAGCGGACTTTCGCTTATGCCAAGGAACACGGGTTTTCCGCCGTGAGCACCACCCTGCTTTACAGCATCTACCAGGACCGGGACGCCATCCTGGCCATTGGCCGGGAACTGGATGACCGGACCGGAATCCGATTCCTGGACCGGGACTTCCGCCCGGGCTGGCAAGCAGGAATCGACCTGTCCCGGCAATGGGGGCTGTACCGCCAGAGCTACTGCGGCTGCCTGTACAGCGAGCTGGAGCGCCGCCGCAAAAAGCTGAACCGGCTGGCGGACGGCTCCAGTCCGACATGAATTTCGTGCATGTTGCTGTATATCCACATCCCCTTCTGCCGGAGCAAGTGCGGCTACTGCTCCTTTTTCTCGGTCCCCGGCCCCGGCGCGGCCGACCTGGAATCCTACCTGGACCATCTCGAGGCCGAAATCGCCCTCTGGGGACGGCGGCTGGGCCGGGCCGGAGTCCGGCGGCCCGTCTCCTCCATCTACTTCGGCGGCGGAACGCCCAGCCTGCTTTCCCTGGAGCAGATGGAGCGCATCGCCTCGGCCCTGGCCCGGACCTTCGAGCTGGCTCCGGGCCTGGAATGGAGCCTGGAGGCCAATCCGGACTCCGCGGCTGACCCGGACTATCTGCGCGGCCTGCTCGCCCTGGGCGTGAACCGGCTCAGCCTGGGGCTGCAAAGCCTGGACAACAAGAA
Organism: Desulfonatronum zhilinae; assembly: GCF_900182865.1. Taxonomy (NCBI): domain Bacteria; kingdom Pseudomonadati; phylum Thermodesulfobacteriota; class Desulfovibrionia; order Desulfovibrionales; family Desulfonatronaceae; genus Desulfonatronum; species Desulfonatronum zhilinae. Next base: position 27,421 of record NZ_FXUJ01000022.1, read on the forward strand.
GCTGGAGGTCTTGGGCCGGCGGCACCAAGCCGCGCAGGGCATGAAGGCCTTTGACATGGCTCGCCAGGCAGGCTTCGCGAACATCAGCCTGGATATGATCTGGGGTTTGCCCGGACAACGAGCCCTGGAATGGCTGCGTGAGCTGGAAACCGTGGTCAATCTCCAGCCCGACCACCTCTCCTGCTACGGCCTGACCCTGGAGCACGACACGCCCCTGGCCCGGGCCGAGTCGGCCGGGGACATCGTCCTGCCGCCTGAAAACGAGCAGGCCAAGATGTTTCTGCAAGGGGCTGAATTGCTGGAATCAAAGGGATACCTGCACTACGAAATATCCAACTTCAGCCGGATGGGCTTTGCCTGCCGCCACAACCAGGGCTACTGGCAATCCCAAAGCTACCTTGGGCTGGGGGCCGGGGCGGTCTCCACCCTGGGCGGCCTGCGCTGGGAAAACCCCAAGAACATGAAGGATTACGCCGAACTGGTCCGCACGGAGCGGATCGGGGACACGTCGACGGCCCTGACGACCGCGGACAAGATCAAGGAGTTGGTCATGCTCTCCCTGCGCACCACCAAGGGGCTGAGCCTGGCCGAATACCGACAACGCACCGGCCAGGACTTCCTGCGCCGACACCGCCGCCTGATCCAGGTGCTCCGACAAAACGACCTGATCCGGGTCCACTCCGGCCTGCTGCGCCTGACCAGATCCGGGATGCTGGTCAGCAACGCCATCCTCGAACGCTTCCTGCAGGATGTCCCCGACCATCTTCCGGACGATGCCCGGGATCACGCCCCCGCACTGGAGCCCGGATCGCAATCGAAATCGTAATCGTAATCGTAATCGAAATCGAGAAAGCCAAGCATATCATGGAGCGATGGCGACACCGATTTCGATAGCGATTTCGATTTCGATTTCGACCAATATGCCCTGACTGGTCGTGTCATATTGAACGTAAATCAGACGTATGCAAACCTGGTATCTCTATTCCCTGCTGGCCCTGCTGCTTCTGGGCGGACAGCGCTTTCTGTACAAGGTCGCCGCGGCCAGGAATTGCGGCACCTTCCTGACCACCTTCTGCTTCATGACCACCGTGGCCGTGCTCAGCTCCGGCCTCCTGGTCCTCTTCCCGCCGGTCGTGCCCAGCCTGAGTTTTCTGGTTTTGATCTCCCTGGCCAACAGCCTGACATTCGTCAGCGCCACCCTGGCCCACATCCAGGCCCTGAAACACATGCCCGCCACCGTGGCCTATCCCCTGATCCGGATGAACATCGTCCTGGTGGTCCTCTTTGCCGTACTTTTTCTCCAAGAACGGCTTGAGCCCTTGCAAATCCTGGGCGTCGGGCTCTCCTTGGCCACCATCTGGGTTCTGGGTCGGGACAGCGCACCGGACAACGACGCCCGGACCAGAGCCAAGGGCCTGATCCTGGTTTTCGTGGCCATGCTGGCCGGGGCCCTCTCGGCCATCAGCTCCAGATACGCGGCCCAGCATACGGATCTCCTGGCCTTCATCGCCCTGTCCTACGTCTTCTCCACCCTCTTCACCCTGGCATTAGCTCCGAGGATGTTCGCACCAACCCAAAACCAGGGCCAAATCAAAAGTCCGCGCCGACTGGCCGTAACCATCGGCCTGTCCATGGGCCTGCTCAACCTGGCCGGGTTCTACCTCTTCCTCAAAGCCCTGGCCCTGGGACCGCTGGCCATCGTGGTCTCGATCAACGGCATGCACTTCCTGGTGGCCGTGGTGCTGTCCGTGCTGATTTTTCGGGAGAAATTGACCACGGGACGCCTGCTGGGGCTGGCCCTGGCAATCATCGCCATCGTGTTGCTGCGGGGGTGATGAGGGTTATGTCTGGGCCGGAATGATCCAGATGTTGGCGTCTCCGGACATGTCGGACAAATAGGCGATCCAGCGGCCGTCGGGAGACCATTTGGGCACTCCTTTGTTGATGTATTCCCACATACGTCTTGGCCACCCTTCCCCGCAACCGCTCGGCGATGTTACCAGCCCGGCTCCTGGTTCTACGGCCCCTGGAATGTTCGTGCGGCCCTTCGCGGCTGGAACGACCCGGACAGCGGGCGCAGTTCCCTGGGATTCCGGCTCTTGAGAACTGATTAACTTTTGGCTTTTTCAATGCCTTTACGCCAAGCCAGACATGGTGCATAATGGACTTCGCTATTCCGAAAAAGAAGCAAATATGGAAAAAATATCTCGTTTTTTTCGCATGCCCGGAGGCGGTTTTTTCCTCTTCGGGCCGAGGGGAACCGGCAAGTCCACATGGCTGCGCCAAACAATGGGGGATGCCCTGTGGATCGATCTGCTCGATCCTGAAGCCCAGCGCGTCTATCAGGCCCGGCCAGAGCGGTTGAAGGAATTGATCGCCGCGTATCCCGCCGCGAGGGACGTAGTGATTGACGAAATCCAGAAGGCGCCGGCCCTGCTGGACGTGGTCCACGCCCTCATCGAGTCAGACCGCTGGCTGCGTTTCGTGCTGACCGGTTCCAGCGCCCGCAAGCTGCGACGCGGAGGATTCAATCTGCTGGCCGGCCGCCTAGTGGAAACAACCATGCATCCTTTCATGGCAGTGGAACTGGGCGCGGCCTTCAACCTAGACCGCGCCCTGCGCTTCGGCATGGTTCCCCTGGTGACGCAGTCCCCTGACCCCGAGGCGGTGTTGCGGACCTATGCCTCGCTGTACCTGCGCGAGGAGGTCCAGGCCGAGGCCCTGGTCCGAGACATAGGCGCCTTTTCCCGATTCCTGGAGGCCATCAGCTTTTCCCAGGGCAGCATCCTCAACCTGGCCCAAGTGGGCCGGGAATGCCAAGTGGGCCGCAAGACCGTGGAGGGCTACTTGGACATTCTGGAAGATCTGCTGCTGTGCTTTCGCGTCCCCGTGTTCACCAAACGAGCCAAGCGCCATTTGGTCAGCCATGACAAGTTCTATTACTTTGATGTCGGCGTGTACCGCTCACTGCGTCCTTCCGGCCCTCTGGACAGGCCGGAGGAGATCGAAGGTCCTGCCCTGGAAGGCCTTGTGGCCCAGCACCTGATGGCATGGGCCGCCTACCGGGAATCTCCCGCCCGACTGTACTATTGGCGGACCAAGTCCGGCAGCGAGGTGGATTTCGTGGTCTATGGCCCGGACACGTTCTGGGCCGTGGAGGTCAAGCGATCCGGGTCCATCCATGGCAAGGATCTCCGCCCGCTCAGGACATTTTGCCAGGACTACCCCGAGGCCAAAGCCTGCCTGGCATATCTTGGCCGGGAACGCCTCTTGATCGACGGCATCCTGTGCATCCCCTGCCGGGAATTGCTGCTGGGACTGGATCCGGCCAGACCCGAACTGATCAATCCGGACTGAAAAAGGCCCGGTGCCAGACGTCTCAATACGCTTTGCCACCTGATATCAATCCTCAAAAAAGACTACATGGCTTCCGGGTCGCCCGCTCCCCAGGACTCGTTTTCCGGCACCGGGGAGACAAGCCCCCGCAACCTCGCGGCGATGTTCCAGGCTCGACAGTGCCGAACCGTGGCCGCCGGGGTCAGGTGTTCCCAGGGCCGGTCGGCGATCATGGCTTGACGGACCTCGGTGCCGCTGATGCCTTTTTGCTCCGGCGGAACATCCCAGAGTACATGGGTTTTCAATCCAAGGGACTGGAACTGACCCAACTTGTGTCGCCCCCAGTCGTCGCAGATGGAGAGCAGAAAGACCGCGTCCAGGGGCACGTAGTGGCGGTAGAGATCGGGATGGGTGATGGGCAGGGGGACGATGGTGGTCTCTGACTGGCTGACCCCGGCTTCCAGGAGCACGTCCCGGAGAATCACCAAGCGTTCGTAAAAGGTCAGGGGGTTGGCCAGTGCGCTGGATCGCTTGCGATCCGCGGCCATCTCGGCGGTCAGGCTGGGGTCCGGGTTGGTGATGCCCACGACAAGATGACGACAGAGCGCCTTGCCGGCCAGCAGGTATCGCAGGTGGTCGTTGTGCGGGACCTGAAACCGACCGTGAATCACACCGATGTCGTACATATGGGCTTCCATGGATCTGTGGGTTCATTCAATTTTACGTTCAACATGACACAAATAGCCAGGGCATGCTCGAAGTCGAAATCGAGATCGAAATCGCCGTCATTCGATGAAGTTTTTGTATTTCTCGATTTCGATGCCGATTTCGATCTCGATTTCGACGCTGACTCCAATGCGAAGTTGGACTGATAATGTCATTTTGAAAGAGGAATACGGACTGGCAGGGGCTGGTAGTCTCCAGGCCAATACAGACAGTCCTCCGGGGTGTCCCGGACCCCTTCCAGGCGGGCCATGTCCAGGTGATTCAGGATCAGCCGGAGCAGTTCCGTGCCCCGCACGCAGCCCAGGCACCCCTGGGCTGCGTGGATCTCGTCGAAGCGGGTCACCACGTCCCGTCGGACCCCGGTTCCGTGAAACAGTAAGGGCACCGGCTCGCCGGAGTGGATCATGTTTCCGGAACTGGGCGTGGAATGGTCCGCGGTGACCACCACCAGCAGGTCCGGACTCTCCAACAGCGCTTTCCCCGTGCCCAAGGCCTGATCAAGAGCCTCGATCACTGCTTTCTTGAGCAGGGGATCCTTGGCGTGGGCCGCCTCGTCCGGGGCCTTGGTGTGCAGGTGGATGAAATCGTACCGGGTGAAGTGCTCCGGCACGTCGGCCAGGTCCCGGGCAAAATCCTCCGCCAGGTCGCCGGTGTCCCGGGGCGCTTGCCAGTCCAGTCCCAGATGTCGGGCCAGGCCGCGAAACACCGCGCCCGAGGCGATGCTCAACCCACGCAGGCCAAAGCGCCGGGAAAATGGCGGTACCGGTCGCAAGCTTCCCGCACGCTGGGTGACCAGCCCGGTGATGGGCGGAAGCCCGGCCCTTCGACGGCGGTCATTGAGAGGATGCTCCCGCAGGGTGTCCCAGGCGTGCAGGAGATAGGCCCTGAGCACGCGGGCCGTATTTCGGGCCCGGACCGCATTCTCCGCGTCCAATGTCGTCGAGTGTTTTGAGATCAACGGCAGCAGGTCGGGCAGGAACCGACCGTCGCGCATCGGCCCGGTGTCCGTGATGTCCGGGGAAACCTCGCCGGAAAGGATCAGCACGCCGAACACGCCTTTGACCGGGACGTACCGGATCCGGATGCCGTCCTGTTCCCACTTGTCCACGGCCCGGATCAGGGCCGCGACCTCCTCTTCATCGGCCCGGGGAACGTCCCGGACCAAGGCCAGGCAGCCGTCCCGCTCTTCCAGGGCCGCGAAGTGCGCCAGGATGGCGACTTCGTCCCGGGCCAAATCCACGCCGGCTCCCAGGGCCTCCAAAGGCCCCCGCCCGGGAAAGTCCTTCCGATCATAGCCGAACATGGCGAAATGCGCGGTTTCACTGGGCAGGGCCTCGCCCAGGCTTCCGGCGTGGTACAGACCGTTGGCGCCGTTTCGGGCCAAGTGGTCCAGGTGCGGCGTGTGGGCGACCTGGAGCGGGGTTTGCCAATCCAAGACCTCATGAGAGCGGTCTCCCAGACCATCCAGAACGATCAGCAGGCACTTGTCGGGCATCATGGGCTTGGGGCTCGGTTAAAGATTCAAGGGGGAACAGAGGCGATTTTGCCCAGGAACGGCAAATCGGGATCGAATCGGGAAAACCGGATGTGGCTCCGCTTCGCGAGGATTGAGGTGAGATGGCGGGACGCCTGGATCCAATTCATCCAGGAGCAAGGCCCGGGTGGCCAGGGCGTGCTCAGGGCGCTGCAATTCAATGGTCCACCAGACGCACTCGGTTTGCAGGAGCTTGGCCATGAGCGGCCTGAACGGGGCGATGTCCTCAATGGGATGATGACCTTGGTCGTCCTCACGACCGTAAATATGGACCTCGAACAGCCTGTCCGCGAAGAGGTCCACGAACCGTTCCGCCGGGCAGCGGCCGCCGCGCGCGGCCTCCGAGCCCAAGGCGTGGCCGACGTCCAAGGTAATCATGGCTCCGGCCCGTTCGGCCCAGCGCAATACGTTCGCCGGTTCGCTGGATGGTCCGAAACGCAGATTTTCCAGGCAGACCACGATGCCCAGGTCTTTCCCGTGGGCCACCAAGCGAGCCAGATTCTCGACAAGCCTCGACTCCTGCACCGGCAGGTTCGGGTCGAGTCCGGTATGCACCGTGACCACGGGCTCGCCCAGCCCGACCATGGCCCGCAAAGTGCGCAAATGCGCCTCCAGGGCCAGATCGGCCAGGGCCGGGTCGGCGTGGCCCAGTTCGTGCTCAAAATATCTGGTATGGAACCGGACGAAACGGCGTTGGGCCAGAAACGGCCGGATCATCTCCGCAAGCCGGTCCAGGTGATTCGGATCCGGTGAAAACTCCACCGCGTCGGCCTGCTCGCCAACCCAATGCAGCCTGGAAGCCGGGTCCGTCGCGGCGGCTGTAAAGGCCAGGGTCGGTGAAGAGATTGGATATGAACTGTTCATGCCGGTTCGGTGGGATGCAATCGGGGAGAGTCGGAAAACCATGCGGAGCGAAAAACCCCCGCCACATGGGCGTATTGAGTATTTCCGAAACAGCCCGGATCAGCAACTGATTTCTTCTATGGCTCAGACAAAAAAGCATTTGCTTTTCCGATTTGACATTTACCCCTGAAATCATTGTAAACTCGTCGACAAACTCGTCACCAACAAAGCCTCGAAGCCACAAAGAGCGGCCATGATCCAGGAACAATCTCCGAATCACAACGACTCACCGAACACCTCCCGGGAAGAAGCGCCCCCCCAGGAATGGGAGTTCGACGAAGAGTTCGACGGTGGGGAGGAAACCTGCGGACGGGTGATCATCAACCTGTACACCTACCTGCTGCCCATGCCACCGGGAACCAAGGTCCTGCTCATCTCCAAAGACCCGGCCGCGCCCATTGAGTTTCCGGCTTGGTGTCGGATGACCAGGAACACCCTCCTGGACATGCGGCACCCCCACTACCTCATCGAGTATAAACCCGAACGGAAAAAGGAGTAACCCCATGGCGAACCGATTCTGCGTGACCATCAGCCACTGCCGCACCGACGGCGACAAGGCCACCCTGGGCTTCGTGGTGGCCAACGCGGCCCAGGGCAGCGAGAAGGAAACCATGATCTTTCTGAGCACGGACGGCGTGTACTGCGCGGTCAAGGGCGAGGCGGAAAAGATCGATGAAGGCGCACCCTTTGCCCCGCTCAAGGAATTGATCACCAAATTCGTCAATGCTGGCGGCAAAATCTACGTCTGCACCCCCTGCCTGAAGAAACGAGGGTTGTCCGAGGCCGACCTGATCGAGGGCTCGGTCCCGGCTGGCGGCGCGGCCCTGGTGGAATGGCTTTCCGCTGATCCGGCCTGCGTGGCGTATTAGGTTGGATGGCTGATTGCAGGTCGATTGGAGGCTGAACCTTCCCGGATTGGCCTCGCTTCTTGGCCTTTGAGCAGACCGCATTTTTTCACGGCCGGGGGCGGTTTTGATCCGCCTCCGGCGCATTTATTTGGAGAGCGCAATGAGTGAACCACTTGATGTTTCCGCCCTGGAAGCGTTGCGTGTGGAGCGGGTCTTTGACGGTGGAGACCTGGACTGCGGGTCCGGGTTGATCCTCCTGATCCGGGAGAACATGCTCCAGACCCCGGTAGGGCAGATTTTGGAAATGCGCAGCCGGGAACCCACGGTCAACGATGATCTGCCGCCCTGGTGCCGGATGTCCGGGCACGTGTACCTGGGCCGTCTGGAAGGTCCGGGGTATGCCCGGTATTTTCTCCGGCGCGGAGCGCCCAAGGCGGACCAGGCCAGCTCGTCCGACGATCAAGCCCTGGCCGAGGACAAGAAAAAGGCCACGGAGTACGAGTGGCGGATGCGGGTCCGGTCCACGGGCAACCTGAAGAGCACGGTCTATTGCCGCAATTTCTCCTGGGACCTGGGTCAACCGGCAAGTTTTAAGGACAAGGACGCCCACCCCTGCGCGGTGGAAGCCTTGTTGGGCGCGCTGGGCGGGGCGCTCAGCAGCGGCTTCGCCACGGACTGCGCCCGGGAAGGCCTGGATGTGGACGACGTGGAAATCACGGTGCGCGGCAAACTGCATAACATCCTGGCGCACATGGGCCTGGAAGAGGGTGACGCGTCTTTTGCCGGAATCGAAGTGAAATGCTTTGCCTCGACCATGGACGACGAAGCCAGGGTCCGCCAAGTCTGGGAGCGGACCGTGGCCCGCTCGCCCATCGCGACCACGCTGGCCAAGGCGGTTGACCTGAACATCAAATTCGCGGTGGTGTGATCATGTTTACGACAACGCAAGTGGGCAGCTGGCCCCGCTCCAAAACCATGCTCAAGGCATTACGCGACCGTCGGCTGGAGCGGATGTCCCGGGCCGAATTCGACGCCGTGGCCGACGAAGAAGTCCGGCGGACCGTGCGCATCCAGGAGGATGCCGGGCTGGACGTGGTGGTGGACGGCGAGCATCGGCGGGACAATTTCTACTCCTTCATCACGGAAAAGGTGGCCGGGACCAAGCTGATGAGCCTGGCCGAAATGCTGGACGAGGTGGAGGACAAATCCGGATTCGAGGAAATGCTGGGCACCCTGGACGTCCCGGCCTCGGCCATCCGCAACCCCACCTGCGTGGGCCGGCTGGAACGCCGCGAGCCCCTGGCCGTGGACGACTTCCGGTTCGTAAAGCAACTCACGGACAAGCCGGTGAAGATCACCCTGCCCGGACCGTACCTGCTCAGCCGTTCCATGTGGGTGTCCAATTACACCAAAAAGGCCTACCGCGATCAAAGCGAGTTGGGCGACGACGTGGTGCGCATCCTGCGTGACGAGTTACGGGAACTGGCCGAGGCCGGTTGCGAATTCGTGCAGTTCGACGAGCCGGTGCTCACCGAAGTGGTCATGTCCGCGGAGTGCGGCCGCCGGACCTTCATGTGAGCGACTCTGGCCACCCGCCGGGATGTGGGTGTTGAACTGAAATACGCCGCGGAACTGATCAACCGCATCATTGAAGGTATCGCCCCGCCGCCCCATGGGCCGCGCATCGGCCTGCACATCTGCCGGGGCAACTGGAGCACCCGGGAGGACGTCCTGCTCTCCGGGGATTATACCCCCCTGCTACCGGCCCTGACCCGGATGCGCGTTCATCAGTTCGTTCTGGAGTACGCCACGCCTCGGGCCGGAGAAATCGCCGTGGTCGGGGAGGCCCTGTCCGGCACCGTGCCCGGAACGGACCGCCTCCGGGAACTCGGTCTGGGCGTAGTCAACCCACGGACCACCGAAGCGGAATCACCCGAAGAAATCGTGGCCAAGGCCGAGCTGGCGCTACGCCACTATCGACCGGATCAGCTTTTCCTGAACACGGACTGCGGCTTCGGCTGCTTCGCCAATCGCTGCGTGAACGTGGAAGAGGTGGCCGCGGCCAAGATACGGAACATCGTCCTGGCCGCCCGAATGCTTCGGGAACGGTATGGATGAACATATCGAAATAATCAGATTACTGTGATGCTCCTTCCTCCACCATCTCCCAGGGTCCGGTTGCAACGAGCCGGACTCCATGGAGAGCCCACTCCGCCGTGAACTCCCGACCTCCACTCTGAGCCGACTCCCCGTCTCCCAACGCCAGGCCTTCCGACACCGGTCGCGCCTCCAACACGGTCGCTCCCTCCTTTTGCCTCCTTCGCCTCGGCAATTCCAGGGCCGAATTGCACCAGCACGGCAAAGCGCACGTCGACCAGAGTCCACTTTTTTGGAGGAACAAACCCTGTCCTCTCATGACATTCCCGTCTATCGAAACCGCTTGGTGTGATTTGTTTTACCTATTTGACATTATACTCAGGAATCGGTTTAAGAAACGTTAAGAACATAGGGTATCGAGATAATTATTTAATTTGCTACGAATTGCTGAAAGTTACGCATAGTCGACAATAAAATTTTTAAGTGTGTTACGGCTTTTTTCCGTTTTCGTCGCTCAAAGTCTCCTCTCGTCGGTTCGATCAACAACCCTCAGTATTATGAGGAGTAAGAAAAGTTCAAAGCTAAAACGCGGTTCTTGGTACGTGAAAATTTGAACTTTTCAGAAAAAGGCCCGCATAGGCCTTGGCTGGTCCAGGCTGGACCCGTGCGGCTCGATATCCCAACAGGCCCTGGAGATGAACAATCTAAACGGAGGTGGGTTATGAAATTCAGTGTTGGCTTGGCCAAGGACGACGCCGAAAAACGGCTTGCGTGTCGTGGCGTCAATCGTCGCGATTTCATGAAGTTCTGCGCCGCGGTAGCCGCGGCCATGGGCATGGAGGCCTCATTCGCCAAACAGGTCGCGGCCGCGCTCACGGATCCGCGCCGTCCGTCCGTAGTGTACTTCCATTTCGCCGAATGCACCGGTTGCTCCATGGCCGTGGTTCGCACCGTCAACCCGTACATCGATGAACTGATCCTGGACACCATTTCCCTGGACTATCACGAAACCCTGATGGCCGCGGCCGGCGATTCGGCTGAAGCAGCCCTGGAACAGGCCATCACCTCGCCCCACGGGTTCATCGCCGTGGTGGAAGGCGCCATTCCGACGAAGGACAACGGCGTTTACGGGATGGTCGGCGGACACACCATGCTGGATATGGCTAAAAAATACCTGCCCAAGGCCCAGGCCGTCATCGCCATCGGAGCCTGCGCGACCTTCGGCGGCGTACAGGCCGCGGACCCCAACCCCACGCAAGCCATGGGCGTGAACGAACTGATGGAACACCTCGGACTGCCGACCCGGGCCATCAACATCGCGGGCTGTCCCCCCAGTCCCTACAACTTCGTCGGGACCGTGGTGCATCTGCTGACCAAGGGCATGCCGGAGCTGGATCGCCTGAATCGTCCGAAGATGTTCTACGGCGAGTCGGTCCATGAACTCTGCGAACGATTGGATCACTTCTTCAACTATGAATTCGCCCCGTCCTTCGACTCCGAGGAGGCCAGAAAAGGCTGGTGTCTGTACGAGGTCGGCTGCAAGGGGCCGGACACCTACAACAACTGTCCCAAGGTCAAGTTCAACGAAACCAACTGGCCCGTGCAGGCCGGTCACCCCTGCATCGGCTGCAGCGAGCCGAAGTTTTGGGATCAGCTGAGCCCGTTCTACAAACCGGTTTAGCAGTCCGTTGAAAAACTCCCAATTGCTGCGTCGCTGCAAAAAGTTCAAACTCTCACGTATCAATAAATACGCTTCGACCTTGATCTTTCTTGCTCCTTGCACTTGGGGTTTTTGAACGAACTGCCGACAAAGGACTTTTTCAACACTCACATTGCCAATAACTCGAAGGAGGAACAATTATGTCTGGCTGTAAGCCCCAAGGTGCGCCGGTCATCCCGGTCACCCCGCAAAGCAACTATTCCGGCCCCGTTATCGTGGACCCGTTGACCAGAATCGAGGGCCATCTGCGCCTGGAAGTGGAAGTGGACAACGGCAAGGTCAAGAACGCCTGGTCCAGCTCCCAGCTCTACCGCGGCCTGGAAACCATCCTCAAGGGCCGCGACCCGCGCGACGCCCAGCACTTCACCCAACGGGCTTGCGGTGTCTGCCAATACACCCATGCCCTGGCATCCGTCCGATGTCTGGATGATGCAGTAGGTGTGCAAATCCCAGAAAACGCCAGGCTGATCCGCAACATCGTTCTGGCCTCGCAGTTCATGGCTGATCATCTCATCCATTTCTACGTCCTGCACGCCTTGGACTGGGTGGATGTGACCAGTGCCCTGCAGGCCGACCCTGTTAAGGCGGCCAAGATCGCTGGAAACATCTCCCCCCGAGCGACTTCCGCGGATGACCTCCGGGCGGTCCAGAATCGTTTGCAAACCTTTGTCGACCAGGGCCAACTCGGCATCTTCTCCAACGCCGATTTCCTGGGAGGTCACCCGGCCTACTATCTCCCGCCGGAGATCAACCTGATCGCCACGGCTCACTATCTGGAAGCCCTGCGCCTACAGATCAAGGCAACCCGAGCCATGGCCGTATTCGGCGGAAAGGTTCCACACACGCAGTTTACCATCAGCGGCGGAGTGACCTGCTACGACGCCCTGCGGCCCGAGCGGCTGGAGGAGTATCGTGGCCTGTACAAGGAAACCCAAAAGTTCATCGAGGAAGTCTACATCCCCGACGTGCTGGCCGTGGCCTCCTATTACAAGGATTGGGCCGGTATCGGCGGATGCACCAACTACCTGTCCTTTGGCGAGTTTCCCAAGGTGGAGAAAGACATCAACAGCCGCTGGTATCCCCAGGGCGTGATCATGAACCGCGACTTGGCAAACGTGCAGGATTTCGATCCCGCGGCCATTTACGAGCACGTGGCGGCAAGCTGGTACGAAGGCGACGAAGCCCGCCACCCCTCTGAGGGCGTGACCGAGCCCAAGTACACCAGTATTGACGACAAACAACGCTATTCCTGGTCAAAAGCTCCCAGGTACAAGGACGAGCCGACAGAGGTTGGTCCTCTGGCTTCCGTCCTGGTGGCCTATGCCAAGGGGCACCCCGAGGTGAAAGCCGCCGTGGATCTGGTGCTGAACCATCTCGGAGTCGGTCCTGAAGCCTTGCATTCCACCCTGGGGCGAACAGCGGCAAGGGCCATCAAGGCCTTGACCATTGCCCAAAAGAACGAGGATTGGCTGAACGAACTGGAAGAAAACATCAGACGCGGAGACACGAAAATCGCCGAGAATCATGAGATGCCCGACGAGGCCGAAGGTGTCGGATTCGCCGATGTCTCACGTGGAGCGCTGAGCCACTGGATCAAGATCAAGAACGGCAAGATCGAGAACTTCCAACTGGTGGTGCCCTCCACCTGGAACCTGGGGCCGCGTTGCGCAGCCGGCAAGCTGGGCCCGGTGGAAGAAGCGCTGATCAACACTCCCATCGCCGACCCCAAGCGCCCCGTGGAACTGCTGCGCACCGTGCACTCCTTCGACCCGTGCATCGCCTGCGGCGTGCACGTCATCGACTCCAAGACCAACCAGGTCCACGAGTTCAAGATCCTCTAAGCCTGGCCTTGCCGAGACGTTCATCTGAAAGATAAGCGCTCGGGAAACGCAGGATGGGTTTATCACGGAGAGCGAAGCGGTCTTAATGGTCCTTCGCTCTCCGTCTTTTAATAAACCAACTGCGACACCGAATGTTCGGAGGTTTTCCATGGCCGTAATCATCGCCGACCCAGTCCAGTTTTCCAAGAAAACAGCCAAAATGCTCAAATCCGGGGGCAATGCCGAAGGCGCGGCCCGGCAGGCCCGGGAAATCATCCAGGATCTGGCCGACAGCGGACGCCTGGACCCCAGCGTTGCCCGAAAGCTGACCCCCAACGGCGAGGCCAGAATGGAAAACTGCTGGAAATTCAATCTTCCCGGAGGGCACCGGCTGGTCCTGACCAGGCAAGAGGAAGACTATGTTTTCCTGTTCCTGGGAACCCACGATGAGACCGACACCTGGATCAAGAACAACTCCGGAATCAAACTGGACATCTCCGGAGGAGAAGTCGTATCCGGAGCAGCGGGAGGGAAGGATCATCCGGATTCCCTCGACGAGTACGTTACAGGAACCACCCTTGCCCCTTCAGCAACTGACGACGATTACTACGAACGCCCCCTCCATGAATTCATCGATCAGAACATGCTCCGGGAAATATTCAGTGGATTGTGCCAGGGTCCGGGAATGAAGATTGGCAACGAAACGAGTGGTTGATGTTTCCCAGGAACTGTTGAAGCGCTAGAACTGAGAAGGCTGGTAGTCGGGAGGCTGAAGTGCTTGCCCGAATATTAGGACAACCCCTTGGTTGTCGCATAGCCGCGGCAACCAAGGGGTTTTTTATCGTTATCCGAACAGTTGCCGAACCGGCGAGGCCGCGGCGGCCAATACCCGTTTTCTGGTCAACTTTCCTGGGACGTCCGCCTGGGCCATGGCGTAGCCGTGATACCTGCGGGGGCTTTCCTCGCACAGATAGACGACCCGCGTATCTTCCGGATCGACCAGCACGGCGTTGGGTCGGTAGGCCCGGACTTCGGCCAGGCGCTTCCCGGCCAGTTCCAGCATTTCCTCACGGTCACCAAAGTGCATGGTCCCGGTGGGACAGGACAGCACGCAGGCCGGCAAAAGGCCGTTCTGAACACGGTCCAGGCACATGTCGCACTTGGCTTGAACCTTCGTATCGTCCCAGCGAGGGATATTGTAGGGACAGGACATCCGGATCTCCTCGCCATCCAGGTTCTTGGTGCGATCCGTGAAAAGGATCGCACCGGTTTCCGGATCGTGCAGGATGGCCTGGTCGTCGTACATGTCGCCGACCATCTTGCACGGCGGATGCACGCAGTGTCTGCACTGGTCCGGAAAGAAGTACCAGTTCTTGAATTCGCCGTTCTCCTCCACTTCGGAGAACCGGACCAGCTTCAACGTCTTAAAGGGCAGATCCTTGGGGTTCTGAAACGAACCCCAGTTTTTGGTTTCCTCGGCGGGCAGCTTCTTCCACTGCTTGCAGGCCACCTGGCAGCCCCGACAGGCCGTGCATTTGGTCAGGTCGATGAAAAACGTTTTTCCTTGCATGACTCAGTATCCTCCAGTCTTCGTGTGAGTTGTCCCTGTCCGCTGTTCGTTCAAAAACCCCAAGTGCAAAGCGCAAGAAAAGCTCATGATCGAAGCGTATAACTTCATACGTGAGAATTTGAACTTTTCGCGGCAACGCGGCAATTGGGAGCTTTTCAACGGACGGCTATGCCTTGCGGATGTTGACCATAAACGCCTTGGTCTCCGGGATGCCGGTATTCGGATCGCCCACGGCCGGGGTCAGCAGGTTCGCCGCGTCCCCGCCGTCCTTGGGGTGCACCCAGCCGTAGTGCCAGGGCACCCCGACCATGTGCAGGCTCTGCCCCATGACCTTGTAGGGTTTCAGGCGGGGAGTGACGATGGCCACGCACTCCACCTGGCCGCGCACGCTTTCCACGATCACCTTCTCCCCGTTGGCGATGCCTCGGAGCTTGGCCAGCTCGGGATCGATCTCCGCGAACATCTGGGGCTGGCATTCCAGAAGCCAGGGGGTCCAGCGGGTCATGACCCCTGTCTGCCAGTGCTCGGTAACCCGGTATGTGGTGCCTATGAAGGGGTAGCGCGGATCGCACACAGCCCGCTTTTCCAGCGGTCCGGAGAAATGCAGGGCCGTGGGGTTGTGCAGTTGACTGGAGAACGGTTGCTCTTCAAAGGGGCATTCCAGGGGTTCGTAGTGTTCCGGGAAAGGACCGTCCACCAAGCCGGGACCGAAAAGACGCCCGAAGCCCTCGGTGGTCATAATGAAGGGGTGTCTCTCCGATGGCGGCCAGGGACCGTCGGGCACGTCGCCGACCCACTTGCTCTGCTCCCACTTGATGACCGCCTTTTGCGGGGCAAAGGGCTTGCCCTGTTGATCCACCGAGGCCCGGTTGTACAGGACGCGCCTGTTTACCGGCCAGGCCCAGGCCCAGTTGGGGAACAGACCGATGTTGGCCTGCATCTCGGTCTGGGTCTTGTCGCGGCGGGCCATCAGGTTTCCAGCCTCGGTGAACGAGCCGCAGTACAACCAGTTGGCGCAGGCCGTGGAACCGTCGTCCTGGAGTAAGGCAAAGCTTGGCACCTGGGTTCCGGCTTTATAGGTGGTATCGCCGATCTTTTTGTCCTTAAGAAAATAGCCATTGTGAAGCTTGGCCATCTTGACGGAGTCAAACCTGCCGTCCGTAACCACGGCATCCAGGGTGAAACTGGCCACTGGATCGGGAAACGCACCCCCTTCCTCCTGGTAGAGTTCCTTTATCCGCTTGACCAGCATGACCATCATGTCCCCGTCGATCTTGCTCTCTCCCATCGGTGCGGGACCGGCGTACCGCCACTGGGCCCAGCGTCCGGAATTGGTGATGGAGCCTTCTTTTTCGTAAAACACCGCGGCCGGAAGCATGAAGACCTCGGTCTTGATCTTGGCGGGGTCCATGCCCGGACCGTGCCAGAAAGAACCGGTCTCATTCTGGAAGATGTTCACGTTGACCAGCCAGTCCAGCTTGGTCATGGCTTCCCTGGTCTTGTTGGAATGCGCGCCGCTGACCGCCGGGTTCATGCCCCAGGCGAACAGGCCTTTGAACTTGCCTTGGAGCATGTGGTCGAACATTACCAGCCAGGAGCAGTTCTGGCCCACGTCCAGCCGAGGCATGAAGTTGTAGCTCTCCTCGGGCGTCTTGTCCGGATACATGGCCTTGAGCAGGCTGGCGATGTACTTGGGCCGGTTCTGCCACCAGTTGGCGCTCTTGGGATCATGGCTGACCGGAGTATTGGCCTTGTTGTAGTCGGCCAGGGTGGGCCAGACCGCACGGGGCGTAGGATTGTAGGCCGGGATAATGTGATAGAGCAAAGCGCTGTCCGTGGAGCCCTGGACATTGGCCTCGCCGCGCAGGGCGTTCACCCCGCCGCCGGCGTTGCCCACGTTGCCCAGAAGAAGCTGGATCATGGCCATGGTCCGGATCAACTGGACCGCGATGGTGTGCTGGGTCCAGCCCATAGCGTAGGTGTTGGTCCCGGACTTGTCCGGCTTTCCCGTGGCGGCGTAGGCCTTGTAGACTTCCAGAAGCTTATCCTTGGGCGTGCCGGTGGTCTCGGAGACCCGGTCCAGGGTGTAGCGCTCGAAGTGCTTTGTGAGCAGTTGGAAGACGCAGTTCTTGTCCTTAAGCGTCAAGTCGCGCTTGGGCACCCCCTTGTCGTCCAACTGATATGTCCAGGTGGACTTGTCGTAGGCGTTTTTCTCCGGATCCCATCCAGAAAACAGCCCGTCGTCAAAACCGAAATCCGGGTTCACCAGGAAAGCCGCGTTGGTGTAGTTGACCACGTAGTCCCTGAAATACAGGTTATTATCCAGGATATACTTGATCATCCCACCCAGAAAGGGGATGTCCGTGCCGGAGCGCATCGGAGCGTAGATGTCGGCCTTGCTGGAAGTCCGGTTGAAGCGCGGGTCCACGCTGATCAGGGTCGCCCCCCGTTCCTTGGCCTTCATGATCCATTTGAAGGAAACCGGGTGACATTCCGCCGGGTTGCCGCCCATCATCAGAATACAGTCGCTGTTCATCAGATCGTTGTAGTGGTTGGTCATGGCCCCGCGACCAAAAGACTCTGCCAGGGACGGCACGCTGGAACTGTGACACAGTCTGGCTTGGTGTTCGATGTACACCAGCCCCAGGCTGCGCATCAGGGAAGAAAGGTACCAGCACTCCTCAGTGTCCAGAGCCGCAGACCCCACATGAGCGATGCCGTCCGTTCGGTTGACCACCTGCCCCTGGGCATTGGTCGTCACGAAGGTCTGGTCCCTGGCCTCCTTGACCTTCCGGGCGATCCGATCAATGGCCCAATCCCACGTCTTTTCCTCCCACTTGTCGCCGTAAGGCGCGCGGTAAAGCACCTTGGTCACCCGATTCTCATTCTCGGCCAACTGATAGACCGAGGCCCCCTTGGCGCACAAAGACCCTTCGCTGATGGGATGATCCGGATCACCTTCCACGTTGACGGTCCGCCCCTTGCCGCCAAGGGCCGTGTGGACGATCAGACCACATCCCACGGAACAGTAGCAACAGACCGAGGTTGTTTCCTTGGCGTCCCGGAGTTGCAGTAGCTCAGCCTTGGCCACGGCTGGCCTGAGATTGAATCCCAGGCCGCCGAAAGCCAGGGCCGAACCGGTCACGGCCGAAAACTTGAGGAAGTTTCTGCGGTTAATCTGCATAATGACTCCTTAAAGTTGAAAGTGACACGGCAAGACGCCCCTGCCGAGGATATATGTATCTACTCTCCGGCAAATGCATGCCGCTGAGTTTGATGCGTGGAACGGATGGCCCGTGCGAGTGCGCCAGGAAGAAAACTTAAAACAAAGCTTTGGAAGGATTGACGCACCGCTTCCAAATGCGGACTTCAAATATGAGCGGCGGCTGATGATCAACAGTTCAGATCGTCGGGGAAAGCCGACTCCTGAAGGAGATGGTCGGCAAAAGGCACGGGATGGCAGAGAGTTGGAAAGCGGAAGATGAAAGGCGGAGACGGCGGAGAAAAGAGCGAACGGGATTGACGACCGATCAAGGAGAGTCGGCCCGGGAGGTCGCAAGCGACCATGATGAAGATGCGTCAACAGTGATAACACGCAACAATTCCGTATTGTTCAGGTGCAGTAAAGCCCTTCCGGCATCAACTCCTGAATCAAGGCGAACTCGCCTCAACAAGGGGAAGGTTCAGGAATTTCTGAAAGTATGGGACATGGTCCGTGGCTCTCTCGGTTTCATCATGAAGGTTCGGATTTGATCAGTTCGGTGTCCTTGAGCAAATGCCCTTACGGAGCATACGGCATAACTATGTAAAATTTACGATAGAGGTCAATAGTTCTTCATATTCGGCAAGCTTTGGCACAAATTTTACTCATAATATAATGTATTTCTAAGGCTTCTGATAGTTTTACCGTAATACATTCAAAATATAAATCGCAATAATCGCAAAAATGACATACCTACAACCAAAGACTACAGATTATTAAAAATACTTACTTGAACGCCGCGCCATTGAAAAAAACGATATACAAACTACCAATGCATAGACAATTGCAATTAGACACCAAACCCAATGATACGATACCACTCCATCATAACACTCAGGCGTCCCGCATAGGGTTTCCGTAAAAAACGAATATTATCAAGCCATGAACTATTCATGCGCGGGTCGTATCTGGACAGCTTCTATTTCACCTTGAGGCTTTTGCTTTTCAAGACAACCTTTGCTCAAGGCTTCTCCTTCATCCATGACGCAGTCCATTTACACCGGACGAACAGCCGGAATCGACATCGGCTCACGGTCCATCGAGCTGGTCGTCATCGACACGGCAGGAAGAATCCTCCAACAAGTCAGGACTTCAACAACCTTTGATCCCTTGCGCCAGTGTCGTGATATTCTTGAAGGGATTGGGGTGGAGCGAACGACGGCCACGGGCTATGGTCGCAAGCTGTTCGTGGAAAGCGGCATCCTGGAGCCGTGCGGGGCGATTACGGAGATCCAGGCATATGCCCTGGGCACGGCGCTCTTGTTTCCAGAGGCACGCACCGTCCTGGACATCGGCGGCCAAGACACCAAGGTCATTTCCCTGGGGCCGGGAGGGCGGGTGCTGAAGTTCGAGATGAACGACCGTTGTGCCGCCGGGACGGGCAAGTTCCTGGAAATCATGGCCACTTCGCTGCAAGTCCCCATTGAGGAGTTCGGCGATTTCGCCTTGCGGGCAACCAAACAGGTACGCATCAGCAGCATGTGTACCGTGTTCGCCGAGTCCGAGGCCACGTCCCTGATGGGCCGGGGCGAAAGGCCGGAGAACATCGCCATGGGCCTGCACCTGGCCATCGTGGAACGCACCATGGCCATGCTCAACAGGGTCGGTCTGGAGCCTCCCCTGTGCTTCGCCGGAGGCGTGGCCCACAACCGTTGCGTGATCAAACTGCTTCGGGAACGGATCGGAGAACGGATCGTCCTCCCGGAGCAACCGGATATGGTCGGCGCGCTGGGCGCGGCATTGCATGGCTTGAGGACGGGATCCGACGGATAAGGAGTGGTCGCTCTCCATCATTTGCAAAGCCTGCCACATCAATCCTTCACCCAAGAAAATGATGTCATGACGACTCCCAAACCCCACTGCTTCCCCCGGTTCGAGAACTGGGCGGAAAAGAGCCTGCTGGATTTGGACACGGCCCGCCGGGAAGGCGCGAAGATTGCCGGGGTGTTCTGCACCTACGCCCCCTTGGAGCTGGTCCGGGCCGCGGGAGCCGTGCCCATTTCCCTGTGCGGCAAGAAGCAGGAGCCCATCAGCGCGGCGGAAAGGCGCCTCCCGGCAAACCTCTGCCCCCTGATCAAGTCCAGTTACGGCTATGCCGTCACGGATACCTGCCCGTTCTTCGCGGCCAGCGACTTCATCCTCGGGGAGACCACCTGCGACGGCAAGAAGAAGATGTTCGAGCTGCTGCAAGAGATCAAACCGCTGCACCTGCTCCATCTGCCGTATCTGCAGAACGATAAAGCGGCCCTGGCCTTCTGGATGGACCAGATCCGGCGGATGCAAGCCTTTCTTGAGCAGACCACGGGGCAGCGGATCACCCGGGACCGTCTCCAGAAGGAAATCAGTGCTGCCAACAGGGTTCGACGGCTCTTGATGGAAATCGCTTACATGGCCAGTGAGCATCCAATCCCACTTTCCGGCCTGGACGCCATGCGCGTTTTCGAAAGCTCCTCATTCGTCGTGGATCAGTCCGAGTTTGCCCGACTGCTGGAGACCATGGCGCGGGAGCTGGCCGAGATGAAAACCCAGGGCGTATCCGTTTGCACGGCCGACGCGCCGCGCATTCTGCTCACCGGGTGTCCGGTGGGCAAAGGATCAGACAAGGTTCTGAAACTAATCGAGGACAGCGGCGCCGTGGTGGTCTGCCTGGAAAACTGCACCGGATTCAAGAATTTCGATCTTCTGGTGGATGAGACCGGGAATCCGTTCGAAGCCCTGGCCCACCGCTACCTGCGCATCCCCTGCTCCTGCATGACCCCCAACCAGGGGCGATTCGACCTGATCTCCAGGCTGACCCGGGATTTCCAGATCCAAGGCATCGTCGACCAGACCTGGCAGTGCTGCCACACCTACAACGTTGAGGCCCACGGAATAAAGACCCTGGCGGAACAAACCCTGAACATCCCGTTTCTGCACATTGAAACCGACTACTCGGAGTCGGATACGGAACAGCTCCGAACACGCATCGAGGCTTTTTTGGAAATCGTGGCCATGAACTGAAAGGCCACGGCGGCATAAAACTCAACCTTTGAACGCCATGAGGACATTTCGCCGCCGATGCCGATGGGTTCTTCAAATAATACAAGTGATAACCACCATGCTGACCATCGACATACCCGGCTGGACAAGCCTGACTCTCGAACATCTTGTTTTGGACTTCAACGGCACCCTGGCTCGGGACGGCAAGCTGTTGCCCGGTGTGCGCGAGCGGCTGAACAATCTGGGCCCGGCGCTGGAAATCCATGTGCTCACGGCGGACACCTTCGGCAGCGTGCAGGACCAGATGCGGGGAATCGCCTGCGCGGTGTCCGTCATCCCGGCGTCCGAACAGGCCAGGGCCAAGGCCGCGTATCTGGAGAAACTGGGACCTTCCGGATGCGTCGCCGTGGGTAACGGCCGCAACGACGTCCTGATGCTTGAAGCCGCGGCCCTGGGCATCGCCCTACTCCAGGAGGAAGGCGCGGCTCCGCAAACCTTGGCCGCTGCCGACGTGGTCTGCCGATCCGTGTGCGACGCTCTCGATCTCTTAACGCACCCCCTGCGTCTTTCGGCGACTCTGCGCGGATAGCAGCTGAAATATCCCGGTGATAGGAAAAACGGGGCCTTTGGCTTTCGTCCATGGTTTCAGAAACGGGCTCCTGTTACCCCACATTTTGCTGTTCGAAGAATATGTAGGGTAATTGCTCACATATCTTTGCGTTCCGTGCACGAGAAGGAAGCGGCAAGCCATCAGGGGTCAATCGCGGTTCAGGTCAAAGTCGCCTCAGAATATCTCCTCCATAATCCTCCGGCAGCTATCCTGGTTTTCGAGTTCATTTCGGGACAACTCGGAAACCAGTTCTCCGTCTCGCAGCACCACCGCACGGTCCGCGAGACGGCGCATCTGGCCCAGGCTGTGGGTCACGGCGAGTATCCCATAGCGTTGTTTCAGCTCCTGAAACAACGCTTCAATTTTCCGAGTGGCCTTGAAATCCAGGGAGGCTGTCGGTTCATCCAAGAGCAGGATGGCCGGTTCCAGGGCCAGGGCTCTTGCCAGGCACAACCGCTGTTGCTGCCCGCCCGACAGATTCAGGGCGTTGTCGTGCAGGCGATCCCTGACCTCGTCCCAGAGCCAGACATCCCGCAGAGCCTGTTGGACCCGTTGCTCCACCGTCGCCTTGTCCAACCCCAGGGATACCCGCAGAGGCAGGGCCACGTTCTTGTGGATGGAAAAGGGCAGGACGTTGGGGTGCTGGAATACCATGCCCATGCGCAGACGCAGTTCGGGCAGGGAGATGTCTTTGGCATAGCAGTCCAGCCAGCGATCTTGCGGACGAAAACGAACCCTCCCGCTGGTTTCGCACCCGGAGAATTCCTCGTTCAGCCGGTTCACGGCCCGCAGCAGCGTCGTCTTGCCGGAGCCGGACGGCCCCACTGCCATGACCAGTTCTCCGGGATGGATGCTCAGGCTGACTCCGGACAAAACGGTCTGGCCACCGAAACGCACTGTCAGATCGTTGATGTCCAGGAGAGGTTCAGAATGCGTCATCATGCTTTCCATCGTTTTTCCATGGTTCTTTGTACGCCGAAGGCCAGGCAGAACAACAGTCCCGTGAGCGTCAGCAAAACCAGGGCCGTGCCGAAGGCTTGGTCCAATTCAGCAGATGTGCGGTGTTCCGCGGCCAGATAATAGATGCGGAAGGGCAGGGCCTCGAACTTGTCCCACAGGCTGCGGGGTAGAAAGGCCTGGGCCACCACGCCGGTGAGCAGGATCACGGCGGTGTCCTCGGCGGCCCGGCCCATGGCCAGGATCACGCCGCCCAGGATTCCCCGTCCCGCCGAGGGCAGCAGAACGTGCCGGATGTTCTGCCACGCGCCGAACCCCAGGCTGGGGCCGAGCAGACGCAGATGGGCCGGGAGTCCCGATAAGGCGTTCTGGGTTGTCCGAACCAGGTAGGGCAGGATCAGCAGGGCGATGCAGATCGCGGCCAGCAGCAGACAGGTCTTGGCCTGGGGGGCGAAGGTATGCCGCAGGACCACGATCATGCTGAACCCGAACAGTCCCATGACAATGGACGGAATACCGGCCATCAGATCCACGGCGAACCCCGCCACGCCCTGAAAGCGGGGGGTCGCATACTCGGCAAGATAAATGCCCCCGGCAATCCCCACGGGCACGGCCATGGCGCAGGACAGCACCACCAGGAGCAATGTTCCGGCCAGAGCGGACCACAGCCCCCCAAAGGCTGGTCGGGCTCCGGTCATAGCCTCCCACCAGTGGGTCTGTCCAAAGAACAGCTCCGTCCCCAGCACGCCCGCTCCCCGGTAGAGGAGGAACCCCATTACGGCAAGCACCGCCATGGCCGTGCCTAGTGCCGCAGCCCAGCAAAAGACCACGGTGGCCTGGTCGGCAAACCGGCGGCGAGTTCCCGGGTTCATGAGCTGAAGGAGCGGCCCAGGCCGCGCAGGGCCAGATTGATCAGAATCATGATCAGAAACAGAATCAGGCCGGAAGCGAACACGGAATGGTAGAACGTGCTTTGGCTGTCCGTGGCCACGACCAGGCCGATATGCGCGGTGAGGGTGCGGATGGAGTCCAGAGGGGAGCCGGGAACCATGGGGGCGTTGCCGGCCAGCATCAATGAAATCAGGGTATCGCCCACGGCCCGGCCAAATCCCAGGATCACAGCGGCCAGCAGCCCGCGCCGGGACAAGGGAAGAAGGACATGGCGGATATAGGACGGCCTGGATAAACCCAGTGAGGCGCAGGTCGTCCGGGCCGTACGGTCCACTTCGCGCAGTGTGGCGTGAAAAACCAGAACAATGGTCGGGAGAATCAGCAACGTCAGGGCGATCATGGCCGTGAGCAGGGAAAAACCGGTACCCCGATCAAACCATTGGCGCATCAACGGGACCAGGAGAAAAATCGAGACAAAGCCGTAGATCACCGTGGGAATGCTGGTCATGTAATGGATCATGGCCAGACAAAGGCCTTTGATTTGCCCGGGTGCCAGCACCTGGACGAAGCACGAGACGCCCACGGCCAAAGGCGTGGCCAGAGTCAAAGCCCCGAGTGAGAGAAGCAGAGAACCCGTGACCATCGGCAGGATGCCGAATTGGCCTTGAAACGGCAGCCAATGCCACGACAATACCGCGCCCAGCCCGCCCGCGGTGAACAGCGGCAGCACGAGATAGACCAGGACCAGCAGGATGCAGAAGGCCGCCGCGACGCAAGTCGTCGCGGCGGCGCACAAGATATGCCGAATCCAGGATTCGGAAAGCATGGGGAGATAAGCTGCTGGAAGCTACCGCATCGGGATGTAACCGGAAGCGCGAATGATCTCGGCCCCGTCCTCGCTCAGGACGTAATCGATGAACGCCCTGGTCAGGCCCTCGGGCTCGCCCTTGGTGTTCATGTACAGGTGGCGGATCACCGGGTAGCTGCCGTCAATGGCCGTTTCCTGGGAAGGGACGATCCCGTCCACGGCCAGGGGCTTCACGTTATCGTCGATGTGGCCGATGCTCATATACCCTATGGCGTTGCGATCCTGAGAGACCGCCACTTTCATGGCTCCGTTGGACTGGATGATGTTCGCCGTGCCCACCACGGGCTCCTTCTTCAGCAGCTTGCCCCAAAACACCTCGTGGGTGCCGCTGGCCTCCTCCCGTCCGTAAACGTGAATGGCCGCGTCGTTGCCGCCCACTTCGTTCCAGCGGGTGATCCGGCCGGCGAAAATGTCCCTGATCTGTTGGGCGGAAAGATCCGCGATCTGGTTGGCAGGATGTACAATCGGCGCCACGCCGTCGATGGCGAAGGCGAAGGAGCGCAGGCCGTACTTGCTCACTTCCTCGTCAGACAAGGCGCGTCCGGTGTTGCCGATGGCCACCAGACCCTCCCCGGCCTTTTGCACGCCGATCCCCGTGCCCCCGCCAGCCACGGTGATTCGGACCTTGGGATTGGCCGTCATGATTCGCTTGGCCGCCTCGTTCATCACCGGGATGTGCGCCGTACCTCCGGCGATGTCCAGCGAGCCCTCCATCCCGGCAAACCTGTCCAGGTTCCCGGCCAGGACCGGCGAAGCGAGCAGGATCAGAGCCAGAGTCAGAACAAGAACTTTGCTGTGTGTGGTAAACATGAGGATTTCTCCATTTTAGGATTAAGGGTTGGGGAAGAGAACGGATTTTCATTCACGCAGTCGCCTACAGGATATTTTCCAGGCAGGTCAAATACGTATCATCTATCTAAAACAAACTTTCTCATTGATTTTTTCGATATGCCGATTTGCTTAAAAGGTTCCAGATTCGATTGAATGGGTATGCTTTTCTTGAGAGATCCGATCCTGTTGTTCTTGGCAAGCGTACATGGTGGAGCAAAGCTTTCGCCAAACCGAGGAACTCACCCGAAGCACTTGGCTGACAGCCAATGCGTGACGCTCGGAAAGAAAATTGAGTTCAAAAAAAAGGCACGACTCAAGCCGTGCCTTGTTACCGTCCGGTACCCGTGCCGACAAAAGCCAACTCCGGGACGGATAGGAATCAGTCCATCAACAAGACGAACAACTTCCCCCGCACCCACCGCCTCCGCCGCCCACCTGGACCTCGGAGGAGACGGCGAATCCGTACGGCGTCATGTCGATCTTGATGGCCCCGGCTTTTTGGCTCAATTCCTTGTCGATGAGAAAGGTATAGCCGCTGAGTTCCTGCACCAAGTCCGTCTCCTGCTCCGTGTCCAAAGCCAGGGAGAGCCGTTCTCCACCGCATCCGGCGGCCAGAAAAACCCGAATCGGGGATTGCTCCTTGCCTTGAAAGTGGCTGTCCAGTTGTTCCTTCACGGAAGGGGTGATTTCAATCATGTTTGTGGTCCTCTTGGGTTAAGTGTTTGCTTTTGTGAGACGTGCATAACATCGGGTAAGAACAAGAACCCGAAAAGTCAAATAGCCTCCCTATATTGTATTGCCGCAAGAGCATTTGCCGTTCCAATTGATGAGGGCAACCGTTTCGCCCCGTGCATCGAAAAAGACAATCTTCCGAAGAAGCATTCATTTGTCTTTCAAATTAGACAGCAAGCTCAAAGATGCGCTAAAAGAATCCGGTTCCGTGAACACATGACTGTTTCCACCGCACCGACACCGAATGCTCGGAGGTTTTCCATGGCCGTGATCATCGCCGACCCTGCCCAGTTTTCCAAGAAAACAGCCAGAATGCTCAAATCCGGAGGTAAAGCCGGGGGCGCTGCCAGGCAGGCCCAGACAATTATCCAGGACCTGGCCGACAGCGGTCGCTTGGACCCCAATGTTGCCCGGAAGTTGACCACCAACGGCGAGGCCAGAATGGAAAACTGCTGGAAATTCAACCTCGCCGGTGGGCATCGGCTGGTCCTGGCCAGGCATGAGGGAGACTTCGTCTTCCTGTTCCTGGGAACCCACGATGAAACCGACACCTGGATCAAAAACAACTCCGGGCTCAAGCTGGATGTCTCCGGAGGGGAAATCGTCCCCGGAGCTGCATCGGGCCCGAAAGGCCACCTGAACGACCATCGGAACGGCCATCTGAAAGGCCACCTGAAAGGCCATCTGAGCGACCACCTAAACGACCACCAAAACGCGTCCGGAGCGCCCGAAACATCCAGAGCATTGGGCTCGTCATACGCGGACGACGACTACTATGAACGCCCCCTCCATGAATTCATCGACCAGAACACGCTCCGGGATATTTTTCGCGGACTGTGCGATGCTCCCGGCCTGAAGGTCGGAAACGAACCGGCCGGCTAATGTGGCAGGCCTGAGTGGCCGCCGTACCATGGCCTGTAGTTCTTGCATGTCGACGTGATCGGTTTCCTTCTCGGAAGGGCCAGGGCTCCTTGGCCGGAAAGGTTGTTCCCAGGATCTCAATACCATTTCCAATTCGAAGCTTCTCTTTCGGTATCGGTATCGGCATCGGGGTCGAATTATTGGGAATAAACAGTATCGATCCCGATACCGATACCGACGCCGATAACTGCATTTCTCAAGCGAAAAACGCATCGCCGAAGTAGAATTGGTATAAGATTCATGCTTCGATGAGTCCAAAAAAATCGCGCCAGGGCAGGCAGAGCGTCGATCCAATGCGGTATGCCCGGTCCATCTCCCCAACGCAAAAGGTTTTAGCGTGAGGGTGTTCGGCTGCAAACGAGGCCAACCCGCGCAGCTCGGATGCGCGAATGGTCTGGCTGCTTTTGATTTCCACGGCCCACAGTTCACGTTCCGTCTCCAGCACGATGTCCACTTCCGCTCCATGCGCCGTACGCCAGTAATGCACCGGCCAGTCCTTTTCCCGATACGACAACAGCCGCTTCAGTTCCAGGATGACGAACTGCTCGAAGAGCCTTCCGTAAACGGTCGTGCCCCGTTGCGGCGCTTCTCCCATACGTCCGCACAGCGTATTGATCACGCCGAGGTCAAACAGGTGGTAGATCGGATGCATGGTCAGGCGCTTGCGGGCGCTTTTGAGGTAGGGGTGCAGCGGTCATCGTCTCGGCGCGAAGCGCTGGACGAGGTCGTCAACAACTTCATAGAATACAGGAATTACCAGCAGGCTCAGGAAGGTCGAGGTGATGAGGCCACCGATCACGACGATGGCCATCGGCGCGCGGAAGCTCGGGTCGGCGCCGAAGCCCAGGGCAATGGGCAGCATCCCGGCGCCCATGGCCAGCGAGGTCATCACGATGGGGCGTGCGCGCTTGCGGCAGGCGTCGAGCAGTGCATCGAGCCTGGGCAACCCGTGGTCGCGTTGTGCCATGATGGCGTACTCAACCAGCAGGATGGAGTTCTTAGTGGCGATGCCCATCAGCATGACCATCCCGATCATGGCGGGCATGCTGAGGTGGGTACTGGTCAGGAACAGCGCCAGGATCGTCCCCGGAATGGACAACAGCAACGCCCCGAGGATTGTCGCCGGCTGCGCCCAGGCGTGGAACAGCAGCACCAGCACGATGTAGATGCAGACCACGCCCGTGCCCATTGCCAGCAGGAAACTCCGGCCAAGTTCGTTGGACGTTTCCGCCTGGCCGATGTCGTGCTTTACCAGGCCCTGCGGCAGGTGGGACAGGCTGTGCAGCGCGTTGGCGCGCCGCTGCACGTCGCCCAGGGCCTGGCCGTCGAGTTCGAGTTCGAAGTTCACGTTGCGCAAGCGGTCGAGTCGGTTGATTTGCGCCGGGCCGCTGGTGATCTCAATGTCCGCTATGTCGCGCAGCGGCACCGGGCCCCGCGCGCCCGGCACCGTGAGCTGGCGCAGCAGTTCGAGATCCCGCGTGGCTTCGTCGGGCAGCCGCACGACGATCGGCACCTGGCGCTGGCCGAGGTTCAGCTTGGGCAGGAACTGGTCGTAGTCGCCTTGTGTGGCCACGCGCACGGTTTCCGCGATGGCGTCGGTGCTCACCCCCAGGTCTGCAGCGCGCGCGGTGTCCGGGCGCACGATCAGCTCGGGCCGCTGCAGGCCCGCGCTGCTGGTCACTTGGCCGATCCCCGCTAGTCCGCGCAGTTCCTGCCCCACCGTGGCCGCATGCTGCGCGAGCAGCTCGCTGTCCTCGCCGGAGAGCACCAGGATGTAGCTTTCGCCCGCAGCCATCTTGATGCGTGCACCGGCCACCGCGTGCAGGCTCGTGCGCAGCTCGCGCTCGATGTCCTGCTGGTTTACGCCCGGGCGTTCCTTGCGTGGCGTCAGGTTCAGCGTCAGCTGGGCCGTGCGGGACTCGGCGACACCGCTCATGGGGTTGTCTCCTGCACTGCCCCCGCCGATGGCGGTGTATATCTGCTTCACATGCGGGTGCGCTGCCGTGATGGCGCGCGCCTCATCGGCGATAGTCCGTGTTTGCGCGTAGGTGCTCCCCGGCGGCAACTCGACGCTGATCCGGGTCTGGCTCAGGTCGCTCGGCGGCATGAAGTCACCCTTGATGGCGCCCGTGAGCAAGGGTATGCCACTGGCAAGACCAAAGGCCGCCGTGATCGCCAGCGTGGCGCACTTGTGTGTGAACGCCCAGCGGGCGGCCTTCAGGTACGCTGGCATCCAGAAGGGCTCGGCATGGGGCTGGGTTGGTTTCTTCAGCAGGTAGGCTGCCATCATCGGCGTGAGCAACCGTGCCACGGCCAGCGAGATAAGCACGGCGATGGAGGCCGTCCAGCCGAACTGCACGAAGAACTTGCCGGCCAGGCCTTGCATGAAGGCAGTGGGCAGGAAAACGGCGATCAGGGTGAAGGTGGTGGCGATTACCGCCAGTCCGATCTCGTCGGCCGCCTCGCGCGCCGCCGCAAGGGGTTCCTTGCCCCGCCCCATATGGCGCATGATGTTCTCGATCTCGACGATGGCATCGTCCACCAGGAGGCCGATCACCAACGACAGGGCCAGCAGGGTGATGATGTTCAGCGTGAACCCCATCCATTGCATGAACAGGAAGGTGGGGATGATGGACAGAGGCAAGGCCGCCGCGCAGATAAGGGTGGCGCGCAGGTTGCGCAGAAAGAGCCCCACCACCAGGACCGCGAGCAAGGAACCTTCGATGAGCAGCGACAGGCTGCCCCGGTAGTTCTCCAAGACCTGGTCAATGGTGTTGACGGCCTCGGTAAGTTCGAGGTCGGGGCGTTCCTTGCGCAACTCGGCAAGCGCCCGGCGCACGCCATGGGCCACGTCCAGGTCGCTGGCGCCGGTGGCGCGAAAGACCTCGAAGCCGACCACCGGCTTGCCGTCGAGGAAGGCCCCGCTGCGGCGCTCGGCCAGTGTGTCGCTCACCGTGGCCACCTGATCCAGGCGCACGCTGCGGCCGTTAGGCAGGGGGATCTCCATCGCCGCCAGCGCTTCGGCCGAGGGCACCGTGCCGACGGTACGCACCGTCTGTTCGCCGCTGCCCAGTCGGGCACGGCCGCCCGGGGCCTCGCGCTGCACCTGGGCGAGCCGACGCGAGATATCGGCGGCATTCAGGCGCAATGCCAGCAGCCGGTCCGGGTCCAGTTCCACGCGCACTTCCCGGCTCGCGCCGCCCACACGGATGATCGCGCCGACGCCAGGCACGGCGAGCAGACGCCGGGTGATCTGGTCTTCCACGAACCACGACAAGGCTTCCTCGTCCATGCGCGATGATGCCACTGTGTAGGTCAGGATCGCCTCGTTCTTGAACTCGATCCTGCTGATGACGGGATCGCGCAAGGCGGCGGGCAGATCGGCCCGCACCCGGGCCACGGCGGCACGGGTGTCGTCCAGGGCTTCCTGGGGCGGCTTCTCCAGGCGGAACTCGGCCGATATAGTGGCCACACCGTCCTGCACCACGGTGTGCAGGTGCCGCAGCCCCTTCATGGTGGCCATTGCGTTTTCCAGCTTGCGCGCCACCTCGGTTTCCATCTGGGCCGGGGCCGTGCCGGGTAAACTGGCCACAACGGTCACCATGGGCAGATCCACGTCCGGGAAGTGCTGGATCTTGGCGCCATGGAATGCGAAGAGGCCCGCCACCGTGAGCATGGCGAACAGCAGGGTGGCTGGGACCGGGTGGTGGATCGACCAGGCGGAGACGTTCATGGCCGTTCCTTCAGCGAGGGATATGCATTCGGGCCTGCGGTCGCGAGGCGCACCGTCACGCCATCCGACAGGAAGCCCACACCGGACTCGACGACCGGCGTACCGGCGTCGAGCCCCTCGCGGATCTCCACCCGGTCACCACGCCGGGCGCCCACCGTCACCTTCTGCTGCCGCACCTGGCTGCCTTCGATGCGGAAGACATAGCTGAATCCGTCACGCAGCAAAACGGCGGTTTCCGGCAGCGTCAGCACCGTATGTTCTGCCAGCAGAAATTCGCCGCGCGCGAACAGCCCTGCGCGCGCCTGCGCGGAAGGCTCAAGGTCCACGTACACGATGCCGGTGCGGGTGTGCGGATCAACCTGCGGCGAAACCCTGCGCACGCGGCCTTCAACGATCTGCGCGCCACCGAGCGCCATGCGAACGGGCTGACCAAGCGCCACCTGTGCGAGTTCCGGCCCGGGTAGCTCGGCACGCCACTCCAACCGGCCCTGGCGCTGCAAGCGCATGAGTTCAGCCCCGGCCTGCACGAGCGCGCCTTCGACGGCAGGTCTGACGCTGATCACCCCCTCGTCCGGTGCGCGCACCTCAGTATACGTCAGACGCAGCGAGTCCGCCTGCACGCGTGCGCGGGCCGCGGCCAAGCGAGCGTGTGCCGCGTCGGCAGCGGACAAGGCCTGGTCGAGGGCCTGCTCAGACAAGACCTTGGTGCGCTGCAACGCCCGGGCACGATCGGCGGCACGCTGCGCCTCTGCGGCATTGACCTCGGCCTCCTGAAGCGCCGCACGGCTGGCGTTCAAATCAGCTTCAAGCGTGCCGGGGCTGAGTTGCGCCAGAAGCTGTCCCTTCTCCACCCGATCGCCGACGTCGACCAGCAGGTGTGACAGGCGTTGCCCGCCGATTTCCGCGCCGATGACGACCTCCTGCCAGGCGGCAACGCTGCCGACGGTGTGCAGGGTTTGCGGCCACCGCTGCGCCGTGGCAAAGGTGTGCTTGACTGTCAGCGCCGGTGCGACTGCGGTGGGCGAGGAGGAAGAAGGGACGGCGCTGCGCATGGCGACAAACAGCGCGGCACAGGCGGCGGAAAGGACAACGATGAAGAAGACAGGGACGAGGTGACGTTTCATAGCTGGAATGCCCATTGCTCGGTGGGACTCGGCGTGGCGCTCCAGCCATCGCCGAGACTTCGGTACAGGCGGATCCAGGCCCGTGCGGGGTTTACCCGCGCGGTTAACAGGTCGTCGTGCGTGGCAGGCACGCACTCGCGGCTCTCGGCTTTGGCTATCATGGGGCTCTTCTTTTGTGGTCGGGACCAAATAATTCGCATTGCGAACCTATTATTGACTCGCATTACGAACCATGTCAAGAAGAATTGCGATGAAAAAGGAAATATCCCTGAAGCAAGCCCCCCCATCCAGCGAGGAACTGGCCGACGCACTTATGACGAGCGCCTTTGTCACGATGGCCGTCGTCAACAAGATTGGCGCCGAAAACGACTTGTCCCTCTCGCTGATTCGTGTCCTAGGAATTCTGTGGGATCGGCGCCCACGCATGGCCGAACTCGCAGACTACCTCGGTCTGGAGAAGCAGACGATGTCGGGACTGATCGCCCGAGCGGAAAAGCGGGGGCTGGTGGCGCGTGCACCGAATGAAGAGGATGGAAGAGCGACAGATGTTTTTCTGACGAGCGATGGGGTCGAGCTCGTAAAGCGGGTGCGTGCCCAGGGCCAACAGGCGCTGGCGCCGATCATCGAAGGGCTCGGCGCGTCGGATCAGCAGCTTCTTCAGGAATTGCTTCTGCGCATGCTTGAAAGTCGGGCGAGCTGAAGACCAGGCAATCCTTATGGGTTAGGATCGGTCGACTCTGACGAGTCCGTCTGCTTCTGCAAAAAGCCTTCGCTCTTCTTTCAGGGTTCATGCTATGTGCAGCTTGCCCCCACCAGCCAGAATTCGAGTTCCCGGCGGAACAGAGAGGGGTCGCGGCTGTACTTGAGGAAGATGTCGGTGGAGAGCAGATTGACGTCGAATCGCGGTCGATCTCCAGGCACGGTGGCCATGTAGGTCGTCTTGCCCGTTTGCCGGGGGCCAAAAAGAAAACAGCTCTGCTCCCCCACGGGCAGCATCAGTTCACGCTGGTACACAAAGACCTCCCAGGTTAATTTTACACGGCAAAATTAACCTGGGAGGTCTTTTCATGGCAAGCCGCTTCTGACTGCCGCTTCTGACTGCCGCTTCTGACTGCCGTCTGAAGTGAAGAACACGGCCGTAAGGACAATTTCGTACCTGCTCCGTTCCTGTTATCCGCATCGAAGCCGGTTGTTCGCCTTTGCTAAATCTCTTCAGTCCTGAGTCGCGACCTCCAGGAATCCGGATGCTTATGCAGATTTTGGACCGCGACGACAAGAATAGCGTCGCCCCGGATCTGATAGAGCAACGCGTACGGGAAACGATTTAAACAACAGCGGCGGGTTCGCTTCGACAACGGCGTCCATGCGGCTGGATACTGCAGGATGCGCTTCAGAGCCCGTTTGACTTCCGCTACGAACTCCAACCCCAAGCCTTCGCTTTGACGATTATAGTATGCAATCGTCTCGGCGAATTCGTCATCGGCGCTTTGGAGAAAGTCCACCTTCACGAGGAGTACTTTTTCTCGACACGGTCGAACACCAGGGATGCCGGAATCGCGGCTATGTCGCCCCGTTCATAGGCGTCAATCCGATCCTCCGCCTCTCGCGCCCACGCCGCATCGATGTCGGCTCGGGCCGGGAAGTCAAAGCTCGCGAGAATCCCCTCGACGAGTTCGGCTCTCTCAATGGGGGGCAGCCCCACGGCCTTCTCAAGAACTAGCTGCGCATGTGTCGTCATGGTTCACCTCTTGCGGAGTACTTTACCCTGAATCCCTTAAACCACATTTTAAGTGGAAGCAACCGGGATGGTTCGGAACCTGTTGACCGAAGCGGACACGAAACTGAACCGCCCGTTTCGTTCAGGAAGCGGGGAGCGCCAAGAATTTCCATCCCGGTCCACACCAGTGTGGACTGGAAGGTCTTGCCCTTCATGCGGATCATGGTATGACGGGCCTCCCCTTTCCGCGAACCACCCTTGAAGCGGAGGTTCGCAAGCGCAAAACAACCGGAGAGGATCATGTCCAACGCTTCCCCACAGCCCTCGAAAACCGACGACGGTCGCTCCAACGACCATCCGGACCGGCAACCCTCGCCATCCGCGGCCGGGGCGGTCGGCCCCTTGGCCTTTGCCCTCAAGACCCTGATCTGGGGCGTGATCGTTTACCTACTGGGCAGCACCTTCGGGAGCCGCGAATACTGGGTTTTCGTCCTGGGCCTGTTCGCCCTGAGCCTTCCCGTGGCCCTGAGCGGATTCTACACCGCCACCATCAACCAGATCCGCCGTCTGACCTTCTTCACCCAGCGGGGCTGGGTCCATGCGCTCTTTTCGCGGCGTCTGCTCAAGGGGTTGTTCTGGGTCGGCTGGGCCCTTGTCTCGTCGTTCTTCCTGCTCATCCAGTTTCACACCTCCACCCGGCTGGAGTGGACCGTCTTTTTTCTGACCGCGCCGGTTTTCTGGGCCCTGTTCCAACTCAGCCGCAAGCTGATCGCCCGGGAAATGCAGCCCTTCCTGGTGACCAGCATGGCCCTGGGCTGGGCGCGAACCCTCACCCCCCTGGTCATGGTCCCGGCCTACGTGCTGACCCTGATGTTTCTGACCGCCCCCACGCACTACCCTTCCCTGTCCGAGGCCATCGACGCCCAAAAGGCCCATGTCGCGGACATGACCGGGAGCGCCCTGGTTTATGAGGTCTCCCAGTATCTCGCGGTATATGACGGGGCCAAGGCCTATTTCCTGGGCAATCCGCCGGGAATCCTCGCAGGCCCGAGCGCGTCCCCGAATGACTTTTTGGATGACTTTCCAAGTGCCTTTTCGAGTGTCTTTTCGGGCACCTTTCCAGACATGCTTTGGGCCGCGGCGTTGGTGGGGCTGGGCGGACTGGTGGTCTTTTTCAACGCCTGCGCCATGCTCTCCTGCCTGCTCATCCCGGGCCTCGAATTCAGGCGCGTCTTCGGCCCGCTCACACCGGCCCAGGTTCCCCCGCCCGTGCCTCCCCGCCGCTTCGCCGCCATCGTGGCCGTGTTCACCTTCGTGGCCCTGTTCATCTATCTGCCGGCCGTCACCTCCCTGGAAAGCCTGCTCCGGAGTAATCCGGAACTGACCCACGAAATGGCCCAGGCCAGAGAGAGCGCCGAAGCCTGGGTCGTGCCCAGGCTGGAACAGATCGACGAACAGTACTTCCGCCCCGGAACCATCGACCGGCTCCATCAAGCCCAACTCCAGGCCCTGCGCACGGTGGAAGCCTCCATGGACCGCCTGGAGGAGCAGGTCGATCTGGCCTTCGACGCCCTGGAAGCCAACGTGGACGGGTACCTGGACTGGTACTACAGCCTGCCCGGAGAATACGCCCGGATCATGCACCTGCTGGTCGGCCAGATCGAAACGTACATGATCCGCAAGCTCGAAGAAAGTCTGCTGGCCGGCGAACCGTTCAAAAACGTGGAATTGGCCCTGAGCAAGGCCATGGCGGAACACAAGACGGCGTTGCAAGTGTACCACGAAGCAGCCCGACGGATCATGGACGAAAACCGGGTCGCCCCTCCGAAGGATGCCGACAAGGTCAGCGTGGAGCGCCGAATCTCCCTGAACGAGGTCTTGAATCCGTCCATGCATGTCGACGTGATCGGCTTCCACACCCGTATCGGCGGCGGAGCCGCCGCCGGGGTCGTGACCGGGGTGGTGGTCAAGAAGGTCGCGGGAAAGGTGGCCGGGAAGAACGTCTTCAAGCTGGCCGCCAAGGCCTTGGCCAAGGCCGCTGGAAGCAAGGCAGCAGGTTCCGCTGGCGGAGCCGCGACAGGTGCCGCGGCCGGTGCGGCCATCGGTTCCGTCATTCCTGGCCTGGGCACCGCCGTGGGCATGATGATCGGCGGCGTGGTCGGCGGTCTGGTCGCTGGCATAACCGTAGACAAGATGCTGCTCATGCTCGAGGAAGCCGTCAGCCGCGAAGACTTCAAACAGGAAATCCTCGCGGCTGTTCAGGAGGCGAGGGCGGAATTCAAGGCTGGGTTGCGTGGGGGATTGCTTTTGTAGGTCGATCAACGTGAAGGACACCGGCCTTGCGCGGCTTTATGCGCAAGGTCCGTGTGGACCGAAAGTTATGCATCGTCTTCATTAACAGCGGTTTCTCTCAGAAAAACTCTAGGATTGTGCTTCCCCTCGTGACTCTTGCCAGCAAGCCAAAATCCCGCACAAGTCGCCAAGGCCAATGCGAAGGGAACCGTTTTCCTCCAGTCAATAGCGCAGCCGGAAAAGCAGATATTTCCAACTGTAGAAAATAAGATGAGCACCCATATCAGCGCAATAAATGTGCTGACCAGTTGATTCACCTTTGAAACCGAAAATGGCTTTGGTGCTACAAAGAAATCGATGACCGAGTCCCGAAGGCACGATGCGCGAGCCGGTCTTTTGGTATGTGTTTTGTAGAGAGGCCCAAACACTTTGTCTTCCATCAGTTCAACGTGATTCTCCCAATTCTCTTGCCAGAACTTACTGCCCTTATTGACGCAATGCCATGCGACTGAGAACACAAGGCCAATACACGCTATGAGAATAAGGACGAACTCTCTTTCTGGATTTGGAGGTGTGCCTGTGGTACGATCATTGAAGAATGCTGCATATCCCACGAAGGCAGCACCAATGAATGTCCAGAAATATGTTGCCCGCTTCCAATAAAGCTCGATTTCAAACTTTCTGATCTCGTAGGCTTGCTTCAATGCCTCCTTGAGAATATTCGGATCGTTCGTAAAGAGTTCATCATATTTTTCTTGTGTAAGTCTGATGTCCCTGCAAAAAGTCAGCGGCAATTATGCGGCCAGCCCCCAGCGATGCCCCTGGTAGGTGTGCTGAAGGGGACGAACCGGAGCAGTTGAGCTGAAAAGGCGATAAAAAGGTGTCCTGAGAAAGTAATTTGACAGTAATTTGCTCTTTGACATGGCTTCCCGCGTCTT
>NZ_FXUJ01000023.1:0-54731 GCF_900182865.1 Desulfonatronum zhilinae
TGTGTTAGGCACGCCGCCAGCGTTCATTCTGAGCCAGGATCAAACTCTCCACTTAATAAATCGCTCAAAATGAATCATGGCTATAAACCATAATTTGTCTCCCCCTCGCTATTTCATTGTCAAAGAACTCGCTCGCCGCATCGCGTCCCAACCACTGTCGATCGCGGCGAAGAGGCAGGTTCTATAGAACCCCCCCTCACCTGTCAACAAATATTTCCACGAAACAAAAATTTATTTTTTCTCATTAAAAAACAAAGCATTACAAAATTGGAGATGAGAAGCTCCTCGTCCCGACAACCGATCAAAAGAGCTGGCAACAGCCAAGCATAATCAAAAAACATTACTAATTAAAGAAGATAGGGAACGATACACGGGCAAGTTGCGTCCCGAAGAGGTAAATTCAACTCGCGACATTCATAAGCATATTATCGCGATGAACTGCCTCGGAGTAAGGGCACTGACCCAAAATCCCAGCGATCTCAGCACTTTTTCGCCCCATTATCCGCTTCAACTCCGCCGCTTTGTAGTTAGACAAGCCGACCCCGAGCGCTTGCCCTTCGGAGTCCATGATTCGAACCAAGGCACCGGCACCGAAGTTGCCTTCGAGGCGGTTGATCCCTGCGGGTAAGAGACTTTTGCCTCCTTGCCGCAAGGCGCTTGCCGCTCCCTGGTCCACCCATATCTCCCCATCCGGTTCTTGGTTGTATGCCATCCAGAACTTGCGCCGGGATATGCCTTTCTCCTGGGGCACCACCCAAGTCCCCAACATTTCGCCGTCAAAAACCTTTTCCAGAGAGAACTTCTCTTTTCCAGATACGATCAGAGTCGGCACCCCCAGTTGGGCGGCTCGTTTGGCGGCTAAAAGCTTGCTGTACATTCCTCCTGAGC
The DNA here is from genome assembly GCF_900182865.1 of Desulfonatronum zhilinae. Lineage (NCBI taxonomy): Bacteria > Pseudomonadati > Thermodesulfobacteriota > Desulfovibrionia > Desulfovibrionales > Desulfonatronaceae > Desulfonatronum > Desulfonatronum zhilinae. The sequence continues at coordinate 889 of NZ_FXUJ01000023.1, forward strand.
CCGCCCCGGTCTTTCCACGACACAACGCCGAGGGCTCCAGGGCCTGGATGTCCGGAATGCAATCCAGGCAACGAGCTTCGGGATTTTCGTCCGGATTGTCTTCAAAAACACCCAGCGCGGAGGTCAAATTGACGAACAGATCCGCTTCGACCATGTTCAACAACAAGCTGGCCAGGCTGTCATTGTCGCCAAATTTCAATTCCTGGACAGCCACGGAGTCGTTTTCATTCACAATGGGAATGGCCCGCCAAGCCAGAAGGGTCTGAAACGTATGTCGGGCATTCAGAAATCGAGTCCGGCTTCGCAAGTCGTCTTTAGTCAGTAAAATCTGGGCGGTAACCTTTCCGAACCGTTCGAAAGCTTCGTCATAGGCATGCATTAATCGGCTTTGTCCTATGGCCGCGGCGGCCTGCTTCTCGGGCAGATGGCCATCCAGGCACAAACGAGATATCACTCGCCTTCCAGCGGCAACGGCACCGGACGAAACCAAGATCAAATCCAACCCCCGGTCATGCAGGGACGACATCTGATCGGCCAACCGCGAAACCACTCGCAAATCCAGCCCCTGTTCAGAAGTCAATACAGCACTGCCGACCTTGATCAATACGCGCCGAGCCTTCTCCAAAACCTGCCGCCGATGCGTCATCCAGTCACTCATCATCCACTACCCTTCTTCTTTTGCTTGTTACAACCGGATCGCATCCTGACTAATCATCCTGATAAAGGAAGCCACGAGTTCTTGGTCCAATCGGCCGCGTTCCACTTCCTTGGACAGAATCTTCAAAGCGTCGAAGGTGGTGACCTTGTGCTTCCGATAGGGTCTCTCGCACGTGATGGCGTCAAACATGTCCGCCACGGTGATCACCTGCACATGCCTGGGGATGTTCCTCGTCCCGGTCGGATACCCTGAGCCGTCCAGTTTTTCATGATGAAACAAGACACACTGGGCCACTGACTGTTCCAGGTCCATATACTGACACATTTCGACGCCATGGATAGGGTGTTTCTTGACCTCCTCGAACTCCTTCGGGGTCAAGACACCGGGTTTTTCAAGAATACTCTGCCTAATCTTTGACTTTCCGATATCGTGAAGCAATGCACCAACTCCGATCTGGCGGACAGTTGATTTTCTCAGAATTTGAGAATCCGACTGTTCACGATGGTGATGCATCAGCAAAGAAATCGAATAAAGAGAAGTATTTATGCAATGGATATACTCTTTATAGTTTGTAGCGATCAAGTTACGTATGGATTGTATAGCACCCTGATTATTATCAAATAAAGTATAAATGTTATCAACAATATGAACTAGCTTATCATAGCTTTCACTATTTGGATAATCCTTATTGATTTGATTTAAAAAGTTTTCCACGACGATCAGTGAATGGTCGTAGAGAATTTCTGCTTTATCATATAACGAAATATTTTGACTATCTAGTATTACAGGAAGATTTCTTTGAACAAAAGCCTCATATGTCAGCTTGTCTTTGTTGTCGATATATATATTACCAATACCATTTTCAATCAATCTTTCCAGATGCTTTTCAGTAAAGTTCTTAGGCGTTGCGTAAAGAATGTAATTATTATCCTGAAAAAGATAAATATCGAAGTCAAACTTTTGCTCCGAAATGACCAACAAAAGTGGAGGAATATGCAGGTATTGATTTTCTATCATAATACAGTACTGATTGAATTGAAGTATTTGACTGAAACAGTGAGACCTCGAGGCACTAGAGGACAAGGAGCGGTCGCCAACTGAATTGAAAACCTTGACCAATCTCAGATCAATTGATAATAGGCTACTCTTCTTTTCGAATAGGGGGCGTGGCTCAGTTGGGAGAGCGCTGCCTTCGCAAGGCAGAGGCCGGGGGTTCGAATCCCCCCGTCTCCACCAGAACTTCAAAGGGCAGAGGAGCTATCTTCTCTGCCCTTTTTGATTTTCGCCGGACGCACTCAGCAGACATACTCACCAGGCACACTCATAGGACACGCTCACCCAAGCTGTTCCTACCATTACCGTGGTTCTTGAATACCGATCCAGCCGCCCATTTCGATTTCGCGGAAAGCAGGCAAGACTCCATGAGCTTCCAAGACGACCCCAATCCGCATCGTCGCTCCTTTCCGCGAGGACTGGTCCAGCCGAAGCAAGGCTTTCGATTTTCCATCGACGCCCTTTTGCTTGCCTGTTTCGCGGCCGGTCGCCAACATCGAAAGGTCATCGACCTGGGGACCGGGTGCGGCGTGATCAGCCTGGGCCTCCTCCTTATTGATCCGAAAGAGCGTTCCCCAGGGGAATCGTTTCATGTTCTCGGGGTAGACAGCAACCGAGAGATGGTCGCCGCGGCCCAAGCCAATACCGAGAAGCTCGATTTCGGGACCCGCTTCACTCCGGTTATCGGCAACGTCGCGGCCATGAACGAAATTCCGGGATTCCGACCCGGCAGCTTTGACGCAGTGCTCTGCAATCCTCCATATCGGCCGGTCGGGCATGGACGCATGCCGTCCAACCCGGCAAAACAATCCGCGATGTTTGAAACCGGCACACGCATTGAGGACTTCCTTAAAGCGGCGTCACTGGCCTTGGCGACAAGGGGGCGGCTCTACATGGTCCATCTGCCGGAGCATCTCCCACGGCTCCTCGGCCATCTCGCGGCCGCCAATCTCGCACCGAAACGCCTGCGCCTGGTCCATCCCCACCAAAACAAACCGGCTTCCTTGCTTTTGCTGGAAACCAGAAAAGGAGGCAACCCTGGTTTGTCCGTCGAGGCCCCCTTGATTTTGTATCACCGCGACCGCTCTCCAGCTGGACACGTCGTCCATCGAACCACCGCCGAGGCGCTGGAGTTTTGCCCTTTCCTGGCCTCCAACAACTCACGCCCCGCCTCAAAGCCGTCGGAGCGCCCGTGATCTCCGCACCCCTCTATTTTACGGGATGCAGATTTTCCCTGGCCCAGTACAACAATTCGAATTGTTTCAATTTCTCCAACAAGGCGTCCAGGACGTTCTTTTCAAGGTCTTGAATCCGGACGTACACCTGTCGATAGCCTTCTTCCTCTTGCTGGCCGTAAGAGGTCAGGATGCTGATGATCCGAGCCTGTTCGTGGCGCAACGCTTCGAGCACTTCCTTGAGACTGCCCTCAGTGTTGGGCAGCTTGAACGCCAGCAGAACTCCACCGAAATGCGCTCCGGTTATGGCAATCAGCACCTTGAAGATGTCGCTCTCCGTAATGATCCCGGCAATCTTGCCCTGAGCGTCGACCACGGGTAGGCCGCCGACCCTCTTTTCCATCATGACCAGGGCCGCTCGTTCGATGGTGTCCTCCGGCAGGACGGTGAAGGGCTTTTTGGTCATGATGTCTTTGACCTTGATCTCCGAAAGGAGATAATACAGCTCGTGGATGTCAAGGGTGGTGGCCTTGGACGGCGAGGCTTCCTTGATATCCCGGTCCGTGACGATGCCGAGCAATTTCTTGTCGGCATCCACCACGGGAAGGCGTCGGATGCGCTTTTCCTTCATGATCTTGGAAACCTTCATCATAGAGACGTCCGGTTCCACGGAAATGACCTCCCTGGTCATCCAGTCACTGATCAGCATGGATAGTTCCTCCTTGGAAGATGAGACATTGAGATCCGTGTCGTCGGGACGCCGTTGTTTCACGGACTGCGCGTCGCGCTCGGCACGGGCCGAAAGACCGACATCAACCGCATGAAAAGACATACCAGTTCAGCCTTGGAAAGGAAACCATGAAAGCACTGTATTTAGACTGCCCCAGCGGGATCAGCGGTGATATGCTGCTCGCCGGTTTGATTGATCTTGGATTGGGCATCACCGACCTGGAACGGATTTTTCACCAGGCCGGAATGGACGTAGACCTGCGCACGGTGCACGATGTCCGGTGCGGACTTGCCGGGAAACGATTGGAAATACGGTCGAATGCCACGCAGCCGTTGCGCCGTCTTCCGGAAATCCTGGAGCTTCTGGACGGCCTGGCCCTGCCTCCGGATGTGGGCCGACGCGCCAGGCGGGCCTTTGAGCGGCTGGCCGAAGTGGAGGCCAAGGTTCACGGCGTTGATCCGTCGGTCATCCATTTTCATGAAGTCGGTGCCGTGGATACCGTGGTCGATGTTGTCGGGGCCTTCTGGGGACTGCACGAGTTGGAAATAACCACCGTTCATGCCGGACCGCTGCCCTGGTTTCGAGGCCAGGTGCGCTGCGCCCACGGCCTCTTGCCTTTGCCCGCCCCGGCGGTGGTGGAATTGCTCCACGGTAAACCCGTTTTCAGCACGGACCACACAATGGAGTTGATCACCCCCACCGGGGCCTTGCTTGTGGACCAACTGGTGGACGAATTTCGTCCCGGGCCTCAGGGCACACTGCTGCAATGCGGCATCGGGCTCGGCACCATGGACTTGCCCGCCCAGCCCAACGCTTTGCGCTGCCTGCTCTACTCCCCTTCCCTTTCAGGCAATGGGAAAGGATTGCCGAACGCGGGATTGGAGCGCACGGAAGAGATCGTCCAGTTCTCCACGAACATCGACCATCTGACCGGAGAGGAATTGGGGGGCTGTTTCGAGGCGTTATTCCAGGCCGGTGCGCTGGATGTTCTGTTTCTTCCGGGAATGATGAAGAAAAATCGTCCAGGCGGGCAGCTTCAGGTGCTCTGCCGACCAAAACACGCAGCCGCCGTGCAGCAAGCCGTTTTTCGGCAGACACTAACCCTGGGCGTACGTCGCCAACGCCTGGAACGGGTCGTCCTGGCCCGGCGCGAGGTCGTTGCCGAGACGCCCATGGGCGCGTTGCCGGTCAAGCAAGTGGGAATGGAAGGTGAACGATACGAACGGCCGGAATTCGAAGCTCTCCAGGAACTGGCTAGGCGGACGGGACGATCCGTAGCCCAGTTGCGCTACTTGCTGGGACCGGTCAACGCCGTGGATCAACACTGCGCGGAAAAAACTCTCGCGGGGAAGGACGATCGGAACGAAGGCGAAGAACGAGGGGAGTGATTATCCGCCGGACGGCTTCGACTGCAAGGGGTAGCGGCCGCAGGTAAAGCGCTCCCCTTCAGGACAGTATCCCAGGCTGACGCAGCGTGCCCCGGCGTGCTGGAACACGACCGGCAACTGCTCTTGGCAGATGACCAGCATTTCCTTGGCCATGGCCCGAATTTCCCACTGGGCGCGCTCGCAGCACCGCAGGGCGAAGAAGTGCAGCAGGCTGCGGCAGTTCATGGTCAGGACGATTTTGCTCTCCGCGGCCTGGGGCAGAACGAACCGGGCATCCTCGTTGGCCATGGCCCCCTTGCGGCCATGGGCCTGGAGCAGTTCCCGCAAGCGCCCGTAGGTCTGGGCGGTCCGGGCCATGAATTCCTCGAACAGATCCCTGGCTTCCGGAATCTTGGCGATCTGGGGCGGCAGAACGTATTCGAACCCGCTCTCGTTCACGTAGCGCTGGCTTTGCTGGGAATAGGAGGCCAGCCGGTGACGCACCAGTTGGTGGGTCAAGGCCCGGGAAACCCCTTCCACGGCAAAGGTGAAGCTGACGTGCTCCACCGGGCTGTGATGGCCGGACTCCATCACGTCCGCGACGAAACGGGCCTGCTCCGCGACGTCCACCTCCTCACCCACCAGCCTCGGCCAAAGCTCGCCCACGTATCCGGGGCTGTAACACTGCCGAAACGCGGCATAAATCACGGCCAAGGCGTCAGGGGTCATGGCCAGAAGGCGAACGTTCAATTTGGCTTGAGACATGTACTGGTGCTCATGGTTGAAGGATGCAACACGAAGAAAACCGCAAGAATACCATGCGAGAGCCAGTATCAATTCGAAGCATAGTGATATCGACAGGCAAGAATTCGAATGTCGCTGTCAACAATCTCATAAACGATTCGGTGCTCATCATCGATCCTCCTGGACCAGCACCCAGCCAGATCGTATTTCAGCGGTTCCGGCTTGCCCCTGCCCTTGAAAGGCGTTTTGCCGATTTCTTTGATCAGCGCCAGGATCTTTTTTGCCTTTTTTGGGTTTGTCGCAACCCACCACTCCAAATCTTCGATGGCCTTATCGTCAAATACCAAGGACACGATGCACTTCATCCATAGTCTTTCCTTCCTTTCGCAGTCTGGCCTGAGCCAGACGTTCCCGCATGACCGGGCTTTTCAGAAGGTAGGATGTTTCTTCTTCGGCCTGCTTGTCCAGGCGGGCACAGATGGTTTCCCATTCGTCGACCGGCACCACCACGGCGACGGGAGATCCGTTTCTATCCGTTAAATAACTCAAGTCCATATCGGTCTCCTTTTACTCAAAATCCAGCGCCCCCTGCTCACGAGCGGCTAAGGCTTGAGGGACGCGTTCCTTGAGGTGGGCGAAGGCCTGGGCCGTGGCTACGCGGCCGCGGGCCGTGCGTTTGATGAACCCGCATTGGATCAGGTACGGCTCGTAGATGTCCTCGATGGTCCGGACCTCTTCGGAGCAGGCCACGGCCAGAGTCTTGACCCCCACCGGACCGCCCTGGAACTGCTTGATCAGAGCGCTGAGGATGCGCCGGTCCATCTGATCCAGGCCATGGGCGTCCACGTCCATCCGGCCCAGGGCCTCCTGGGCTAACCGGGCGTCGATTTGAATGCCGCCCTGCACCGAAGCGAAATCCCAAACCCGACGCAGCAGGCGGTTGGCGATCCGGGGCGTACCCCGGGCGCGGCGGCCGATCTCCAATGCGCCGTCGTCGGTGATCGTCGCGGACAGCAGGGCCGCGGCCCGCCGGATGATGGTTGCCAGCTCCGCCTCGTTGTAAAAATTCAGCCGGGAAATCACGCCGAAGCGATCCCGCAGCGGAGAGGTCAGTAGTCCGAGGCGGGTCGTGGCCCCGACCAGGGTGAAGGGTTCCAGATCGATCTTCACGGTACGCGCGCCCGGCCCTTGACCGATGATCAGATCCAGCTTGAAATCCTCCATGGCCGGATAGAGAATCTCCTCCACGCTGGCCGGCATGCGGTGAATTTCATCGATGAACAGCAGATCCTGACGCCCCAGATTGGTCACGATGGCGGCCAAGTCCCCACTGCGCTCCAGAACCGGACCGGATGTGGTCACAAGATTCACACCCAGTTCGTTGGCCATGATCTGGGCCAGGGTGGTCTTGCCAAGCCCCGGAGGACCGTAAAACAAAGTGTGGTCCAAGGCCTGTCCGCGATCCCGGGCCGCCTGCAGGAAAACCCGCAAATTAGCCCGCAGATCGTCCTGCCCAATGAAGTCATCCAGTCGCTTCGGACGGATGGTCTCTTCAACGGGCAACGTTTGGGGCAAGGCTTGAGCCTGGGTCATAGTGCTTCTTTGCGCGTCTGCCGCGCCTCTCCATAGTCGCCCCGGAACCATTGCAAAACGGTTCGGGAGCCTTCACCGTTGTTTCGGGTTGATCTCGAATTCATTTCTTGGACGCCATCCCTTTCAGCACAACCCGAATCACCTCGCCGGGAGCCAGGTCCGGTTCGTCCCGCAAGGCCGCGTCCACCAGCGGAGCGACTTCGGCTTCGCAGTAGCCAAGGTTGACCAACCCGGCCAAGATGTCGCCCCGGACCCAGGATGGGCCGGAAGCCGCTTCGGCTTGGCGCGGGGCCGCGGGCAGGATCTTCAGTTTGTCTTGCAGTTCCAGGAGAATGCGCTGAGCGGTCTTCTGGCCGATGCCCGGAACCTTGGCCAGGGAATAGCCGTCCTGCTTGGCCACGGTTTCCCGCAGGGAGGCCAGGTCGAAGTGGGAGAGGATAGCCAGGGCGGTTTTCGGACCCAGCTTGGAAATGCTCAGCATGACCTCAAAGGCGGCCCGCTCTTCCCAGGTCGCGAAGCCGTACAGTTCCAGGGCGTCCTCACGGACCAGCGTGTAGACGAAATAGGCGGCCTCGTCTCCAGGGGCGGGTAGATTTTGAATCTCTCGCACCGGCAAAACCAGGGCGTATCCCACCCCTCCGGAGGTGGCCAGAATGCAGCCCTTAGGAACTTTTTGCAGAACCCGGCCTTGCAGGTATCCGATCATGAATGCCTCGAACGGGTGAAAAGAAGAAAAAATTGACGAAGAAACCGCCGAGGGAGGCGGCAACCGCGTAACTGCTCAGTAACCGGGCAAGCATGATCTGGATGCCCGCCTTCGCGGGGATGAAGAGTATGGGATTCAGCCATGAACTCGACTCCCGTCGGCCAGACGCAAAAAGCGCTGCTGGTTGACGTGACAGATGGCCACGGCCAGGGCGTCGCTGGCGTCCACGGCCCAGTCCGGCTTGGACACTCCCAGAAGCCGCGCCACCATGAAGGCCACCTGGGATTTTTCCGCCCGGCCCACGCCCACGATGCTCTTCTTGATCATGGTCGGCTCGTAACTGAACACCGGAACCCGTCCCTGGGCGCAGGCCGCGATGGCCACGCCCCTGGCCTGACCGAGCTTGAGCGCGGAAGACGGGTTGCGGGCCTGGAACACGTTCTCAATGGCGCTGTTGGCGGGCCGGTGCTGGGAGATAATCTCCACGAGTCCAAAAAAAATCTGGCCCAGGCGAACATCCATCCCAGCGTCCGCGGTGGTCCGGATAGTCCCGGCGTCGACCAGGGAAAGCCGGCCGGAAACCTCGCGGATCAATCCGTACCCGGTGATCCGCGATCCGGGATCGATCCCCAGGACGATCAATCCCATTCCTCCTGATCCGACACGGGAATCGCCCTTGGTCGGCTATTCATCCTGCATTAATTCTTCCGGAAAGTCACAGTTGACGTGGACGTTCTGAACGTCGTCGTAGTCTTCCAGGAGATCCATCAGCCGGATGACCTTGCGTCCGGTCTCCACGTCCACCGGAACCAGATTCTGCGGGACCATGGTTACTTCTTCGCTGAGCGGGGTCAGTCCGGCCGCGGCAAAAGCCTCCTGCACGGCCTGAAAATGCTCCTGAGACGTGCTGACCTCCCAGACGTCGCCATCTTCGCGGATGTCCTCCACCCCGGCTTCCAGCCCGATCTCCAGCAGCTGTTCGTCGGTATGGTCGGCCCGGTTGAAGGTGAACAGGCCCTTCTTGTCGAACATCCAGCCCACGCAGCCGGATTCGCCCAGGTTCCCGCCGTTCTTGGAAAAGATGTGCCGCACGTCCGCCACGGTCCGGTTGCGGTTGTCCGTGGCCGCGTCCACGAGAATAGCTACCCCGCCCGGCCCGTAGCCCTCGTAGGTGATCTCGTCCAGGGCCTCGCCGCCCAGTTCGCCGGTTCCTTTTTTCAAGGCCGCGTCGATCTTGTCCTTGGGCAGATTCACGGCCTTGGCCGCGGCAATGGCCGTGCGCAACCGGGCGTTGCTGTCCGGATCACCGCCGCCCTGCCGGGCCGCGAGCATGATTTCCTTGGTCACCTTGGTGAATACCTTGCCCCGCTTTTTGTCCTGCACGGACTTGCGGGCCTGGATGTTCTTCCACTTGCTGTGTCCTGCCATGGAGTATCCTTCTCTAATCGATTGATTTGTGGAATGAAGTCTGCCGGGTAGCTGCCAAGTCCGCTTTGTTCTCTGCAAAATCTCTATAATTTCAGAGCGGTAGATTGCAGCATGTTCAAAGAAAACATCCAAGGGGGGCCAGCAATCATCCAAATCGAAATCGCCGCTTTCGCTATCGAAATCGGAAAGTTACCAGAAATCGATTTCGATCACGATTCAGAGCGCCCGTAGTGAAAGGACAAAAATGCCCTGGGATAGCTGCAAAAAATCTTGAGATGTCACGAAAGGCCGCCTACTTCTTCCCGGTGGCGATGTAGAACATTTCCTTGCTTTCCGCCCGGGAGCTTTTGGGTTTGAAGCCTTGCACCCGCGAAAAGACGGTCCGCATTTCATCCAACAATTGCTTGGCTTCCTGGGCTTCGAAGAACTTGACCACGAACGAGCCGCCCTTTATCAGGCAAGCTTTACACAGTGCAAGAGCCTGATCGGCCAGGTCCAGGGAGCGGGCCTGGTCCGCGAACTTGACGCCCGTGGTGCGGGGCGCCATGTCGCTGAGCACCACGTCGAACGGGGCCGTTTCCAGGATCAGGCGATAGCCGTCCCCGGACTCGTCGAAAACGTCGCCCTGCATGAACAGCGCCTGTTCGGGCAGGTCGATGGTCAGCGGATTCAGGTCCAGAGCCAGTACGCGGCCCGAGGGACCGACTTTCCCGGCGGCGTACAGCGACCACGACCCCGGCGACGCGCCCAGATCCAGCACCTTTTGACCGGGACGCAACAGCTTGAACCGTTTGTCCGCTTCCTTGAGCTTGTACACCGAACGGGCCGGGTAGTTGTCCTGCTTGGCCCGTTGGAAGTAGTGATCCCGATACGTTTTCATCATGCCCACCTCTGTTTCCGCCGGGCAGCCTACCCGAAACCCGCTCCGGAGCCAAGCGCCCCCAATGACCGGCAAACCGACGGAAGACCGAAAGACACGCCCTCAACGCACTCAGGTCCTGGACCAGTTCGGACGCCGCAAATCCCTTCCCGGTGATCCAAAGCAGTATCGGATACTCTACGCTGGAGACGGGGCCGCAAACTCCGGCGTTCTCCTGCTGGGCATCGGGCCGGACCCGGACGTTGTCGTGGACATGCTTCGAGATCAAGGCGACGTGGCCTACCTGGAGTGCCCGGAGCTGCAACGCCAAATGCAACACCAGGCGCCCTCCGGTCACCGAGCCGCCCTACCCGCCCGGTGGCGGCCCGTCACCCTCCACGACCTGGACGATCCGGACCTAATCTCCAGGACCATCCTGTTCTACGGGCCGGGACTGTCCCTTTTCCCGGATTTCTGGTCCCCGGTCCTGGCCCGGATCGCCCTGCGACGCCTTTCGCCTCCGACCGCCCAGGACAAAAACCTCGCCTGGCTGCCCGCTTCCGAGCACAGGTTGTTGGCCCGCGAACTGACCCGGGCCTTCACCTCCCAGGGCTTGACCGTACGGTTGGTACCGGAATCCATATCGCCTCGGGAAACGCTCGGACGACTGAAGGAGGAGCGGCCGGACCTGTTCTTCAGCGTCAATTTCCAGGGGCTGGACCCTCAGGGCCAAAACCACGCCCTGCTTCGGCACGCCGGGGCTCAGGTCTGCGTCTGGTGCGTGGACAATCCGTTTCACCTGCTGACCGGGCTGCGCTCGGCCTATTGGAAACAATGCCGGTTGTTCGTCACGGACGACTGGTTCATTCCCCGCCTGCTGGAACAAGGCGCGACCCAAGTCGCTCATTTACCTCTGGCCGCGGCCGAACATTTTCTCCATCCGGCAACACCTTCTCCTTCGAAGGAAGACTGGTCCGAACTCCACCGAAGGGTCGTGTTCGTCGGACGCTCGGCCTTTCCGGGAAAAGAGCGCTTTTTCGCCGGTTGCGCGGTTCCGGAAAATCTGGAGCCAAGGGCCGCGGCCTTCATGGCCCAAGGCGGGCGTCCGGACTTTTCCTGGTGGTGGAAACAATTGCGCTTCCCGGCCTTATGGCCGGGACAAGCGGCGCGCCAGGTGGGGTTCGCCGCCGAGGAGTTCAGCCAACGTCGCCGCGCGGCTTATCTTCAGGCAGCGGGCCGGGATGGAAATCTGACCGTATTCGGAGACGCGGGCTGGAACGACCTGCTTGAAAAGAGCGACGTCCGCCCGGAAGTGGACTACTACGGCCCCCTGGCTCAAATCTATCGCCAGGCCCGTGTCACCCTGAACCTGACCAGCCTGCTCCTGCCCCACGGCCTGACCCAGCGCAACTTCGACGTCTGGGCCGCGGGAGGCTTCCTGCTCACGGACCACACCCCCGGCTTGGCGATCTTCGACCCGGAGCTAATTCGGGAAGTCACCTTCACGACTCAAACGTCCCTGCACGATCGTATTCGTCGCTTGGACGACGATCCGCCCCTGGCCGGCCACCTCAAACACGCATGGCGCGACCACATCCTGACAAAACACCTCTACACCCAACGGATCGTCACGGTGCTGGAAGCCGCCGCAAGCCGCGAAGCTCGGGCGTTCCTCCCATCATGACGCCTGGGACGTCGTCTTTTTCGCCACCAGTTGACTGCGTCGCTGCCGGGCCAGCTCGCGCATGTCCACGACCTGGTCGGTCTCGTCCACGATCTCGCTGCCCAGGATCTCCTCCAGCACATCTTCCAGGGTTACCAGTCCGACCAAGCCTCCATATTCATCCAGGACAATGAACAGGTGCATCCGAGACTCCAGAAAGCGCACCAACAGCTTGTCCAGGGTAATGGATTCCAGAACGAACTGAACCGGCTTCATCAACCTGCCCAGCACCAGATCGTCCTGGTCATTGGCCAGGGCTTCCAGTAATTCACGCCGATACACGATTCCCACGATATCTTCCTGGTCCTCGTCCTCGTAGACCGGAATACGACTGTGCGGCCACACGGTCTTCAACGTTCTGGCCTCGCCCACGCTCAGTTCAACCGGAAAGGAGAAAATCACCGTGCGCGGGGTCATGATATCCTTGACCATCTTGGTGTCCAGGGACAAGATGTTGCGGATGGACATCTCCTCATAATGTTTGATGACCCCGGCCTTTCGGGTCAGGCTGATCACGGCCCGCAGGTCGTCTTCCGTGGCCTCTGGTCCGGCTTTTTTCCGCCCGATCAATCGGGTTATCCGGTCCATCAGCCAGATCACCGGGCTGAACAGCACCACCAGAAAACATAAGGGCTGGGCCAGGAAACCGGCAAGTTGCCGATTGTACATCACGCCCATGGTTTTAGGAAGGATCTCGGCGAAGACCAGGATGATCATCGTGAAGACGGCGGAAAAATAGATCAGACTCTCCGTGCCGAAGAGCGCGGCGGCGAAAGCCCCGGCCACAGCCGCCCCGGCCGTATTGGCCACGGTGTTCAGGGTCAGGATCGCGGCGATGGGCCGCTCGACATTATTCCGGAGGTCAAAGAGCAGCACGCCGCTCTTTTTTCCGCTCTTGCGCATCTGCTCCAGATGGCTCCAGGGAACGGAATAGAGCACGGCCTCGGACAACGAGCACAGCCCGGAAACCAAGGTCGCCAGACCGACCACCAACAGCAACTCGAACATCGCGCCATCCTGACGTGAGCGAAGCGCAAAACAGCGTTTTGCGTCCCGCTCGTTGAAGATTGACGGTTGATCGTTGATGGGTGATCAACGAAACATCCGCATTCCAAATTACCAAACCCGACGCACTACAACCAATGAAGCGACAATCCATGTACGAACAAATCCACAACATCCTTCTGGACCGCGACGGCACGGTCATCGAAGAGCGCCATTATCTGGCCGCCCCGGACGGCGTCCAACTCATTCCCGGAGCCGGTCCGGCCCTGCGCGCCCTGATGGACTCCGGACGACGCCTTTTTCTGGTCACCAACCAATCCGGCATCGGACGCGGCTATTTTTCCCTTGCCCAATATGAGGCCGTGCAGGGGCGCTTGCTCCAACTACTGAGCGAAGAGGGCGTGGAACTCACGGCCACCGTAATGTGCCCCCACGGGCCGGATGACGATTGCGTCTGCCGCAAGCCTCTGCCCGGCCTGTGGGAGGAACTGCGGGCCACGCACGGTCTCGACCCGGCCCGGACCATCATGATCGGCGACAAGGTGGCGGACATCCGCTTCGCGCGATCCGCGGGCCTGGCCGCCGCGGCCCTGGTACTCACGGGCCACGGCCGACAAACGGCGATAGACCAGGACCTGGGCCTGCCGCATCCGCTCGCAAAGGCCGTGGCCCTGCACCCGCTGACAATCCCGGACCATCCGGACATTCTGGCACCGGACTTGGGCGCCGTGGCGGATCTGCTTCTGAAAACCTGACGCTTCCTGATGCCAAGTCCTACAACGCCGTATCCAGCATGTCCGCGATGGCGTAGAGCTTGCCGGGCTGTTGACCGGACAACCACTTGGCGGCCCGCAGCGCGCCCTGGGCGAAGGTTTCTCGGGAATGGGCGCGGTGGGTGATCTCGATCCGCTCCCCGGGGCCGAAAAAATAGACCGTGTGATCTCCGACCACATCCCCGCCGCGCAAGGTCTGCACGCCGATCTCCTCGGCCGGACGAGCGCCGATGATGCCCTCCCGGCAGCACTGCTTGACCGTGTTGTACTCCCAGCCTTTGGCCTCGGCCAGACACTGGGCCAGCTTGACCGCGGTGCCGCTGGGCGCGTCCTTCTTGGCCTTGTGGTGAATTTCCATCAGTTCCAGGTCGTAGGCCGGACCCAGCAGAGCCACGAGCTGGGGCAGGATGCGCAACAACACGTTCACGCCCACGCTCATGTTCGGAGCCCAGAGCACCGGCGCGGCCTTGGCCGCCTCACGCAGCTCCTCGGTCTGCTCCCGGGTCATGCCCGTGGTCCCGATCACGGCTCGATGCCCGGTCTTGGCCACGGTCTTGGCCGTAACCACCGAGGCTTCCGGCGCGGTAAAGTCGATGACCACCGCGTCTCCCAGCCCGTCCAGCACCTGCTCCAGACTGTCGCCATGCACGCAACCGTGCGCTTCCAGGCCCTGCTCATGTCCCGGACGTTCCACCACTCCGGCCAGAGTCAGTTCCGAATCCTCTCGCGCCAACCGGGCCAACGTCGCGCCCATCCTGCCGTTGGCTCCCATAATAACCACGGAACATACACTCATGATTGTCTCCTGTTTTGTCTGTTATCCCATTTCCAATTCAAAGCTTCTCTTTCGGTATCAGAATCGAGGTCCGAATCGGGGTCGGTATCGGTATCGGGATCGGGATCGATACTGTTTGTTCGCCAATAATTCTCATTCGATCCCGATTCGGATACCGATACCGATACCGACCCCGATATCTGCATTCTCTCAAGTAAATAACGCATTGCCCAAGTAGAACTGGCAGTACTTATGACGGACTGCCCGGGGCGCGCAGTCGCATATGAATCAGCGCGACCCGGCTCCCACTCTTATCACGCCGTTCTTCCACGGCATAGGGTTGAAATCCCAGCCGGGGATACAGCAACAACCCGGCAACGTTGCGGTTGAAGCACGATACCGTCACCTCGGCCGCCCTGTATTTCGTTAAAGCAAGGTCAATCATTCGCTCAACGAGGTACCGACCCACGCCCTTTCCTCGCGCCGTCGGGGAGACGATGACGTTGCCGATGGAACAGCATCCTTCCGTTTCCCAGCGATAAAAATTGGCGAACGCGACGACGTTTCCGTTATCCTCCACCACCGTGGAATCCGAGCGTTGACGGACGGCCTCCAGCAGTTGAGGCGGCGTCAACGGATACGTGGCCTTGGGATACGCGAAGAACAGCTCGTCCTCGTTGCGTGGGAATGAGCAAATGGCGTGGAGGTCGCTTTCAGCGGCGGGGCGGTGGGTCAGGATCATGATTCGACGGCATTCCCAAAGGAGGACGGTTCCCGGCCCGAACGGCGTGCAATCATCGTGGTCCGGCGTGCCAGTCCCAGGCCGTCCGGACAATG
The DNA here is from genome assembly GCF_900182865.1 of Desulfonatronum zhilinae. Lineage (NCBI taxonomy): Bacteria > Pseudomonadati > Thermodesulfobacteriota > Desulfovibrionia > Desulfovibrionales > Desulfonatronaceae > Desulfonatronum > Desulfonatronum zhilinae. Next base: position 16,315 of record NZ_FXUJ01000023.1, read on the forward strand.
TCCTCCAATCGAGGAAGGCTCGGTTCCCATCCCAAAACGGCCCGGGCCTTGTCCGCCACGGCCACCAGGGCCGGAGGGTCTCCGGCCCGCCGGGGGGCGTCCAGAGTCGGCACCTCTCGTCCGCCCACTTCCCGGACCATGTCCACGACCTGACGTACACTGTGCCCCGAGCCGGTTCCCAGATTGAACGCCTCGCTGCGATCCTCGTCCAGCAGGAATCGCAACGCGGCCACATGGGCCCGAGCCAGATCGGCGACATGGATATAATCCCGAATCGCCGTCCCGTCCGGAGTCGGATAATCCCGGCCAAAAACGGACAACGGCCCGCGCTTGCCCTGGGCCGCGAGCACGGCCAGCGGGATCAGGTGGGTCTCCGGATCGTGCTCCTCACCCAGTTCACCGTCCGGATCGGCCCCGGCCGCGTTAAAGTAGCGCAGGGCCACGTGACGCAGACCATAGGCCGCGTCGAAGTCCCGGAGCATTTGTTCGATCATCAGCTTGCTCCAGCCATAGGGGTTGACCGGATGCTGGGGATGGGACTCGGGAATGGGAATCTCCAATGGTTCGCCGTAGGTGGCACAGGTGCTGGAAAAGACGATCCGCCGGCACCCGTGCCGGAGCATGGCCTCCAACAGGCTGAGCGACCCGGCAACGTTGTTGCGGTAATATTTTTGGGGATCGGTCACGGACTCGCCCACATAGGCATAGGCCGCGAAGTGGATCACCGCCTTGGGCGCATGAGTCGCGAACAACGCGTCAAGAACGGCCCCGTCCAGGATGTCCCCCTTGACCAGTTCTCCCCAGCGCACGGCCCACTCATGGCCGTAAACCAGGTTGTCCAAGGTCACCGGTCGATATCCGGCCGCGGCCAGGGCCTTGCAGGTCTGGCTGCCGATATACCCGGCCCCGCCGGTTACCAGAATGACGTCGCTCATATCCTCGCCCCTTTTTGACTATCGCTTGGTTGCTTTTATCGAAATCGCAATCAAAACCGCATTCGATTCCGATCAATCTTCGACTCAGTGGCCATTAAGACCAAATCCACCCTGCTTTCCTTCTCCGACCGCTTGCGTCCCCCGCTGTTGCCAACTACAAAAAGAAACCCGTGCGAGGCGACACATCAACTTTTTTCCTATTTCCTTCAGCAATGCAATACCATCCGACACCAGTCACCCCTCCCCCTTCTCAGGACGTCCGCATCAAGGGGGTCTTTTCCACCACCTCCCGCATCACCGTGGGTTTTGGGCACACCAAAAAGAAAATCAGTCAAAACGTTCTGGTCTTTGCCGTTGAGGAAGAAGACGGCAACATTTCCATCCAATCCCTGAACGCCCATTTCGTTCCCACGGGAACGGCCAAGGTGATCACCCGAGAGAATCTGCTCAAAAACTACCTGCCCGAGCCGGACGTCTACCTTTCCAAGGTCTTCCCCATGATGCGCGCCGTGGAAAAGTCCGTGGCCCGCGGCGAACGGCATCTGCGCAACAACGAAACCTTCAGCGCGGAAATGGAATTCAAGACCGCCCTGCGCATCGACGAGGAAAACATCCGGGCCACGTTCGGACTCGGTCTGTCCTATCTGGCCCGAGGCGACACCCAGCACGGGGCCATCGTCTTTCGTCGTCTGGTTCGCCTGAACGCGGCCTTTGAGCCGCGACACAAACACATGTTCAACCAGTTCGGCATCTCCCTGCGCAAGAACAAGATGTATCCTCAGGCCCTGAAGTACTACGTCAAGGCGAGCATCATCAGCGGTGAGGACGAAAACCTGATCTTCAACATGGGTCGCACGTTTCTAGAAAAAGGTCGCCCGACCTTGGCCTTGAAATTCGTCGACAAGGCCCTGGCCATGAACCCAAACCTGACCGAAGCCCGAAAATTCAAGACGTTTCTGGAAAAACGCATCGGCTCATTCGCTCCAAGATCTTCAAACGCCCCCAAACCTGCTAAAACTTACAAATTCCTATGACCCGGACACCGGCGACGAACCCAAACCCCATTTTCTTCGGCCAGTACCTGCTTCAGGCCGGGATCATCACCGAGGCCCAACTCCAAAAGGCCCTGGCTTTGCAGGAACGGCACAACCAGTTGCTTGGCGAACTGGCCTTTTCCCGAGGTTACCTGAGCGAGGACCAGATCCGGGAGACGACCAGGGAGCAAAAGCTCCTGGACCTGCCCTTCGGCGTGATCGCCCTGCGCAAAAACTACCTGACCCCGAAACAGCTGGATGATCTTCTGTTTTCACAGATCGTGGCCACCACCCATATCGGCGAAGCCCTGGTGGAACTGGGCCATCTGTCCGCTTCCGATCTGGGTCGATTGCTCAACGAATACAACCGCTATGAGCAAGACCGCCAACGCGGAGTCGAAGCCGGATTACGCGCCCTGCCTGAGTCCTTGGTGGTCGTCGCCGGGACCGAGGCTCTGCACCGAGCCTTTCTCCGCTTTGCCCACTCCCCCACGACCATCGTGGCCATAGACGGACCGCCCACGCCAGACCTCTCCTGGACGTTTCTGGTCTGGCTGGAGACCATCGACGGAACCTGGGTCGCCATGGCCACCAGCCTCAGCGAACGCAACGCCCTGAAAATCGCGGCGAAACTGGCGGTTTCCGAAGCGGATGTTCATTGTGATCTGCGCTGTCAGGGCCGAAACAGGCTCTTCTTCACCATTGTCAAACGCTACTTCGTTCACCTGCTGAACAAGCAGGGCATCCAGGTCGCCCAGGCCGGGATGCGCAAGGGCGACATCGACGCCTCCCCTCGCTTGTCCTCGACCCTCCCCCCGGAAGGCCGACAGGACGTCAGAGTCCAACTGGTCTCTCCCGTAGGCCCCATCGAAGCGCGATTCTTCCTCTCCGGCTGGAAGCAGCCGGTTGCTGACGCAGAGCCCTGAGGTCAACCGCCGAACTCCATGCGCTGCCCCCACTTCCAGCCCTCGGGCCAAAACTCGACTGACCAAGACTCGGCTTCCCGCCCGCGCTGAGTCCGGTGAAGGCATCGTGCTGGTTTCCATCGTCATTCCGGTCTTCAACCGCTCGGAGCAGATCCTCCGGGCGGTCCGCTCCGTACTGGCCCAGCGCGGCCGTCACAGCCCCTGGAGGGGATTGGAAGTATTGGTGGTGGACGACGGGAGTACGGAAGGAATCCCGACGGCGCTGCGCGAAATCCGGGATCCGAGAGTGCGGATTCTGCGCCACGATCAAAACCAAGGCGTTTCGGCTGCTCGCAACACGGGGCTGACGGTGGCCCAGGGCGAATACCTGGCGCTGCTGGATTCGGATGACTGGTGGTTGCCGGAAAAACTGGCGACCCACCTTGCCTACCATGAAGCCGGAGGCTGGCGCATTTCCCAGACCGACGAAATCTGGATTCGCCGAGGACGTCGGGTCAACCCCATGGTCAAACATGCCAAACCCGAAGGCTGGTTTTTTGAAGACGCCCTGAAGCTGTGCCTGATCAGCCCGTCCTGCGTACTGTTCGACCGCCGGTTCTGGGAAGAGGTCGGGCCCTTCGACCCTGCACTCCCGGCCTGTGAGGATTACGATCTCTGGCTACGTACGCTGATCCGCCATCCCGTGGGCTTCTGCCCTGAAAAGCTGGTCCACAAGACCGGCGGCCATCCGGACCAACTCTCCAGAAAAATCATCGGCCTGGATCTCTACCGGATCCAGGCTCTGGTCAAGCTGCTGCGAACCCAGGTCCTCTCCTCGCTGCAACGCTTGGCCACGATCCGGGAACTCCGAGCAAAGGCACGGGTCTACATCAGCGGCTGCCTCAAGCACGACAAACCTGAGGAGGCTGAACGGATCAAGCTGTGGCTCAGCCCGTGGCTGGAATCTCCCGCTTGCTGACGCCCTCGGCCTTGATTCGCTCCAAAAGCTCTGAAAGAACGGGTTTGACGTGCTCGCGCACGTCCCCGGCCACGATAATGAACAGCAGATCGTCGCCGGGCTGGAACAGTCCGGACCTAGCCTCCACCACGATTCGAAAAATGCCCGGTTTGGCGGAAAACTCCCGGACCAGTTCCTGAATTTTTTCCTGATCCGGGGTTACTTCCAAGGCCTGGACCTGTTGCTTGTCCTTTCTGGACCAGCTACGAACAGTACCGTTATGCACGAGCACCATGCCGACGTTGTCCACGAATCCGGGTTCCTGTTTCAATTGCCCGATGGCCTTGCTGATATCCATGCTCCCATCCTTTATTTATGAGTTGACGACAACGGCTCCGCCCATCTGTTTTGCCTTCAAATGGCGGTATCAGGTCTTGGCTCTGGAACCGAAATCGGTATAGAAATCGAAATCGAGAAGAACAAGCGCATCATTGAATGACGGCGATACCGATTTCGATATCGATTTCGATCCCGGGCATGCCCGGGCTGCTTCTGTCATCTGAACATAAAGCGGAATCAAAACCGCCGATTCTCCCGAGGAAGTCATGTATCTGCTTTCCGATATCTTGAAAAGTCTGCCCAAAGTAACCAACCCTCGTCTGGTGCTGTCTGGGTTCGGCGTCTGGGTGCTCTGGCGTAACAAGGCCGGCAGCACCACTCACCAGACCTTGACGCGCTTCGGCGGAATCAAGATCAGCATCGGCTCCAATCAAAGTCTGTGGTACTTTCCAAACTCCCAGGTTTTTCCGGCTCTGGCGCGAATGCTGCTCTGGACCAAGGTCCACCCCGAACCGGTACTGAGCCAGGTATTGCCGGCCAAACTGATCTTGGGAGAATCAAACAGCGAACTCTCGTTAAGCATCTCCAACCAACTCGCGGAGCAAAAAATCACTCCAGGGGAGTCCTTCGACGTCTGGGTCCATCCGGACTTGATCAGTCACGTTTCCACCTTCCCCGGTCTGGGAGTCGAACAACGCCCGCCGATGTTCGGGATGACGCCCATCAACTGGCATGCCATCAAGGTTGATCCCGGCTTTTCCTTGGACGCGGATCTTGGATGGTTTTTTTTCATCAAGCCCATGCAGGACAAGGAAAGCGAAAACTACGTTCTGCGTTGGAAAAATTTCTACATGCGCCTGAAGACCATTCTGGACCGTCTGGGCATCCGCTACATCTATCAAGACAACTTGCTCTTCTTTAAAATCGACGGGCTGAACCAACTCTCTTCCTGGATTCGAGAAATTCTGGCGACCATCGCGCATCACAAATCCGACGAACCGGACGCCTACTGGCCTTGCCTTTACTGCGCCGTTCAGTCCCAAGGCCTGAACTTCAACGACGAACTGCCGACCAAAATCCCGATCACTTGGGACCGCCTCGCCCCGGACACCCCTCATCTCCCCCTCAGCACGGGACTTCTGCTGCGCGACGAATTCGCGATTACTTTCTTGGATGCGGCGGGCGACCTGCCTCTGGATTCTCTTTGCCAACTCGGTCTTTCCGACCACGATTCCCCTGAACGACGCAGGGTGGATTTTCCGGCCTCAGCTTCCCTGTCCGCCGGAAAAAAAGCGCCCTGCTTTTATTGCGGCATGAAATCTCACGAATCGTCAAATTGCCCCAGTCGACAGATCTTCAACGCGGAACCGGGAGTCTGGGACAAAGTCGGGGTCATGGACATCAAGGAGCTGGCCAAGGCCGTCAAAACCCTGGACAAAACCGTCGGAAACGGGGACCTTGCCGCCATGCCGGAACTGCTGCTGGCCGAGGGACCGGAACATACTTTTCTCAAAGCTGTTTTTGAAATCAATTGCCCGACTCAGCACCGGATGATGCGCATGGTTTGGCGCAGCCGCGGCAAGGAATTGCCTGACGGACTGCGCCAACTCTCCCCGCCTGAGGGCGAATACGTCTGGTCGGCCTTGGAAAACACCCGCTCACGCAACTATTCCCAAGCCGAGCGCATGATGCAGCAGGCCATCCTGCGAGCTTCGAAAAACTACCAACCTCATGTTCTGCTGGGATTCATCGCCTTGGAGACGGGAAATCCACGCCAGGCCGAGGGACATTGGAAAAATGCTCGGAACCTGTGCTATACCCCGTTGCAACAAGGGTACTTGCTGTTTCTCAAGGCACGGCTGCTCGAGATCCAAGGGACATACGACCAAGCCCATGAAACATATTCAGACTCCCTGCGCTATTCCCCAAAATGGCTGGAGCCCCGCTATCGCCAGGCGGTTTGCCTCACGAAAAAAGGCTTCCTGGATCAAGCCTGGACAATTTTCGTCGACCTGATCATCCAGGAGCCGCACATTTTCAACCGCATTCTCTTCGACCACGAGCTTGAACGTGGGCGCTCCTTCTTGCTTTCGGCCCTGGCCGGTCCATGGACGGCGACCATACAAAAAGCCGAAAAAGAGCAGGACGCGCTCAAGCAACTTTGCTCGAAACTGGAGACGTGGTTCGGACCGGATAACCAGTTTCGCAAGGATACTGAGGAACGTGCCGCGACCCTTCAGAAAAACAGCCAAGTGGAAAACTATGTGTCCTTTACCAAACTAGCCGAAGTCACCGAAAAACTGCATAAGGAAACTGACCGTGAGATCAAGGAGGCCGTAGCTTCCTTAAAAAAGGAAGCCCAGAACAATATTGAACGGGCTCGCGCCATTTTTGATGAAATCGCCTATTTCCCTTTTCCAAAACTGATCAGCAAAATCAACCGCGATTATAACCAGGCAGGCCGTATTCTTCAGCGCATTGCCAAGTCGGATCTGAGCAACGGCAGTTCCTTTCGGCAAGCCACCATGGAAATGAAAGAGGCGGGCGACATCCTGGACAGGATGGGCAAGCGCATGAGAAGTTTGGTAATCCTCAGAGAAGGGGCGCTCTTTTTCTTGTTTTTAAGTAAAACGTTCCTTTGGCTGGCCATGTTCGGATTGCTGGCGTCAGCCATCGCGGTTCCGGTCCTGTTGTACGCGATCCAGGAATCCGGCTCCGTCTGGGCCACGGAGTGGATGACGACTCAACGATGGCAGGTCCAGCGCACCGTAAGCATGCTCATGATTCTCATCAGCGGAGTCGTCGCCGCGCTCTGGACCACCGCACGGTATGCGAAGACGAAACAAAAATATTTGGCAAAGGCAAGGCAGAAGCGAAAAAAATGACCCCTGACCGCGGTTACCTCATCAAAATCCAAATCGCGATCGAAATCGAAATCGGAATTATGCTGTGCATCACCTTGTGATTACGATGTTCGATTACGATTTCGATTTCGATACCGATTCAGTTAGCGGGTGAGGATCGAGAACAAATCTGCCCTGAGGTTTGGTATCCTGCCACTTTACCAACCATGTCTTTTTGGACTAAATCGCAATACCCCCTGGCATATCGACAACCATGGACACGGCGTTTTTTTTCGCCCCATTTCAAAATAGCACCAGATAAGGAGACCACGATCCATGCCCGTTCTCGTCGTCAACGTCGACCATGTCGCCACCCTGCGCCAAGCCCGGATGGGCCGCGAACCCGACCCGGTCACCGCCGCCCATTTGGCTGAATTGGGCGGAGCCCACGGGATCATCGTCCATCTGCGCGAGGACCGTCGGCACATCCAGGACCGGGATCTGGCCCTGCTCAAGGAAACCGTGCAGACCAACCTGCACCTGGAAATGGCCGCCACCAAGGAAATGCATGCCATTGCCCTGGCCACCCACCCCCACATGGTCTGCCTCGTCCCGGAAAAACGGGAAGAACTGACCACAGAGGGCGGACTGAACCTGATCGGTCGAGAACAGAACCTCCGGGACTACCTGACGGACATCCACGCCGCCGGGATTCTCTCCAGCCTGTTCATCGACGCGGACCCGGAACAGATCCAGGCCGCCAAGGCTATTGGCGCGGAGTACATTGAAATCCATACCGGCCATTACGCGGATGCGCCGAACCGGGGACAACGCGAAGCCGAACTGACCAAAATCCTCCACGGCATCCAACTCGCCCAGGACATCGGGCTGAAGGTCAACCTCGGCCACGGCCTGAACTACACCAATGTCCTGCCCTTTGCCCAAGCGCCCGGCATCAAGGAATACTCCATCGGTCACAGCATCATGGCCAGGGCTATTCATGTCGGCCTGCGCCAAGCGGTTCGCGAAATGACGGACATCATCCAGACCTTTTCCGCCTGAAAACCGGAACCATGCCGTCTTTACAAAACAAGCCGCGGAAAGCCCCATGCCCATAGTCGGCCTGGGGCTGGACGTGGTGGAACTGGACCGGATCCGAAGAATCTGGGGACGTTTCGGCGAAACGTTTTCCCGGCGCGTGCTTACGGAAACCGAACAAATCCATCTATCAAGGGCCCATGCCGGACCACCGGTTCCCTATCTGGCGTCCCGGTTCGCGGCCAAGGAGGCCGCGGTCAAGGCCCTGGGCACCGGATTCCGTCACGGCATCACGTTCCAGCAAATCGAAGTTTCCTCACGCTCTTCCGGTCAACCGGAGCTGAAATTCTCCGGCGCGGCCCAAGACGCCGCCGCCAGGCTCGGGGCGCATCGCGTCCACCTCAGCCTGACCCACGGTCGGGACACCGCCGCGGCGGTGGTCATTCTGGAAGGCGACACGCAGCCCTGGTGAACTAACCACGACCATGAGAACCTCCATCACTGAACAACGCGTCCACAGGATCCGGGAAGTCCTGGCCAAACGGCAGAAAGATCTGACCCTGATCCTGAACAACATTCACGACCCGCACAACGTCTCCGCCATCCTGCGCAGTTGCGACGCCTTCGGGGTCCACGGCGTGCAGTTGTACTATACCCGCGAATCCTTTCCCCTGGTGGGCAAGCGCTCCTCGGCCTCGGCCAAGAAATGGGTGGACCGGGTTCGGCACCATGACGCCGCGACCATGATCAACGGACTCCGCGCCCAGGGCTACCAGATCATCGGCACCAACCTGACCGTTGACGCCAAACCGCTCCCGGAATGGGACTTCACCGGCCCCACGGCCATCCTCCTGGGCAACGAGCACCGCGGCCAGGACCCGGCCCTGGACGCCCTGATCCCGGACAACCTGTTCATCCCCATGCAGGGCATGATCCAGAGTCTGAACGTCTCCGTGGCCGCGGCCGTGATCCTCTACGAGGCTTGGCGGCAGCGCCAAGCCCGTGGCTGTTACGACCGGCCCAGTTTTGATTCCGAGGAAATGGAGGAGTTGGTTTGCTCCTGGATGACCCGATGAACTCGAAAGTGAACGGGCAACACCGTCAGCGGGAACTCATCCTGGCGGCAACGGCCATCACCCGAGGGGAACTGGTCGTCTATCCCACCGAAACCCTCTACGCCCTGGGCGCGGATATTCGATCCGAGGACGCCGTCCAGCGGGTCTTCCGGGCCAAGGGTCGGCCCCGGGGCAAGCCGTTGCCCGTGCTCATCGGCGCACCGGAGCAATTGGCCATGGTCACGGACCATCGCGACGCCCTTCTTGACCGACTGATCCGCGATTTCTGGCCCGGTCCCTTGAGTATTCTTGTTCCGGCCCGGGTCGGACTGTCGCCGCTTTTGCAGGACCAGCAAGGTTTTATCGCTGTGCGCTGGACCTCCCACCCCACGGCCCAGGCCCTGGCCGTCCAGAGCTCCACCCCGCTGACGGCCACCAGCGCCAACACCAGCGGCCAATCCGCGGCCTCCCGCCCGGAGCACCTGGATCCGAAACTGACGGCGGCCCTCTTCCTCGAAGCATGTTCCTCGCCGTCACCACCATCAAGCCAAGACGAGTCGAATTCCATCAAAGGCATGATCCTCAAGCAACCACCCTATCCGGCCGGAGGAGCGCCTTCCACCGTTGTCCGTATTCTGCCCGACGGACGCTTGAAGATTTTTCGCTTGGGAGCAATCAGTTTGGAGCAGCTTCAACAGGTCGGCTGGGAGGTCGGTTGAATTTTTTGAACCAGAATTTACCGGAAACCGAGCCGTTCAATTCAAGGGTATAATTTTTTGTACGCCTTTGACCAAATTTTTCGATCCGCGACCTGACTCCAAGGGGTCGAAGGGACGAAGCGTTGATCCGGGAGAAGGAGGCCAGGACAGGGTTTTCGGCTCGAAGAGCTTGTTCGCTTAACCCAAAATTGCCGAAAATATGAGTTTGGCATCCTGCTTGCTATAACCAAATCACCTTCCTCCTTTTGCAAAAGCCGGTTTTGTTTTTGGGCAGCCCACCCTGAAGCAAAACCGGTTTTTTTGTGCCCGTTATTCGGATAAAGCAAACAAACTCTTGGCCTACTCACCGAGCCAGGAGAGCGCCCACTTCCCGGCGAACCATATTCTGGGGAATCTCTAGCATGCACCGGGGATCGGCGCAGGCTATCCGTCCGGTTCGCGTGCATGGACGACAGGGCAAGTCCAGACCGATGGTCCGCAATCCCACGGGGCCCCACTGCGTTTCCAGAGCCGGTCCGAACAAGGCCAGACCCGGCACGCCCAGCATGCCCGCCAGATGCATCGGCCCGCTGTCGTTGCCCACCACCAGACGTGCGCCCAAAAGCAGCTTTTGCAAGACATCCAATGAATGCGGCCAGCTGACGGGATAATCCCTGATTTCCATCCCCCGATCCCGCTCCGCCGGGCCGAGCACGAACCGAACGCTTCGGCCCTGCCCCTGGAGCCACCGGGCCAGTTCAAAAAATTGTACAAGCGGCCACTGCTTGGCCGGATGCCCGGCTCCGGGAAAGAGCAGAATCTCGGCATCCCCCTTCCTCCCCTGTCCGCTCCCCCACGCCCCGAAAAGCCCTCGCCAACCAGCCGGCCAGTCGGGGTTCCAACCGATACCGAGTTCGCGCAGCCCCTGGGCATACGCATCCCTGGGCGCCGTGGTCGGAACGCTCCCGGAACCGACAATGCCGTGCAGCACATGCAACCGGGAGTGCGCCGGAACCGGAGGGGCCGTTTCCAGCACGAACCAGAAAACCCGCGCGTCCGCCAACTCCACCGGCCACGGCTCACGAAGGAACAAGGCATCCATGCCCCGTCGCATCTCCAAAGGGCAGGGCTCCACGCCCAAAGGCCGCAACCAGGGTAAACGGGTGGAGGAACCAGCCCAAAACACGGCCTGATCCGCAAACCGTTCGCGAACGGCCAGCATGGACGGCCAAGCCATCAGGAAATCCCCCAATGCACCGCGATGAACCAGGAGAATGGAACTCACAGCTTCTTCATTTTCTGGAACATGTTCAGAAGCCCTGGGTCCGCGTGGCAAAACCCGCAGATGGCCTCGGAGAGGGAAATATACTGGTTGTGACGCAAAAGGGCATGTAATCCTTTGGAGTCGCCATACAGGGGCTCCAGGGATTCCACCAAAGGGGCAACGGGTACGAATCGCCGCTCGCACAACCCGCAGGTCCCCAGGCAATTGACCACGGCGGCCACGTCGAGCAGAGACTCCGGATTCTCGTCAAGGAGTTCCCGCAAGGCGTCCAGGTCGGAGGGCAGGATGAGATGCAGCATGGATTTCCCGTGTGGCAAAGCAAGACAGAGTGCGTACGCATCCAACGCAGAAAACGCGGTACTTCAGCTTGTCCGGCTGAAGTACCGCGTTTTCATTACACAGAGCAAGAGGTTGTCCAGCTACAGGACATTCACCCAAATGGGGTTGCTCATGGCCCAATTCCCTTGACCATCTTCAATGATCAAAGCGTACCAGGTATTCTTTTTCGGCGTGAGAGGCACGGAGACATATTGTTCGTCAACACCGTCATAGTTTTGCTGGAAGGCAAATCCTTCGATTTCACCGTCGTCGTTGAATCTGGCCCCTTCGGTCACGACCGTGATCGTATCAACTCCATGAACGGAGACCGTCTTGAAGTTCAGATCAAACCCACTGGCGGGAACATGGATGGTTTGGCCGAAGGCATGCTCGGGATAAACCAGCGGACCGAAGGAAACATAGGAATTGCCCTGTTTCAAAGCCTGGTAATACTTCTCCAGGGTGAAGTCGCCGTCGACCCGCGCGATGGTCCTGGCATTGCCGGACCGGTATCGCCACACGTCATGGACGTCGCTTCCACCGGCAAGATAGTATTTTTCCTGATTATTCCAAAACTCCCAGGTTCGCTGCAGAGCCTTGTGGTTATCCTTGGTGGAGATGGCGCCGTTGATTTCGATCAAATCGAAATCCGCGTCCCAGCCTCCGGGAACCATGTCGCGTTCCGCGCTGTGGAAATACCCGTACGTGATGTAGGGATGCGCGACCATCACCAAAGCGTCCAGTTCTCTGGCCCTGGCAAAAATCTCTCCCGCCGTGGCGCCGGGATCAATGGACACGTCCCGCCCATCCAAGGGAATCGGCAAAACATTGATGTGTCCCCAGTTCGGAGAAACCTCGATCCCGGAGATGAAGGAAACGGACCTGGACTTGGCCATTTCAGCGATCTGATCATTGTTGGCAATGGAGTCGTGATCGCTGACAAAGACGATATCCAATCCGCCGGCGAGCTGCGAGCGAACAAGATAATCCGGGGGCGTCACACCGTCCAGAATATCGGAATGGTGGTGCAAGTCCGCCGCATACCAGCCTGAACCGGGCAGGTCGATCAACTGCTCGATGGCTTGAACCAGTTCGTGACGTCCTTCGGACACAACGGACAGGTTGACCATCTCCTCTCTGGCCGTAAAATCGGCGCCACTGGAAACAGACAGGGTGTACTCGCCCTGAGCCAACTGGAAGCCGGCCATGCCCGGTTTTTCCAACTCCGTGAAAAAGGTCCTGGCCCCAACGTACTCCACGAGGATTTCCGGCCCCTCTACCACTTCGATCCGGGCGTCAACGGGTTGTTGCGTCTTCTTGTCCACAACGGAGAGGACAACCTCGCCTCCCGTACTGATGTCATTGAAATCAAGGGGGGTATTCTCCCCCGCGGAGACGCTGATTCGCTGCTTGGCGGTCAGCGAATACCCCTTGGCCACGGCATGGACGGCATATTCCCCCTCTTCCAGGGCGATCTCATAGGCGCCGTTTTCCCCGACGGTCCAGGCGAAAAGCATGTCCCGGGCCTCCGGCGTGGCCTTTTCGAATATCACGACAGGTACGTCAACGGCATTGCCCTCGGTGGATCGCACAACGCCGGAAACCGTCCCAAAAGGCTTTTCGTTCAGCGCAAGGTTGTGGCGCATCACTTCCGCGGTGCTGCCGATATCATCAAACTGGATCCAGGCCGCCAGATCCACGGTATCCCCGGGTGCCAGAGTCTGCTTCCTGTAAAGATCGCGCCATCCGGTCCCCCAGGCAAAATCCGTGAATCCGGGGTAATGCACGGCCATGGCGAAATGTTCGTCATATCCGAGAACATAGTCCCCAAACCACTCTTCGGCCACCTGGTCGTAGCCTCTTTCCACCGTGCCCCAGGGACCGAACATGTATCCGCTAAGCGTACACAAGGAGTATCCCGCCAGAAGATCTTCGTAAGTTTTCTCTCCGCGATTCGTCATCCGCGTGGAAACATCCAGGATATTGCTTCCAGATGTAACCGTATACGTCGTGATCAGTTCAATGTTCGCGTCGTAGTCCCTGGTGATCTGGATGACGACCCGGTCAGGGCTCTGCTCCACGATACGCGTCTGCTGGGATTCACTGGGCCAGGCGGACCAGCCGTGGGGCAGGAAATCGATCAATGCGGTTCGATTGTCGGTCCATTCTCCGTCCACGAAAAGAGCGGAGTCCACGATGGAGCCATGCGGAACGCCCCAGGGCGGGGTGGTTCCAACGGCAAAGGCTATTTTAAAGAACTCGTTGGAAATGGTGATGTCTTCGTCAGCCAGGGCGATGCCGTTGACGATGTCCGTCGGCCCTGTGCGCACCTGAACCCCTGGCTCGGCGGCCTGGAGGTTCAGGGAAAAAACAACACTCAACAAAAACGACCAGAAAACGATTTTTGCATATTTCACTTAGACCTCTTTTGTTACGGTTTCTTTACTGCGGACGCCGTCACCACCACCCGGCGATCCGTCTCCACACCGGTTCGGACGAGGCTTTCCGCCAAAGGTCGGCCCCGCTCGTCCCAGCCCCTGATCCGGTAGTAGTCCGTCAGCAGGGTTTGCATATCCTGTTTGGTAATCCGGTGTCCTTTGTGGGGGCCGCTGGGCAGAGATTCCTCCACGAAACGTCGGGGCAGGCGCTCCTGGGACACGTCCATTCCTTCACGCAGGTTGAACAGCCGGGTGGTATTCCAGATCCGGCGGCCCAATTCGTCGAAAAAGCCCGACTCCACCTCGCGGCCCGTGGCCGCGTTCAGCAGTTCGGCATAGGTTTCCGGCGTCACGCCCATGGCTCCGAAGTCGCATTTCACCAGACAATCCGTGCCCGCCAGGTAGTCCTGCAAGGCCGCCACCAGCTCGGCCTTGCCCTCCAGGTCCAACGCCCGGACCGGCTTGCCCCGCCACTCCATGCCCGTGGCCTCGTAGCCCACGGGAAAGCCGCGCTGGTGGCAGGCTCCCCGGTCCGCGGTCATGTAGGCCAGCCCCATGCCCGGCGCACCGCGTGGCCCCCAGGCGGGCATTTCCAGGCCCTTGACGTGCTGGGCCAGACTTTCCGCCTCCGGCCCCAGGACCTCAGCAGCGACCTTGACGCCCTGAGCCAAAAGACGCCCCAGTTCGCCCTGTCGACCGGCGATCGTTCGGATCAACCGTTCTGCCGCCGCGACGCCGCCGAACTCCAGGTCCGCGTTTTCTTCGGGAGTTTCCAGTCCGGCCAGAAGCCCCTTGGCCGTGGCCTCCATGGCAAAACTCACACACGCACCGGTGGAGATGGAATCCAGACCCAGCAGATCGCAAAGCTTGGTCAGATGGGCCACGGCCCGCGGGTCCCCGATGCCCAGGTTGGTGCCGAGCATGGCCGCGGACTCGTACTCCACGATGTCCGTGACCATCTGGGCATGAGCTCCGGTCCGGACCGCGCCCATCTGGGTGCAGGCGATGGGGCAACCGAAACAGGCCGCCCGGCTCAGCCACAAGGCCCGGGACTGGCCGCCCTCCCCCAGTTTTTTGGCCAGGGGCGACGTCCCGTCGCTGAAGTTGTTGGCCGGGATCAACCCGGCCTCGTTGGCGAATTCCACCGAGGCCGCGGTGCCGGAAGCCATCAAGGCCCGGCATTCCGCGCTGTCTTGGATCTCCTGGTTGGCCCGGTCCAGGGCGCGATCGAATCCGGCCTGGTCATGAACCCGGACCAGGCGGTCCCCCTTCAGGGCCAGGGCCTTCAGATTCTTGGACCCCATCACCGCGCCCGCCCCGCCCCGCCCGGCCTGACGGTTGAATTCGCAGCAGATCAGGGCATAGGGAACGCGCTGTTCCCCGGCCGGCCCGATGGTCGCGATTTTGAATCCCTCGTCGCCCAGGGTTTCCTTGACCCGCTGAGTGGCGTCCATGGTGTCCAGGCCCCAAAGCTCTCCTGCCGACCGCAACCTGGGACCGTCCCGGTCCAGGACCAGAATCACCGGTTCCGAGGCACGGCCGGTAATCACCAGCCCGTCGTATCCGGCGTACTTGATTTCCGGGCCGAACATTCCGCCGAAATAGGAGTCCAGGAACAGATTGGTCAGCGGAGACTTGGTCGCCACGCAGGCCCGCATGGCCGGGGCCGGGGTTCCGGTGAGCGGACCGGGCAGGAAGAGCAGGACATTGTCCGGCCCCAGGGGATCAGCCCGTTCCGGAACCAAATCCAGAAGCAGCTTGGCCGCATACCCCTTGCCGCCCAGGTATTCCTCCTGGAGCCAGTCCGGAAGAAGCACATCCTGAAACGTGCCCGTGGTCAGATCCGCATGGAGCATCACGCCCCAGGCCGCACTGCTCATGATCGGCCCTCCCCATCGCTTGTCGGCATTTCCGACGATGCAAACAATTCCAGAGCCCCCGTGGGGCAGGCCTTCACGCAATTGGGAGTGCCGTCACACAGGTCGCACTTGAAGGCCTTGCCGCTTTCCGCATCCAGATGGATCATGCCCAAGGGGCAGTACCGACCGCACAACCCGCAGGAAATGCACGTCTCCCGGTCAATGGCCACGACTCCGGTCTGCTCGTCCCGGGAAATAGCCTTCACCGGACAGGCCCGCAGACACATCGGATTTGCGCACTGCTCGCAGACCACCGGAATATGGGCCATATTCTCCCACTTTCTCCGAATGGTCAGCATGGATCTGCGCGGGTTGTACCCACCGAACACGTGCAGGGAGCAGGCCGCCTGACAGAGCTGGCAGCCCGTGCAGGCATCGAAATGGGTGCGGATGAATAGGGGGGGACGGGTCTGGTGCATGGAGGCCTACTTCGCCATCGCCGCTTCAATCACCGGCAGGGCCGGCTGGCCGTCGGCCGTGGTCACGCCGTCCATCCAGCCGCGATAGACTTCCGGGTTGGCGCGCAGCCAGGCCAGGCCGGCTTCCAGGGGTTCCATTGCGTTGTCTTCATGAAGCATGTTCATGGCCTCGTTGACCATCGCGATGGGCACCAGGTAGTTGTTCAAGAATGTGGCTACGTTGGGCTGCTCCTGGTCGAATCCGGTGCGGATGTTGATGTACACCGTGGCCGTGCCGTCGTTTTCGCCGAAGGTGGTTTCATCGCTGCCCGTGAGGTAGGACATGTCGATGATCTTGTTCATCCAGTGCGGAGACCAGCCCAGAAAAACAATCCACTGCTGGTTGCGGGCAAAATTCTGGACCTGGGTCAACATGGCCGTCTCGCTGGAGGGAATCAGTTCGAAATTCCCCAGGTTGAACATGTTTTCATTGATCATCAGCTCGATGACTTCGTTGCCGTCGTTGCCTTCCTCGATGCCGTAGATCTTGTACTCCAGCTTTTCCCCGAACCTGGCGATGTCCGAAAAGTCGCGCAAGCCGCCCTCGTAGGCATAGGTGGGCACGGCCAGAGTGTATTTGGCGTTCTCCATGATCACGGAAAACGACTCCACCTTGCCGCTCTCAAAATGGGGCTCGGCGATGCTCTGCATGGTGGGCATCCAGTTGCCCAGAAAGACGTCCGCCTGGTCCGAGGCAATGGCCTGATAGGCGATGGGCACGGAAAGCAGCATGCTGGTCGCATCGTAGCCCAGCTCATTCAGAAAGTACTGCGCCACCTCGGTCTTCACCGTGACGCAGGTCCAGGGCACGTACACGAACCGGACTTCCTTGGAAGCCAGGGCGTTGCCGGCCAGACTGATCACCACGGCCATAACCATGGCCGCCATCATGTTGCGCATTGTCTTGTCCATCGTTCCTCTCCTTGGTTGGATGGTTTGAATATCCTGTTATACCATTTCTAATTCAAAGCTTCTCTTTCGGTATCGGTATCGATATCGGCATCGGGGTCACATTAGGATTATTGGCGAACAAACTGTATCGATCCCGATCCCGATACCGACGCCGACCCCGATAACTGCATTTCCAAGCGAAGAAAGCATTGCCGAAGTAGAATTGGTATTATTGCTTGACTGTCGGCACATGCCGATAAAAGTCCACGCTGGACGGCGGCAGGGGCGTGTTGCCCAGGATCGCGTCCGCGGCCTTTTCCGCGATCATCAGCACCGGGGCGCAGATGTTGCCGTTGGTGATTTCCGGCATCACCGAGGCGTCCACCACGCGCAGATTCTTCAGGCCGTGGACCTTCAAATCCTTGTCCACCACGGCCATGTCGTCGTAGCCCATCTTGCAGGTGCAGCTGGGGTGATACGCGCTCTCCCCTTCCCGGGCCACGAAGTCCAGGACCTCTTCTTCCGTGGAGACGTGCTCCCCGGGGGAAAGCTCCTTGGCCTTGAACTCGGCGAAAGCCGGCTGATTGAAGATCCGGCGGGCGCATGCAATGGCCTCGACCCACTCCTTGCGGTCCTTTTCCGTGGACAGATAGTTGAACCGGATTCGCGGCGCGGTGCTGGGGTCATTGGACAGCAGCCGGACAGAGCCCTTGGCGTCGCTGTACATCGGGCCGACATGGAGCTGGTACCCGTGGCCCTCGCTGGGCGCGGTGCCATCGTAGCGGATGGCGATGGGCAGAAAATGGAACTGCAAATTCGGGTACGCGACCTCGTCGTTGCTCCGGACAAAGCCCCCGGCCTCAAAATGGTTGCTGGCCCCGATGCCCGTGCGCCGAAACAGCCATTCCAGACCGATCTTGGGCATGTTCCAGGGCTTGAGTGCCGGATAGAGGCTCACCGGCCGCTTGGACGCGCACTGGATGTAGACCTCCAGGTGGTCCTGCAGATTCTCGCCCACGCCCGGCAGGTCCGCGACCACGGAAACGCCCTTGGATAAAAGGTGCTCCGAATTGCCGACCCCGGAAAGCTGAAGCAGTTGCGGCGAGTTGATCGCCCCGCCGCAGCAGATGACCTCCCCGGCGTAAACTTTGTGCAGCTTGTCGCCCTTGCGGTATTCCACGCCCACGGCGGTGCGCCCGTCGAAAAGAATCCGGGTGGTCAGGGCCTTGCAGATCAGTTTCAGATTGGAGCGGTGCAAAGCCGGGTGCAGATATCCGCGAGCCGTGCTCCAGCGATTGCCGCGATAGGTGGTGCTTTCGAACTTGCCGAAGCCTTCCTGCTGAAAACCGTTCACGTCCGAGGTGATGGGATACCCGGCCTGCTGGACCGCGGCGAAAAAAGCGTCGAACAGCGGGTTCTCGCATTTCGGGGTGGTCAGGTACTGCCCGCCGGTCCTGCCCTGATAAGCGTCCGCGCCCTTCAGCCGGTATTCCATCTTTTGAAAATACGGCAGGCAGTGGGCGTAGTCCCAGTTCTCCAGGCCCTTGATCGCGCCCCATTTCTCGTAGTCCATGGCGTTGCCGCGAATGTGGATCATCCCGTTGATGGAGCTGGAACCGCCCAGAACCTTGCCCCGGGGCTGGGCGATCCGGCGGTTGTGCATGTGCTGTTCCGGCTCGGACTCGTAAGCCCAGTTGTAGAAGGTGTTGGTCAGATTGAAGGACAGGGCCGAGGGCATGTGGATCCGGAAATCCATCTTGTGGTCCCAGCGGCCGGCCTCCAGGACCAGCACCCGTCGATCAGGATCCGCGCTCAGCCGATTGGCCAGGATGCTTCCCGCGGTTCCCGCGCCGATGATAATCACGTCGTATGTTGTGTTGGACATATCTTGTTTCTCCTTGGGGTTTGAATTCAGAGTTCTCAGAGTTCATTGGTTCGAAGCGTTTTCTGAAACGCCTCCACCTTCCTGCGCAAAATCATATAGTGAAAGCTGATGTAGGACTTGGCTTTAATGGGGTCGTGACGGGCGATCTCCAGGGCGGTGTGCCGCCAATTGTCCACGATGCACTGCCGGTATTCCGCGTCCTCGTACAGGGCGTTGTCCATGGAACTGAAACCGATCTGAACGGCCTGCATGATCCATTCAAAAATCGGATTATCGGCCATTTTGGCAAATAACAGGTTCAGTTCCCGGTCCAGTTCGGCAAGCAGCTCCATGTTCGCCTCGTCCGCCACGCCCGCAAGGGCATCGGCCTTGTCCTGGAGCCGTTGCTTCTGCTCCACGCTGCCGCGGGCAATGGCCAGGTCCGTGATCACGGAGTCCATGCTTTCCCGAAATTCGATCAGATGCATGGGATCGGTCTGGTTCTGCTTCAGGAACAAGGCGAAGGATTCGCTGATGCTGACCACCTCGATGTTTTTGACGTACGCCCCGCCCTTGGCCCCTTTGCGGATATCGATCAATCCCTTGTGCTTGAGCACCTGCAACGCTTCGCGAATTACGCCGCGCCCGGTCTTGAACAGGACTTGCAGCTCCCGCTCGCTGGGCAGCCGCTCACCGGGCTTGACCTTGCCGCCAAGCACCGCGGCTTGAATCTGCAAAGCGATGTCCTCGCCGGCACGTCCAGCCTTGATGGGAGCCGAGCAGACTTCCTCCAGCCCTTCGGCTTTACCGGCACTAAATGGACGGTCCATTAAGCTGTCCTCCTGACAAGATTTGTCGGTGTCGAAAAGGCAAAACTGAACAAAATCAAGAATAAATCTCCAAAAGGCGCCACCAAATGGCCAGACCAATCTACATGCCAGCGTATGAATGTCAACCCCGAAAGAATCCGAAAACCTCGCTTGTCCATCAGCTCACAAGAGGCCGGACCGTGATCGGACTGGACCTGATTCCGGAATGTGATAAGAACAAACCCAAAAGCATTCGGCTTTCGCGAAACGCCAAACAGCGTGCTTGGCAAACATCAAGGAGGCAGCGTCATGAACAAAGGTGACGGCGGATGGAGCCCGTATTTGGCCGGAGGGCTCAGCGGCCTGGTCGGGGTGATGTCGGTCTGGCTGGCCGGGCAGTTTTTCGGTGCGTCCACGTCCTTCGTGCGCACGGCGGGGATGATCGAGCAATGGTTCAGTCCGGAGCGGGTCGGCCAGCTGGAGTACTTCATCCGGGTGGTCCCGCGCATCGACTGGCAGTGGATGTTCGTGATCGGGATCGTCCTCGGCTCCCTGGTCTCGGCCTGGACTTCAGGATCGTTCCGCTGGCAGTCCGTTCCGGACATGTGGCGGGAACGCTTCGGCCACACCCCGGTCAAGCGGGCCGTGGTCGCCTTTTCCGGCGGCGTGGTGGCCATGTTCGGGGCCAGATTGGCTGACGGCTGACCCAGCGGTCATGGGTTGAGCGGTTCGCTTCAACTGGCTGTCAGCGGTTTTGTGGCTTTGGTCTGCTTTTTTATCGGCGGGATGATCATGGCCCGCATCGTCTATGGAGGTGGCAAGTCATGAACATCCTGATCTACGGACTGATCACCGGTTTCCTGTTCGGCTTCCTGCTCCAGAAGGGCCGCGTGCTGCGCTATGACAAGCAGCTCGGCGCGCTGCGATTGATGGACATGACCATCGTCAAGTTCATGCTTTCCAGCGTGATCGTGGGCATGGTCGGGGTGTACCTGCTTCAGGATCTGGGAGTGGCCAAGCTCTCGGTCAAACCCCTGATACTCGGACCGATCATCATCGGCGGCCTGCTTTTCGGACTGGGCTGGGGTCTGCTGGGTTACTGCCCGGGCACCTCCATGGGAGCCCTGGGCGAGGGGCGCTGGGACGCGCTGTGGGGTATTCTGGGGATGATCGTGGGCGGGGGACTCTTTGCCGAAGCCTATCCCTGGCTGCGCTCCACGGTCTATAACTGGGGCGACTACGGACGTCTGACCCTGCCGGAAATGCTCGGCGTCAATCACTGGCTGATCATTCCGGTATTCATCGTCGGCGCGATCCTGCTTTTTCGCTGGTTTGAACGCAAGGGGCTTTAGCCCTTTGTTTCCCTTCCGGGTGCGCCTCCCCAATTTTGCGCCCGGGAGGGAAAAGGGGTAGGCTCATGCTTCAACACGGCAGATCCCCTTCCACTCAACGTTCGCCCCATTCTTCCCAACACGCATGACCCAATCCTACCACGCCCTGGCCCTCTACTCCGGAGGCCTGGACAGCATCCTGGCCATGAAGACCGTGCTCGACCAGGGACTGCGGGTCCTTGGCCTGCATTTCTGTTCCCCGTTTTTCGGCCATCCGGATAAAATCGAACATTGGCAACGCATTTATGGGCTGGAAATCCACCCCGTGGACGTGCACCAAACGTTTATCGACATTTTGCGCCAAGGCCCGCGCTTCGGCTACGGCAAGGTGCTCAACCCCTGCGTGGACTGCAAGATCACCATGCTCTCCCATGCCAGGTCGTTGCTGGACCAGTACAGCGCCCGGTTTCTGATCAGCGGCGAAGTCCTGGGCCAGCGGCCCATGTCCCAGCGCCGGGACACCTTGAACCTGATCAGCAAGCAGGCCGAGGTCCGCGACCTGTTGCTGCGTCCGCTGTGCGCCGGGCATATGGCCTCCACGCCCATGGAGGAGGAAGGCCTGGTGGACCGAACCCGGCTGCATTCCATTTCCGGCCGCGGACGCAAGGACCAGCTCCGTCTGGCCGAATCTTACGGACTGGCCGAAATCCCCACTCCGGCCGGCGGCTGCCTGCTGGCGGAACAGGAATCCGCCAAACGATTCTGGCCGGTCCTGACCCGCATTCCCGAGCCGTCCCCGCACGACTTCGCCCTGGCCAACATGTCCCGGCAATACTGGAACGACGGACTTTGGATGATGGTCGGCCGCAACAAGTCGAATAACGATGCCCTGGCGCGCATGGCCCAGGCCGAGGATCTGCTGTTCAAGACCGCGGACGTCCAAGGCCCCCTGGCCCTGGGCCGTCGCAAGCCGGGCATAATCTGGACCGAGGAGGATATCCGCCGGGCCGCGACCTTCGTGGCCGGCTTCACCGCGAAAAAACGCCCCCCTGGACAAACTCCCCTCATTCGCGTCACCAGTTCCGGCCAATCCTCCACCCTGGAATGCCCCGCCGAATCCCCGTCCGAAACCGGCTGGGCGGAGTTCACCTGGGACCGGACCAAACGAGAAAAGCAGGACTGGATCGACGCCAATTCCCCATCCTGACTGTGAAAAACATTTGTCGGCAATCCGTTCAAAAACCCCCAAGTGCAAGGAGCAAAAAAAGTTTAAGATCGAAGCGTATTTATTGATACGTGAGAGTTTGAACTTTTTGCAGCGACGCGGCAATTGGGCGTTTTTCAACGGATTGCTGAGGCGACCACCATGGACACCCTCGTCAACATCGGCCTGATCGTGATCAGCGCCGCGCTGCTCTGGAAAGGGGCGGAGCTGATCGTGGACAGCGCCGCGGCCATTGCCCGGCGCTGGGGCATTTCCGAGCTGGTCATCGGCCTGACCATCGTCGCCGCCGGGACCTCGGCTCCGGAATTCCTGGTCACCATAACCGCCGCGTATCAGGGCTTGCCCGCCATTGCCCTTTCCAACGTCCTGGGGTCCAACATTTTCAACCTGGGCCTGATCCTCGGCCTGGTGGCCATGATCCGCCCCATTCCAACCCACCCTACCCTGCTCTACCGGGACGGAGGCCTGTTGCTGGGCCTGACCATTGCGATCATGACCATGATTTACCTGGATTTTCTGGGCAGGTGGTCGGGCATGATCCTGCTGGGCGGCCTTGTCGGCTACACAACGCTGCTCTTCGTCCGCGCACCGAAGGAGATTGCCCGGATCGCGATGGATTCCGGAACCCAGGCTGGGGAAGGAACGAGTGGAGAGAACGGCCAAGAAAAGAAGGTCGCCTGGCGAACCTACCTGCTGCTTCTGACGGGCTTCATCGGCGTGGCCCTGGGCGGCAGGATCATGGTCCAGGCGGCCACGGAACTGGCCCTGGTCCTGGGAGTGAGTCAATGGACCATCGGCGTGACCATCGTCGCCGCCGGAACCTCCCTGCCGGAGCTGGCCACTTGTCTGGCCGCCTCGCTCAAGGGCCGCAACGACATGATCCTGGGCAACCTGCTGGGCAGCGACATATTCAACTTCGCCGGTGTCCTGGGCCTGACCATGCTCCTGCGCCCCCTCCATGCCCCGGAAAACGCCCTGCTCTCCATGCTCCTGCTCAACGCCATGATGCTCCTGGTCCTGCTCTTCATCCGCAGCAACTGGGGCATCTCCAGAACCGAAGGCGCGCTGCTGATCTGCATGGCCCTGGCCCGCTGGGGCGTGGATATTTCTGGCGCGTGAGCATGCGTCTTCGCGTGGTCCATCACTCGGGTCAATCTTCAATTCCTGGTATCTACTCAGCACATTTTGTATCCGCCCTTGCTCCGGCAATCGGAGTCGGGGTCGCTATCGGAATCGGAATCGGAACAGAAAAAATTTTGAACGCTTCCCAGCGTTTTCGATCCCGATACCGATCCCGACCCCGACTCCGACCCCGACAACGGCATTACTCTATGCTGAATAGTTACATTTTTCTTACCCAGTCTCGATCAAGCAAAACTCGCGAAATCGGGTATTTGGATCTCAACCGCGACAACTTCGTATCCGGATTTCGGACGCCGGTTCGGTCCCCAAAACAAGAATCGAACCGCATTATGCCTGCTGGCTGAAAATCGTACTCACCAGGTAAGCCGTATAGCCCACGTAACAGGCCAGCAGCACCGCGCCTTCGACGCGGTTTATACGACCCTGCCCGCGCCGGAACCCGTAGCCGATGACGAACAGCGACAGGGTCAGCGCGGCCATGACCAGCATGTCCCGATTGAAGACTTCCGGCCCCACCGCCAGCGGGTGAATCGCGCCGGCGATCCCCACCACGGCCAGGGTGTTGAACAGATTGGACCCCAGGATATTGCCGAGAGCGATATCGTGTTCGCCCTTCCCGGCTGCAATGAGTGACGAAGCCAGTTCCGGCAGCGAGGTGCCCACCGCGACGATGGTCAGGCCGATGATCAGGTCGCTGACTCCGAATCCATGAGCGATCTCCACCGCGCCCCAGACCAGGATGCGGGAACTGACAATCAGCAGCACCAGCCCGACAACAAGCCGGAAGACGGCCCGGCGGATGGGCATGGCGCTGACTTCAAGCTTCTGCTCCATCTCACTTCCCAGCGAATCCTCGTTCTTTCGCAGCCCCTGCCAAATCGTCCAGGTCATCAGCCCGCCGAATACCGCAAGCAGCACAACCGCATCGAACCGGGTGATCTCCCCATCCCAAATCTGCCATGCGGCCAGGGCGGTCACGATGGTCAGAATGGGCAGTTCCTTGCGCAAGACCTGCGAATGGACGGCAATGGGGCTGATGAGAGCCGTGAGCCCCAGAATCAGAGCGATATTGGTGATGTTCGAGCCGTAGGCATTGCCAAGCGCAATCCCCGGGTTGCCCTGCGAGGCAGCCAGTGCCGAAACCACCATCTCCGGCGCGGAGGTGCCGAAACCGACGATCACCATGCCGATCAACAGCGGCGGCATGCCGAAATGGCGGGCGGTGGAGGCCGAGCCCTCCACAAAACGGTTGGCGCTCCAAAGCAGAAGCGCCAAGCCGGAAACTACAGCGAGTATGGCTGGCATCATACGAACCAAGCCCTCCTTAAAAGCCGATGAGCCAAGATTCCCCTTGGCCGGTTCGTGAATGGCTCAGCCATTATTCCACTTGCTTCACCTCAGCAAGCTCCTCCGGAGGAAGAGCACACAACGTGTGCTGAGTTACCGAAATTTTTGTGATTGTTGACGATCTGAATGCCTCAGAGCGGGTCAATCTTCAATTCCTGCTTCGAATCAACCTGTCCCGGGCGTGCAGCAGTCCGTTGAATATTGGTTCCGCCACACTGCTCGGGAAGTCGGTTGGTACTTGCCGAGCAACACTTGCAATCACGCCATCCAGTCGTTGGAGTATTTCCGAGATGATTGCTTCCATCTCATCCGGGGGAAAGTGGCAGGTTTTAGCTGTACTGATCCAATGCCTGTTCAGAATTTTGAACCAATGATACTGGCGATTTGCTCCGCGCACAGCCATGGCCATTTTTATTTTGCGTTCCTCCAGATTCCGTTTCGCAAGACAGGGATACGCGGAAAGGATGTCGTAGAGCGGAGTGAGGTGGTAAATCCCTCCCGCCTGAATATAAATGCTGAAATTTTTGGCATGCCCATCGATCGCCGCCAACAACCAGAAAAGGAAATTTGCCGTGAGGAATGTTTTTCTGTCCTCAAAACTTCTGGATGATCCGAGGAGCAGCTTCATGATGTTTTCAATACCCGGCCCGCCGTCGCTTTCGTATTTGAGAGCTGGAGCGACGCCCAGCGCCTGACACATGTCCTCCTGAGGCAACCGGACAATCCAGGACTGATCTTCTGACGCCCTCCTGTCGAACCGTTTGATGACAAGAGCGTTTACGCCCGCAAACTGCCGCATGCTTGCTTCGGCAACCGGGAGCCCGAATTCCTTGACGATTTGATGGCAAAGCCATTCGTTTTCCACACTGTCGGACAAGTCGATGTTTTGATGTTCGAGGCGGCCGATCGGCAGCTTCAGGATATGGGTGGTCGGAGTTGAGCCATGGGGACGATGCCATCTTTCATCGTAATGGAGCAACGCGGTTTTATCCTGCGCTCCAGCCAGTGAGATCCGAAAATCATCATCGCCGGAAATGCCGAGCGGCATGATCCGGCTGTTGCTGAGTATCCCGGCTATCTGAACATCGGTGACAGGAGTGGCATCAATGTCATGGACTGGGGGAGGGTCTCTTTCGATCGGACAGAGTTGAACCGCACCGATGCAATCACGCCCGATATGCGACAGCAGATCAAAGCTGTTGTCCGAGGGAGTCTGGAATTTCCGTTGGAGATGACGCCTGACGGCCTGGTTATCCGGGAGGAGATTGTCATAATAATTTTCCACCACTTCCCCGGAATACGGCTCTGCTCGTAACGGCATTGAAAGCGACAGAGGCCGCGCTGAATTTCCGCGCATCCAGTGTTCATGATAGGCAAATTCGAGCTTGCCGCTCGAATGACGCCTGAGCGTCCCCACCCGGAGACCATTCATCCAGACGGAGAGTTCCCTTGAAAGCTTGCGGCGCCCCATCACCATGCATCCTCATCCGGCTTTGCTCTCGGCTGGATCACCAGCTCCAGATCGAGGGCTGCAAGAAGCCGGAAAAGGGTATCCACACTGGTCGGAATTCCCCGTTCGATGCTCGACACGGTGACTTGGTTCACGCCCGCCGGTTTCCCGGCTTCAGTCTGGTTCAGCCCCTTGTCCTTGCGCAGGGCTCTGAGCGATGCTCCAAGAGACTCTGGCGAGGTGACCTTGATTCGTGTTTGCATGGCTGTTGAATAGTGTTTCAAGTTATAAATAAAATTTATTCGTTTTTTGATATAAATATAAAATATTGTCAATGCTGATAAGAAATGAAGTCAGGGCAAATTTGTTCTCGCACTACGGGCGCTCTGAATCGGTATCGAAATCGAAATCGTGATCGAAATCGATTTCTGGTAACTTTCCGATTTCGATAGCGATTTCGATTTCGATGATTGCTGGCCCACTCTGGAGGTTCCCTTTGAACATACTGCAATCTATCAATCTGAAATTATAGAGTTTTGCCGAGAACAAAATGGCCCTGGAAATGAAGTGGAGATACGTTGGAATCCGGAGCAGGCCCGTCCCGACGTGCACCGCCTGCGACCCGCAGCGAAGGATATTGGCACGTGGACGCCTGAAACTGGAGGACTTGGCTCCTCCGGCAGGAAGCGTGAGGCAAAATCCAGAAAGGCGACTCCTGTGTTAAGAACGGAGCCTTGGAGCGATGATTTTTTGACTTGAGGGGATCCCTGGTGCCGATGCCCCCCCCAATAATTACAGGTAGGAAAACACGCCCCGCAACAGGAGAGGGTATCATTGATCAAGCAGGAGGCCGGTTGTGCGGCCTCCTGCTGTTGTTTCGACGCGTTCCGCGCGGGTTGGCTATTTGCGGAGCTGTTCAAACAGGGCCGCGGCTTCGGCAGGAGGTCTTTGCTCGATCCGCGTATACACCCGGCCGTCCGGGGTGCGGGTCACCAACCTCCGATCCACGAGTTCGCGCCTGAGCAGGGCGTGGTCGCCGAAGCAGTGGCGCTCCTGCAGCCAGTCGCTGATCTCCCGCTCGGTCATGGAGGTCCTGGCCGGAAAGCGCGACCAGAGCGCCCACAGGCAGAACATGCGAAGGGTGAACTTCTTGGGCCAGCGGACGAGGCGCCCGTTGTCGTCGAACAGGCGCACCAGTTGCTTGACGAGCCGGTAGTCGACCTCGGCCTGGACAGGAGGAAAGGTTTGCAGGCTCGTGCCGGCCTCGTGCCGGGCCTTGAAGTGCTGGAAGTTGCGAAAGCCCCCAGCCCTGGCGAGCAGGTTCAGCATCTCCACGTGGCTCGGAGAACGTTCCAAACCGTCCAGGGACTTGCGCACAGAGCGGGCGAACGCACCAATGTCGTTCACCCCGAAAGGCAATGGATTTTTTGACATGACATCCTCGCTGACGCGCCTTGCTCAACGTCTTGAGTGCCGGTGGTCGCCGACTTCCGACTCGGCGCGCTGCATAGGTGTCGAGTTTTTGGAAGGATGGATGGCGGGTTTAGCTCCCCAAAAGGGGCGGCGACGCCTGGGTGAACCGCCGACCAGTGGGGAGAAGTACACCCATCCACCATGCCACGCAAGAGCAGGGCCGAACAGGCAATCATATGGGACGATGCCGACGACGAAGCTCTTGATATGTACTTCAAACGTCGCAACTCCTGATAGACGAACGTTTCCAGAATCCTCCCGAACAGTGAACGGTCCGCCCACAGCGCATCCCCGCTCAAACCCAGCAGTGCGCCCCGCTCAAACCCAGCAGTGCGCAGGCCAGGCCCAATTTGTCGTCTGATTGTCGCAAGATTGTCGTCTGATTGTCGATATCGTCATTGGTGGCTATGAATGGGCAACGAAGGGGAGTGTGACCTTGCTGTAGAGCCTTTCCCATAATCGAGTTCGAATCAAGTTGACATGGATATGACTCAGAGTACATCAAGCCGAAAAGGGATTGATCCTCACATGCGACAAACTCGAGGAATATGACAAAAGCAGAGAGACCGAACGGGTCAGAGAAAAAAATCATCATTATCGCAGGCCCCAATGGAGCGGGAAAGACAACCTTTGCCCGCGAATTTCTTCCCAATGAAGCAGCCTGCCCGGTGTTCATCAACGCGGACCTGATTGCATCCGGCCTGTCCCCCTTTGCTCCTGAGAAAGCCGCGCTACAGGCTGGCCGTCTGATGCTCAAAGAAATCTACCGACATGTCCGGCTTAACGAAAGTTTTGCCTTTGAAACCACGTTGGCCGGTCGAGGCTACGCCGTGCGGTTTCCCGTTTGGCAGGCGGCTGGATATCGAATCAAACTGATTTTTCTCCGTCTGGCCAGCGTCGACTTGGCCATCGAACGTGTGGCCGTGCGAGTGAAACAGGGTGGCCACGATATTCCGGAAGCTGTAATCCGTCGCCGTTATGAAGCAGGCTGGCGGAATTTTCGCGTTTTATACCGTGACCGAGTAGACTTCTGGCAGGTTTTTGATAATTCCAGAGATGTGCCGGTCTTGTTGGAGGAAAAAATATGACGGATCAACAAGCCCCTCGGGACCAGGATATGCTGCATACGGCTGCAGCACTGAAACGGGCTGCGAAAAAAGCTCGTGAACTGGCGCTGCGGACACAAACCCCTTTGGTTGTCTACCGTGACGGCAAGGTGGAAAAACAGATGATTGTCCGGGAGGAGCCGCCATCGTGAGAAGGCAATCGGGATTGGTCAGGTCTGAAGTTCCTTTGACACCGGCAGGAGAGGCAATAGGGGACACCCATGGTAAGAAAGTCAAGGGGAAAGACGGAGTTTTCCCGATCATCCCGGTTTGAGTAAACCGGGTCCTTGATTTGCTCACCTGCCGACGTTTTTGACTCGCTTCTTTGGGTCGAGTTGGTTACCGACCAGACATCCATTTGTCGCTTCAGGTGGGTGATACGGCTCTATGCCCCACCCTTGTAAAATGGCCTTTGTGGAAGAGTAAGTTTGGCTCGACCCTCCGGCCAGGAAACTTTTGATCCTCACATGCGACAAACTCGAGGAATATGACAAAAGCAGAGAGACCGAACGGGCCAGAGAAAAAAATCATCATTATCGCAGGTCCAATGGAGCGGGAAAGACAACCTTTGCCCGCGAATTTCTTCCCAATGAAGCAGCCTGCCCGGTGTTTATCAACGCGGACCTGATTGCATCCGGCCTGTCCCTCTTTGCTCCTTTGAAAACATTATATATTTCATTTTTGATCGCAGAATTTTTCATGAATTTTGCAAAACATAATTAATATTTCATTTGAATTTATGAATATTCCTTTATTTTTGTAACATTTTTGGAAATTTTCTACTGCAAATAGAAAATTTTTTACGTTATTCAATAAATTTATGTCACTATCACTTGAAATGTCATTTATAGAAAATTCAATCGCTTCTATTAAAGATGTTAGGTAGTTATCGTATACGGTAACTTGTTCTTTGTTGATAGTGCTAACAGAGGAGCAGACAACAGCAACTGCTATTTTGTTGTCTTCATCTAATGAGTCATAATATTCTTCAAAATCATTGTGTAATGATAATAGATTGTTATCAACATAGCTATTAATAATTGTTTTACTTTTTTGTGAAGTGTCTATATTTTTTTTAAGTTTTTCACCATCCCATAATTCTACATCGCAAGATAGTGCTAAATCAATGGCACTTTTTGTAAAACTACTGTTAGTTATTACCATTGCTTTTTCAGCTTTGTAGAATCCTTTAGCTGCAATTGCCTCTTGTACAGCTTTATTTCCTACCTTGTCGGAGTATTTTTTTGCCTGAACAACTGTTTTTGTGCCGTTTATAGATATTACTAGGTCAGCTCCTTGATCTCCCGTTCGTGCTGTTTTTAAAACTGTGTATCCGTTATGAGTAAAAAACTTATTTAAAAAATCTTCAAACTGGATGCCATCGAGAATATTAATATCAGAAAAATTGATTATTTCTTCATTGTTATGATGTTTTAAGCCAGCTTCGAACTGCATTAATTCTATGTTTTCTTGAGCATCTTTTATCAAAGAGTCAATATGATTTGCATCATAATTTTTGTTAAACATTTTTAACAAAAATGATGCAAGTTCAGAACTAACAACAAAATTAGGGTATATTTTTCTGCATTCGATGATTAGTTCTTCAATTATATTATGATCTTTCACAGGAATTTTGTATTTATCTGTGATATGTTTATAGATTGGATCTAATAATTCTTTGGCCATTTTTTCTTTTTTTTGTTTTGCAATACTGGAAAATTTTTCTATCAATTTATAGTATGATATATTTACACCTTTTCTTTCTATTATTTTGTAAATTTTCTGAAGATCATAGCTGAAATTTAAAATCCCAGTATGAAAATTTTTAACTATAAGTATGTTGTCTATTTCTGTTGTATCTATAGAATTTCTTGCCGCTTCATCGTGAATTCCAATAAATTTTTGTACGGCATCAATAAATTTATCTATGGATTTATTTTCAAATAGAATTCTATCAGCAGATGATAGTTCATTATTTATCCATAGAATTTTTTCAATATATGAATCATCGCTTTGTTTTGAAACATATAAATTAACGCAATCGATAATTGCGTCATTAGAAATTTTTTCATCACTTAATTTTTTCTCTTGATCACAATTTATACATAAATATCCATTTTTAAATTTAATTTTCCATGTGAAAAAACCTAACTCAGTATTGCACTTTGAACAGTTTTTATTAAACATAGTTTGTTTTACCATTTAAAATATTAATGTAAGTCCTTCAGAAAGTGAACGTAAACGTGAATATCCGCGCCTGTCAAGCATATTTAGCATGTTTAAATGTATAAGAACAGGTACTTATAGGAAGGAAGCCCCCGTGGTATTGTCAAGCATATTTATCCTGTTCCCTTCTGCTCCGTATTGAATTTTAAATTGTGGGTTCGTGATCAGATGACGGATCAGAAAACGGTTTCATTTGCCAAGCTTATCATTCGTCAAACGGAACGCGCATCTCATCGACCGGCTTACCTGTTGTCCTTCGCTAGAAGCGAAATTTAATGATGCCCGGGAAGCCATGAAACACGTGGCTTCCCGCGAAAAAGCAACGTCTCAGGTTGACTTGATTATTTTTCAAAGATTTGTCAAGAATGGTACGCTAATTTATCAAATGGAACTATATTAGTCGGATTTAGACATTCTTTGACATAATTGATCTGTTTCTTCCAGTTCGAAGAGGTTACTATGAGTATTGTCCAGTTCGTCTGGGTGCCGCTCTACCTACTCGGGGCGTTTATCGACTACGCCTCCCGCCCGAGGGGACTCTGCGATCGCTGTACTGCTACTTCTCCCGTTTACTTCGCCATATCGTCTGCTAACTAACAATCAGTGAACAGCTTGATATCATAAAATATTTCAATCTCTAGGAACCATTAAATTTGCGGGAGAGATGCTCTATGAAGTTTAAAATATCTTTGTATTTATTATTTTTTGTGAGTGGATGTGCAGCAGCGTCATAAAAACCTGCAACCTATGAACCGTTTGCATATAATATTGGAAATATTGACAACAATATTACTATTGATAATATTATTAGACAGTATGGAATTCTATGGTTCAGTACGCTTCTTAAATCTTTTTACCATTAGAAATTTTGAAAAACAATCTGGATTGTAAATTTAATTTTTTGTTCTAAGAATCCTGGCAACTTGTAGATTGTGGAAAAGTTAATCTAAATCATCCATTCTATTATTATGGTTCATCAATAACCTAATTGAAAGGAATGGATTTGTTTATTTATATGGTGCAATGAATATATTCATAAAAATTGTAAATTCGAATTCCATTAACTGTTAACTGTGGCTAAGGCATTGCCGTCTTTGAGGCACTGAACTCTGTCGTCGTCAAGATTTCTTATCCTGAATCAATATCTTTATGGAGATTGACCGTGGCTAGCCAATTAATTGTAATTTGCCTTATTATCATAGTTGCTGCTGTTTTTTTACTTCTTTTTAGGGGAAAACAGTTAGCTACTGCTAAGCGCCTCCCTCAGCTGTTGCCGAGACCAAACCGCCAAATAATAAGGAATCATCTGCCCATCGAAATAATTAACCCCTCGATTCCTATTACTAAGTTAGATGAAATTGACGATCTTTTTGATGGCGCACGCAATGGTCAACTCCCGGATCGATTTGACAGCTGGGACAGGGCTGCCAAGGATGGCAAGACTGTTGCTCATGTAGCAGCAGAGTATGGCGGACTACCAGCCGACTTCGACAGGTGGGAGTTGGCGGATGAAGATGGCAAGACTGTTGCTCATGTAGCAGCAGAGCATGGCGGTTTACCAGCCGACTTCGACAGATGGGAATTGGCGGATAAAAATGGACGGACTGTTGCGCACGAGGCAGCTTTCTGGGGAAAACTTCCGGGCGACTTCGACAAGTGGGAGCTAGCGGATAAACAAGGCGAGACTGTAGCGCACGAGGCGGCTTCCCGGGGTAATCTACCCATTAGTTTCAGCAATTGGGAGTGGGCTGACGAACGTGGTCGGACCGTAGCGCACCAAGCTGCTCGAGGTACATTCGGAGGAAATCTACCCGATGGATTTGATAGGTGGGAACTGGCGGATAACGAGGGCTGGACAGTGGCGCATATGGCGGCGATAGAGGGCAATCTGCCAGACAGCTTCAACAATTGGGAACTAGTAGATGTTCATGGCAATACCGTAGCGCACATAGCGGCGGGAAGACAAGATTTTGGATATTTTGCCCAAGGACTGCCGGAAAACTTCGACTGGGAACGTTATGGGATACTAGCTAATAATGAAGGGCGAACCGTAGCGCACGAGGCAGCAGAGCATGGCCATTTACCACTTGACTTCGATTTTGGGCGTTTTGGAAATCTGGCTGACAACAAAGGGCGAACAGTTAGGCATGTAGCAGTGAAATGCGGGCCTACCCACGAATACTTATTTGAAAATTGGCATGATGAGGGCAACAACGGATACACAATAGACCAGGAGATTACTGATCTAGGCAAAATTTCGCGGGACGAGGATACCGTAACAGTTAAAAGGTCTAGGCTAGTCTCAGCACTCAAATCGCTTCCAGATTACATGATACAAGAAATTGAAAAAAGTAAAACTTATGGAGAGATGCTTAGGAAACGTAGTGACCTGCTTTGGTACTTGTTACTCCAAAGTGCATCAACACAAGGTAATTCGAGGGGATGGCTGCTTTTAATGCGTGACCAAGACAATCTAAATTCAGTATCATATTCAGAACTTTCTAAATTATCCCCTGTTGATCGCGAAAAACGAATTCTTGAAGCACTTCGTAAGGCAAAGGTTCGTATGCAAACCAAAAAAGCAACGCAGCTTGCAGAAAATTTTACAATAATTGAAAATATGGGCGGCGTAGAAAATGTAACGAAAAGCATGTTGAGACTCAAAGGAATGGATGAAAAGTTCAATTTTGTAACTCAGTTTAAAGGAATAGGATCTAAGTATGGTCGTAATATATGGATGGATATTTATGATCAAGATTTTAGAAAATCTATTGCAATTGATGAAAGATTAAAAAAAATTGCTAAAGCAATCGGAGTTTATAATCACAACAATCTAGAATTATTTTTTATTGATGTTGCAAAAGAGGCAAACATGGAACCTTGGGAATTGGATCGCCTTTTATACCAGAATTCTGACTATTTTTTGCAAATGATTAATGATGGGTTATGACGGACAAAGACTTTCAACTCATCCTGGCCTGGATCAACGATTTGGATGAAGCCCAGCGCAATGCTCTTCATGAAGCGCTCCAAGGTTGCGCTGATTTTGAAAAGGTCGTTGGATCATTGAATCGCAGGCCATGGAGCACCGGCTCTGCGTCCATTGCCAATCCGGAAACGTCAAGCTCTGGGGACGTGCGACCGGAAAGCGCTCGGCAAAAACACGATGCGTTGCATTGACGGTGGCAAAGCGCTTTGGGGATTTGCCCAACAAAACGGCATCTCATGCAAAATGATTGCTCCTGGTCGGCATGGCATGAAAGAGAACCTGTGTTTCATCTGCAAAACGTCAACGCCTACCATCAAAGACTCAAGGGCTGGATCGGTCGTTTTCGCGGCGTGGCAACGAAATATCTCCGAAGCTACCTGGGCTGGTTCAGGACCATGGACAGCCGCCGCTTTGTTCAAAGTTCAGCTTCTTGGTTACAGGGATGTGCCGGAAAAGGAATTCTTCAACATTAGATGACAATAGAGCCTTGTTTATTTTTCTAAAGATCCTTTTTTGTTTTTATCTATATTTTTAAAATAATATTGTAATTGGCTTAAAACTCCATCTGGTGATATTGTGTTTTCTATAACATCAATTTGTGGATTTTTTGACTTTAACGATTCTTTATCTTGCTGACGAACCTCTGTATTAGTAATAAGTAAAAAATGGGATATGTTGTCTACTTTTTTAAAGACATCCATATATTGAATAACTTGATGAATTTTCTCTTTAGATAAATATTTTCTGTCTGAATACGCCACTTCAATCCCTACTACTTTTTCATGTTCTAATTCAACCACAAAATCAAGTTGATAAATTTCATTATTTACTCCTCCTCTCATATCCGTGAGGAATGGAAGGCCTAAGTCACTTAATGCATAGGAAACTAATTCTTCATAGTATCGACCTTTAAATTCGACTCCTGATACACTATTTAGTGCTGAATCAGTAATTTCATCGATGATATTTGAATCAATTTCTATCCCTTTTTTGTGTAATTCACTTCTAAAATGATTTTTTATTTCTTTTTTCTCTGATTCTCCGAATTCTATCCCAAAGACTTTTCTTACGTTGAGTTCAAAGATAATTCTTCTTACATGATCTAGAACAAGAAATAGAAATAAAATTAGAAATCCTATCAAATAGCCTAGAGAATATTTCAACTTAATTGAGGTATAAATAAGTGAAATAAGCACAATAGTGGCAAGTACATCCTTACAATACTTATTCATGAATCTTGAAATTTTCGTATTCATTTTTTTTAATTCACTTAACAGAGTTATTATCCGGATTTCACAAAATACCGACCTTCAAATTCCAGTCCTTTCCGCTATTATGATTGCTAGCATTTCTTCAGCTGAACAGCCACATTAAATTCTATGATTTCAAAGGCATTAACGATTTCAAGCCATCTGCCTCTTGACGCTGAGGTCAGCTTTATGCGGCAGTCATAAATTCACCCAAAATGCGTGATCGGGGTCAGGTCTTGTAATTTAATATTTTGACAACACGAGGCGCGTTGGTGCGCTTGTCGGCAGGCAAGTCGCGGCGGGCGGGACGGCGTGGGCGGTGCGCTATACACCCGCCTGAGTATCCTCGGCATCCAGCCGCTCCAGAATCTCCAGCGCCCGGTTCACATCACCCGTCGCCGCCAAGGCCCGAAAAGTTTTTCGGTATACTAGGCCGCCAGAGCATGCGCGCTCAACTCCTCAATCAGCTTGTTCGTGCTCAAGCCACGGCTCTTGGCAAGCGCCTTCAGGCGTTGCGCCGTATCGTCGGGCAAACGGATCGTCAATGTACTCCTCATGGCCATTCCTCCAAACATTGCGCGGGCGTCAGGATGCGCAGCGAGCCGGGGTGCAACTCGCCTCCGTTACAGATTGCTCGGCCTGCTGTTGATAGGTCACGCCGAAGATAGTGTCGCCCAGCCATTTCTTGAACGATGGGTTGTCGCTGAACTGTTTGAACAGCTCGGTGTGGTCGGACAAGAGGTCGATCATGACGCGTTGCAGCGCGGCGTCGTGTTCGATCCGGGCGGTCTTCTTGTCGTTGTTCTTCATGGCGTTCTGGTAGGCCGAATCCGCGGCTACCTTGGCCGGGATCTCCTCGGCGATGACCTTGCGGATCTTGTCGCCGTCCTTCCATTCGATATTGCCGAACTGGTCGTTGAACGTCTTGATGATGTTGCTCAGTTGGTCCAGCACCGGTTCCGGCTTGCGGCTTGAGCAGCAGGTCGGCCTTGAGCTGCTGCTGCCTGGCGCGGTTTTTCAGGTCGCGCAGCGTAAATGGCGAGACGTTGTAAAAGGCCTCGCCGGAAGCCTGGCAAAGCGCGGCGTGTTGGTTGGCGATTCCGGCTCCGTCGAGCTGTTTCTTCATGCCGAGGACTTTTTCCTTGCTCGGCTCCAAAAGCGCGTCGAGACGGCGGATGACCGTCATCGGCAGGATCACGTCACGGTACTTTCCGCGCACATAGACATCGCGCAACACGTCGTCGGCGATGCCCCAGATAAAATTCACGATGCTGTTATGGATCACATGGTTCATGGCCCGTCGTTGCTCCTTCGGGTTTTTTGAACAGCCTGCAGAATCTGGCTTTTCAACACACTGTCATGCTCCACGGACGCTTTGCTTGTTGCCACGTTCGCCAGAGGCGAAACGGGAGAGACTGGACGAATCTCTCCCAGGCTAAAAATTTTCTCATTTACAAAGGGATTACGCACGAAGTCAAACGATTTTGCCGATTTGAGCCAAATATACTCGAAACCACTCGACAAACCAGAAGAACTAAGCGACAGGTTCGATATGGTTGACAGGACGCGATACGGCGCTCCTGGATTCCCCATTTGACTTTTTCATTGAAAAATCATACTTGCACTATGAAATTTCAAGGATACTAGATGATCCAGCGAACCACTGATTCCCAGCGACTGGAACAGATGATGGCGTTGTTTCCTGTCTCCGCCATTCTCGGGGCCCGCCAATGCGGCAAAACGACGCTGGCGAGGACCTTCGCTTCCGACCACTTCTTTGATCTCGAGAATCCCCGCCATCTTGCGCGCCTCGAGACACCGCAACTCACGCTTGAAGGGTTGAAGGGGCTGATCGTGATCGACGAAATCCAACGTCGGCCGAATCTATTCCCTCTGCTCCGCGTCCTTGTCGATTACCAAACCGATCAGCGATACCTGATCCTGGGCAGCGCATCACGTGATCTGATGCAGCAGAGCAGTGAAAGCCTTGCGGGCCGGATCGGGTACTATCATCTTGGGGGATTCCAACTTCAGGATGTTGATGACATGGAAACCCTTTGGCTGCGAGGAGGATACCCTCGGGCCTTTCTCGCTCCGGGTGACCATGAGGCCTTCCTCTGGATCGAACACTATGTCTCCACCTTTCTGGAGCGCGACATCCCGCAACTGGGCATCTCCATCCCCGCACCGACATTGCGCCGTTTCTGGACCATGATCAGCCACTACCACGGCCAGGAACTCAATTACTCCGAACTGGCCCGGTCCTTCGGCATTTCCGATATGACCGTGCGCAAGTATCTGGAGATTCTTGCCGGAACGTTCATGGTCCGTCTTCTTGCACCATGGAGCGAGAACCTTTCCAAACGCCTTGTGAAACGACCAAAGATCTACCTGCGGGATTCGGGACTGTTCCATGGCTTCATGACGATTTTCTCCCATGAACAGTTGCACACGCACCCAAAGCTAGGCGCTTCCTGGGAAGGATTCGCCCTTGAAAACATTGCTTTCGCCCTGAACAAGCGGAACGAGGAGCTTTTCTTCTACCGCACCCACGGGGGAACCGAACTCGATCTCTTCTGGCAGCATGGAGGGCGGAACTGGGGGATTGAGTTCAAGTATGCGGATGCTCCTGGAAGGACCAAAAGCCTGACCACCGCTATGAAGGACCTGAACTTGTCTCATGCCTGGATTATCTACCCGGGGAGAGAATCCTATTCCCTGGCCAAGGACATCACCGTGTGCTCCTTCAAGGACATCCCTGTTCCCTGGAAGTATCCGGATCTTTAGCAGTCCGTTGAAAGGGTGAGCATTCCCGGCTATCTGATCATCGGTGATGGGAGTGGCGTCAATGTCAAGGACTGTGGGGGAGGGTCTCTTTCGATCGGACAGAGTTGGACCGCACCGACACAGTCACGCCCGATATGCGACAGCAGATCAAAGCTGTTGTCCGAGGACGGCAATAAGGGCTAATATGCTTGTTTACTCGTTGCGTTTCGGTTCTTCGACGTTGGACGTGGAAATGCTATGGAACGAGTAGTTCCCTGATGGGTGCTCCGATCAGGTAGATCACAGTGATGAATGTCATCTCGT
>NZ_FXUJ01000024.1:0-53002 GCF_900182865.1 Desulfonatronum zhilinae
AATCACAAGTTCGGCTTCTGCTATCTTAAGCTTTTGCATGCGCCTAAGATAACCTTGTTCGGAACTATACGCAAATATTTATGACGCTATGTATAATTCAAAGCTTCTCTTTCGGTATCGGTATCGGTATCAGGGTCGAATTAGGGTTATTGGCGAACAAACAGTATCTATCCCGATACCGATACCGACCCCGATAACTGCATTTTCTCAAGCGAAAAACGCATTGCCGAAGTAGAATTGGTAGAAAACCGACAATCCATAGTGGGAAAAAAGTGGGAATGGAAATGGTGGGAACGAAAAAAGGGTTTAAGCATTTCTGCTTAAACCCTTTGATTTTCTTGGTGGAGCTGAGCGGGATCGAACCGCTGACCTCTTGAATGCCATTCAAGCGCTCTCCCAGCTGAGCTACAGCCCCGTGCGAAGAGCCGGAATCTATTCAAATAGCCGGAGAAGTCAAGTGGGTTGAAAGATTTTTTTTCCGGTTCGTTGGGCAATGGATTACGGCTTGGCCAGTTTCGTCGCGATTTCAGCGACATGGCGTCCCTGGAAGCGGGCGCCTTCCAGTTCGTTTTCGCTGGGCATGCGTTCGCCCTGACCGCCGACGATGGTGGAGATGCCGTAGGGGGAGCCGCCGGTGATTTCATCCATGCGCATCTGGCCCTGGAAGGAATAGGGCAGACCGACCACTACCATGCCCTGGTGCAACAGGAAGGGAATGAAGGTCAGGATGGTGGATTCCTGGCCGCCGTGCTGGGTGGCGGAGCTGGTGAACACGCTGCCGACCTTGCCGATCAGTTTGCCCTCGGCCCAGAGCCCGCCGGTGGCGTCCAGGAACTGGCGCATCTGACCGCACATATTCCCGAACCGGGTCGGGGTGCCGAAGATGATCGCATCGGCCTCGGCCAGTTCGTCCACGGTGCAGACCGGGACCGTCGTGAGTTTTTTTTGCGCGTCCAAAGCGCCCATCTTGGCAAGAACCTCTTCGGGGAGCGTTTCCGGAACCCGACGCAGTTCAACGGTCGCGCCCGGCACCTGACCGACTCCCTGAACCATGGCCTCGGCCAGGGCGTGGATGTGTCCGTACATCGAATAGTAGACAACGAGGGCTTTCATAATGGACTCCTTTGGGCTTATGTTCGGACAAACAGATTGAGTCATGTTCACTGTTCCGCGCTGGGAAGTCAACTTCAGCCCACCATGCTCCGATTCAGCACGTCGATCCGAGCCAAGCTCTCCAGCTCCTCGGCCAGGGCCAAAGCCTCGTCCATGTCCCGCCCCCAACAGACCAGACCGTGGCGTTCCATGAACAGGGCCGGGTAGGCCATGGCCGCCCGGCCCACTTGCTTGGCCAGGGCCTCGCATCCGGGCTGGAGCGGGGCCAGACGGATCATTTTCCGGGACCAGACATCCGCTTCGAAGAGCGGCAGTTCCAGCAGGTCGTCCTGGGGCTTGGCCAGACTCAGGGCCAGCAAATGGGGAGGATGGACGTGCAATACCGCCTGGGCCTTGGACTGTGACGCATATACGGCCCGGTGCAGGGCCGCCTCGGTGGAGGGTCGGCCCGGGCCGGTCACCGTTCCGGAGGCCAGGTTGACCAGGGCCAGGTCGCCGGGCCGCAACCGCCCCTTGGCGCTTCCGGAAACCGTGATGATCATGGCATCGCCCTGGCGCAGACTGATGTTTCCGTTCAGACCGGCCATCAGCCCCCGCTGCCAGGCCCGAACCCCGGCCTCGCGAATCATGCCCGCTTCCCGGGCGCTGATCCGGGGGCCCCAGGGCAGGCCGTAGGGCGTTCCGTCGCCGCGGCCCCGTTCCAGGACCGGCTTGACGTCCACAACCGGGGTCCCGTCCACGGCTTCCAGAGGGAAAACGTCCAACATTCCCCGTTCCGCGTCCAGCCCGACAATCCGGACCTGGTGCAGGCCGAGGGGGTTGGGGCGATGGGGCGAGCGCAGGGCGAAGACCCCTTGCAGCGGGTTGTCCGGATTGCCCCGGGCCCTGGCTTTCAAACGATCCCGCTCGGCCAAATGCATCCAGGTGAAAACCAGGATCTCCGCGCCCAAGGCCAGGCCGTCCAGGGCATCGAGAAACGCGGCGTCGATCTCGATCCGGGCCGTGGGGCCGTTCTCCAGCCCCTGTTTGGGGCAGTCCTCCAGACGTATGAGCGGCGAACGAACCACGCCGACGGGAGTCAGAGCCAAGATCAAGTTCTGGTCCATGGCTACACCTGGATCACGGTTTTCATGTCGACCCCGTACTTGCGCATCCGATTAAACACAGTCACCCGATTGATGCCCAGAATCCGCGCTGCCTCGGACTTATTCCCTCCGGTGCGGCGCAAGGCCTCCACCAATTGCGTCTTCTGATCGGCTTCCGCGGGACAGGCCTGGGAAGCGACGGATTCCGTCGGGCCTTTCGTGGGTACCGGAACCTGAATATCCATGGGCAGATGCTCCGGTTCGATCTGTCCGCGGTCGGCCAGAACAAAGGCGTACTCCAATACGCTTTTCAGTTCGCGCACGTTGCCGGGCCAGGAATACCGCATGAACATGCCCAAGGTCATGGGACTCAATCCCTTGATGTCCTTTTCGCTTTTGGAGCGCAGGCGTTGGATGAAAAAATCCGCCAGCAACGGGATGTCGTCCCGCCGCTCGCGCAATGCCGGCAACCGGATGGGGATCACGTTGATCCGGTAGAACAGGTCCTCCCGAAACAGGCCTTCGGAAATCAACTTCGGAAGATATTTATTGGTGGCGGTGATGATCCGCACGTCCACGGAAAGCTGCCGGTTGTCCCCTACCCGCTCGAAGGTCTTGGTCTCCAGAACGCGGAGCAGTTTGACCTGGACGGACATGGGCAGGTCGCCGATCTCGTCCAGAAAGATATCCCCGCCGTGGGCCGCTTCAAACCGGCCCTGGCGATGACGGAACGCACCGGTAAAAGCCCCTTTGACGTGGCCGAACAGCTCGCTTTCCAACAGCGATTCATTCAGGGCCGCGCAGTTGAACTGCACGAAAGGTTCTTCGGATCGCGGCCCCAGATCGTGGATCGCCCTGGCCACCAATTCCTTACCCGTACCGGATTCGCCGCAGATAAACACTGGCGCGTCGCTTTGGGCGGCCTTTTCCACCAGCCGAAAAATATTCTGCATTTTGGCGGAACGACCGACCATGCCGTGGAAAATGGTCCGCTCGTCCAACAGCCGGGAAAGCTGCTGGAGTTCATGTTCCTTGCGGTCCAGCTCAGAGACGTCGGTCAAGGTTTCCACGGCGCCGAAGGGCTGGCCGTCGTCATCGTAGAGCACGGAAGCCGTTTTCAGGATATGTACGTACGTGCCGTCCTTGCGCATGATGTGACATCTTTTGCGCACGAAGTCTTTTTTTTCGAAGAGTTTGCACCAGGCATGGCGAGCGTCGGAGCGGACGCGCTTGCAGGCGTCGCAATTGAAAATGGAGCAGGAGGACTCGATCAGCTCATCGCGGGAATAACCGGTAATATCTTCCATGGCTTTGTTGACCAACTTGATGGTCCCGTTGGCGTCCACCAAAAGCAGCCCCTCCTGCATGACTTCGAGGATCTGCCGCCAATGCGCGTCGAACGGCGGAAACTGCCCGGCCCGGCCCTGAGCCGGGCCGCCGGATTGAAAGGTGTTTTCAAGTAATTTTGCCGGTTGCATGCTCTCTCCAAAAACGTGTATCATGAGTACGAGACTAAAAAAACCGTTGCCTCGTCGAACGGCTGTTCATCATTTTATGGACATGATTAAACACCTGTCAACGCACACCCTCACACATCAGACCCTGTTGGCGGTCCAAAAAGCAGAAGGAGGGAAGATAAAACATATATCATTCAAAAGCTTATAGCAACACACCCCTAACTGGCATACATTCTGCTTAGTGAGGCGTACCAACCGACATTGAACGCACCCCAAATCATATAACCACGAAAAGGAGACGAACATGAGAAAGCAAACACTGATGGGCATCGGCATCGCGGTCATCCTGGCATCCTACATCGGCATTTCCGTCGCCGCCGAAGCTGGCAACGCCCGAAAGGGCCGGTTCTTGTTCCGCCAGGAGTGCCGCCCCTGTCACATGGAAAACCCGGTGGGAGCTGTTCCTTCACACTACCTCGGCCCGGACTCCAAGACCCAGGCCGACTGGAAAGCGGTATTCGACGCCTACACGGAAATGCCTTGTGTTGAACACTGGGGCGAGAAGCTCTCGGACCAGGATCGCCTGGACATCTATCAGTACTTGTATGACGGAGCCATGGACTCCCCGACTCCGGCCAAGTGCGGATAACGGTGTAACACTGAAACTTATGGCAAGGAGAGCCTGGATGCCCGCCTTCGCGGGCATGACGAGCTTCGAAAAGCGTACGAATTGAAGTCATTCCCGCGAAGGCGGGAATCCAGATGCTTAAGGTAACGTTCTGGCTGCACCCGACCTTTTTGAGCAGTACAGGGCAGGATGTTGTAGGCCCAAAAAGGGCTGAACACTCGTCATAAAGCCGATTCGTTGGCTTGTGAACCGAGAACCGACTCCGGACGTATGCCCGGATTCAGCGGGGCCCGCTGAATCCGGGCTGGGTCCCACGAGGAGCTTGGCATGGATGAGACGACGAAAACACTTTCACGACGTAATTTCCTGCGGGCATCCGCGGCGGCCATGACCGCCGCGGCCGGGGTCCCGGCCCTAACGGGCCTGGTGTCCACCGGACACGCCGCGGCTCCGGCCCCCCAGGCCGGGCCGATCACCGATCACTACACGGCCTGCGACATGTGTTTCAACCGGTGCGGGATGATCGCCAGGGTCCAGAACGGTCGAGTGATCAAGCTGGACCCCAACCCGAAATTCCTCAAGTCCCGAGGCATGCTCTGCGCACGGGGCAACGCGGCCACGGCGCACATCTACGACCCGGACCGACTCAAACACCCTTTGCTGCGCAAGGGCGCCCGGGGCGAGGGCAAGTGGCAGCGCATCTCCTGGGATCAGGCCCTGGACCACACTGCCGAGCAGTTCCAGCGCATCGCTGAAAAGTATACCCGCTGCGGAGTCATGTTCTCCCCCGGCTCGGACATGCAGTCCCAGTTCCTGATCCGCTTCGCCGAGGTCTTCGGCTCCTACAACATTACGTCCCACGAAACCTTGTGCCTGCTGAGCAACGCACGGGCCTACCTGGACACCTTCGGGGAGACCCCCTACCCGGACGTGCTGTACACCAAGTACATCATCATCGCCGGGGCCAACCCCTTTGAGGCCATCATCACTCCGGACTCCATCGACCTGATGGAGGCCCGCAAAAACGGCTGTAAGATTGTCGTCCTGGACCCGCGCTATACCAAGACCGCGGCCATGGCCGACGAGTGGTTCTCCATCCGGCCGCACACGGATATGGCTTTTTTCCTGGCCCTGGCCCATGTGATTATTCACGAGGGGCTGTACGATCGCCAGTTCGCGGACGAAATGCTCTTCGGTTTGGACGAGTTGCGCGCCCATGTCCGCGAATACACCCCGGAATGGGCCGCCGGGGAGACCGGAATACCGGCCGAGGACATCCGGCGCATTGCCCGGGAAATCGCCGCCGCGGCCCCCACGGCCATGGTCTATACCGGACGACGAACCTCGGACTATGAGGATTCATCCCAGATTCGCCGCTCCATGGCCATCGTCAACGCCCTGCTGGCCAACTGGGACCGCCCCGGCGGAATCCTGGCGTCACGGGAAGTCGGCGTACGCGCCCCGTACTTCGACATCCCCTGGTACGACGACAACCCGGACGACCGCATCGACCACGGCATGGCCCCGGGTCTGATCC
Organism: Desulfonatronum zhilinae; assembly: GCF_900182865.1. Lineage (NCBI taxonomy): Bacteria > Pseudomonadati > Thermodesulfobacteriota > Desulfovibrionia > Desulfovibrionales > Desulfonatronaceae > Desulfonatronum > Desulfonatronum zhilinae. The sequence goes on from NZ_FXUJ01000024.1 coordinate 5,821, forward strand.
ATCACGAGGGCTCGTTCAAGCTGATGCGCGACGCGATCATCAAGGAAGAGCCTTACCCCATCCGGGGCTGGTTCACCTTCAAGACCAACTTCATGCAGACCGCGGCCAATCGCAAGAAGACCATTGAGATGCTCGACCATCTCGACTTCATCGTCAACGCGGACATCGCCATGACCGACACGGCCTGGTACTCGGACCTGCTCCTGCCCTCTCCCAGCTTTCTGGAACGCAACGACCCGGTCTCGGCCCTGCAGGGCTCCTCGGCCTGCGCCTGCGCCATCTGGCGCGACGCCGTGGTCCCGGCGATGTACGAGTCCCGGGACATGCGCTGGATATGTACCGAGCTGTCCAAGCGCCTGGGTTTTCCGGAAACGTTCGACTTCACCATCGACCAGTACCGGGAATGGCAATTGGCCAGCATCCCCGAAGCGGCCCAGGCCATCAAGGAAGACGGGGTCTACTACAACCCCAGCAAGGTTTACGGCATCTACTTCGACGTGCCGCTGAAGACCCAAGCCCAGAAGATCGAGCTCTACAACCAGCGTTACGCCAACATGGGCCTGGACCCCATGCCGACGTACAAACCACCGCGTCGGGAAGAGGGCAAGCTCCGTCTGGTGGTGGGCCGCACGGCCTTCTTCACCCACAGCAATACCAACAACGCCCTGCTCATTGAGTTCGAAGAGGAAAACACCCTCTGGATTCACCCCAAAACGGCCACGCGGATGGGCTTTGGCGACGGAGAGCGGGTCTTCGTGACCAGCGGTGTCGCCCAGGTGGAACTGGCCTTGAAATTCTTCGAGGGCATTGAAAAAGACACCGTGTACATGGCCACCGGCTTCGGGGCGCTCTCTCCGGGCCAGCGCTTGGTGCACAACCGGGGAGCCAGCATCGCCGAAGTCCTGGAGGATCACGTGGACCATATTTCCGGCAACATGGCCATGCATGAGACCCTTGTAACCGTGAGCAGGAAGGTGGGCTGATGAAAAAATACGCCATGGTCGTGGACTCTTCCGTCTGTATCGACTGCAAGGGCTGCATGGTTTCCTGCAAGGTCCAGAACAACGTGCCCAAGGGGTACTGGCGCAATTGGATCAAGCACACCACCCCGGACTTTTCCCTGGGCAAGCTGACCCGGACCCATTTCCAGCCCGGCGGGTGCATGCAGTGCGACGTGCCCACCTGCGTCACGGCCTGTCCCAGCGGGGCCACGTTCAAGGATCGGGAAACCGGGATCGTCCACGTCAATGAATCCCTATGCATCGGCTGCGGCAACTGCGTGCGGGCCTGTCCCTACGGGGCCCGGTACCGGCATCCGGAAAAACGCGTTCCGGACAAATGCGACTTCTGCTTCAGCTCGGGCAGACTGGCCCGGGGACTGGTTCCGGCCTGCGTGGACACCTGTCCCACCAAGGCACGGGTCTTCGGGGATCTCAACGATCCGGACAGCGAAGTCTCCCGGCTGCTGCGGGAAAAAACCACGGTGCGGGTGACCAGTAAAAACATCGATACCCAGCCCAACCTGTACTATATCGCGGCCACGGAGCCCGCGGACTGGCCAGGAGACGTGGAGTATCCACAGGCCTATTCAGTCATGGCCTCGCTGGTCAATCCGCTGGTCACGGTCGCCGTGGGGCTGTCCGCCCTGGGCGTTGCCGGGATGTGGGCCAAGCAGGCCTTTGCTCCGGACCCGCCAGATCCAGAGGACGACGAGCACGAAGCAAAAGCCCCTGAATCGACAGTCTCCAAGCAGGACTAAAGGTGTGTGCCATGAGTGAAAAACTGATTCATCGACATGACAAGTTGTCCATTTTCATCCACTGGTTCAACGCCTTCTGCTGGATCGCCCTGCTGCTCACCGGCCTGGGGCTGATCAAGAACGACCAGCTCAATCCTCTGGGTGCGTGGTGGCCGAACCTGATGCGCGCCCTGTTCGGGGGCGGCGAGAACCTACTGGCCGTACACCAGTATCTGGGCCTGATCTGGGCCGGGGTGTTCGTGCTTTACGTGCTGCTCAAGCCCAGGGAGACATGGCTCTTCCTGAAAGAAGTCTTCACCGTCTCCCCGTCCAGGGACATGACCTGGTTCATGAAGATGAACCTGAAGATGACCATGGGCAAGAAGGGCTTTCAGCGCTTCGGCATGACCCCGGACATGCCGCCCCAGGGTTTCTACAACTTCGGACAGAAGCTCTTCGCCCAGGCCACGGTGCTGGGCGGGATCGTCATCGTGGTCACGGGCGTGATCATGTTCCTCTCCCCCATCATGCTCGACAACCCTGATCCCGCGGCCTGGTCCCGGACCATCCACTACCTCACGGTCGGCCTGGTCACCGCCGGAATGCTGGTGCACATCTACATGGCCGCCATTTCCAAGGAGGAAAAGCCGGCCTTCAAGTCCATGTTCACCGGCACCGTTCCCGAACACTACGCCAAGCACCATCACCAGTTGTGGTACGAGGAAGTGGCTGGGGAGGAAAGAAAGGTCGAAGGGTGAAGGGTGCGGAGGGGCGGTTCGCGAATCGCCTCTGAGCGAACCGCCTTTACCTGAAAAACCTGGCACTACACGCTGAAAAAACATGCCGCGGGAGAGACGCCCGCAGCGAAACCATCAACCCAAGGAGCGAGAACATGCGAAAATATTCGATTACCATGCGGCTGATCATCTCCGCCCTGGCGGTCCTGTTTCTGGCCGGTTGCGCCGGGCACCACGGCCCCAAAACCGCGAAATTCGACCTGGACCCGGCCCAGGTCCCGGAACCCTACCACACCCTGGTGGACATCGAGTTCGTCAAGCCGCTGGTCTTTGAGGCCATGCTGCGTAGCGAATCGCCCACGGATTTCATGATCATCGACTCCCGGCCCAAACAACCCCGCTACGACGTCGGGCATATCCCCACCGCCGTCAGCATGCCGGACAGCCAGTTCGACAGCCGGGCAGCGGAAGTCCTCCCCGCAGACAAAAGCACGCTGCTGGTCTTCTACTGCGGCGGCCTGCACTGCCCCCTGAGCCACCAGTCCGCCTGGAAGGCCGAGGCCCTGGGCTACACCAACGTGGCCGTGTATCCCGCCGGGGATCCGGAATGGGTCAAGCTGGGCTACCAAGTCTGGACCGCCCGCGACGTGCGCACCCCGCTCCCCGAATTGGACAAGGCCCAGGTTCCTGAACCCTACCACACCCAGATCACCATCGACACCGTCCGGCCCATCGTGGCCCGGGCCGTGCTCTCGGCCACTCCGGTGACCGACGTGATGATCATCGACTCCCGGCCCAAGCAGCCCCGCTACGACGTGGGCCACATCCCCACCGCCGTCAGCCTGCCGGACAGCCAGTTCGACCGGATGGCCGCCGAGGTCCTGCCAGCGGACAAAAACACCAAACTGATCTTCTATTGCGGCGGGACGCACTGCCCCTTGAGCCATCAGTCCGCCTGGAAGGCCGAGGCCCTGGGCTACACCAATATCGCCGTTTACCCCGCCGGGGATCCCGAGTGGGTGGAACGCGGCTACGTGGTCTGGACCGCCGACGGCCCGCACATGACTGTCGCGGCCCCGGCCGCGCCCAAGGCTCCGGCTGAAGAAGGCACCCTGAAAAGCGGTTCGGCTGAAGGGACCATTGACAACGACTTCTTCGTCCAACTGATGAAGGACAACCCGGGGAGCATCCAGCTCATCGACGTCCGTTCCCCGGCAGAGTTCGCCGCCGGACACATCCCCAGCGCCCTGAACATGACCGTGAACGAACTGGAAGACCAGATCGCTGTCTTCAGCACGGATGACAAGCCCATCGTCTTCATCTGCTCCACGGGCGCGCGCAGTGGAGAAGCCTATTACCTCTTCCAGTTCATGCGTCCAGACCTGAAGGACGTCTACTATGTCGACGCCAACGTCAGTTACACTCCCGCGGGTGAATTCACGATTAACTAATGTCTTGATCGAGATTCGCTCGAAGAGATAAACTCAGGCCGTCCAAGCCCCGTACACGGGGGGAGGACGGCTTTTTTGTTCACCTTAGGGATCTGGTTGATATTGTATTACCATTTGTGAATTTGGTGGTGCAGGCAAGATGCCTGTCCTACCATTTAAACATGACTCCGGTTCACACTCGCGGAATTGTAAAGCGCGGGCGGGGCTAAAAAGGTAAATTGAGACCAGCCAACTCCTTGCGACACGGGAGGCTTTCCATGCTCATGAATCGAAACCACTTCGCCAACCGTTTCAAAGTCCTGGCCATCTCCCTCTTTCTGCTCGTTACCGTCTGGCCAGCCTTAGCCGCCGAAGAAACCTCGCCCCTGTTCACCCAGGCCCAGCGCAGCGCGGACCGAGACGGCTACGCCCTGATCACCACCCCGGAACTACGCCGGCTGATGGACGAAACCCCTAACGTGCTGCTGGTGGACGTGCGCTTTTCCTACGAGTTCGTTTCCGGGCATATGCCCGAGGCCGTGAGCCTGCCCGTGGACCTGCGCGACCGGGGCGACCTGCCCCCCGAGCGCCGCCAGGCCATGCTGGACACCTTCGGGCCGGACAAGGATCGGCCCATCGTGATCTACTGCCGGGACTTTCGCTGACTGCTCAGCGAGATCGCCGCAGCCTGGGCCGTGCGCCTGGGATACGCCAACGTCATCCGCTACCCCGCCGGGTACATCGCCTGGCGCGAACACTACCCGGACCTTCAAGTCTGCGAGGTCCGATCTCATCGGCTCCAGCCCGGTCAGTACTTCCCGCCCTGCGTGCTCACCGCCTCGGACAGAACGTCGGATTTCGCCTACCTGGGGCTGGAGCAGGAATCGGCCAATTTTTTCCTGGCCGACGTGCCCGCGGAGTTCGTCCTGCTCAAGTACTACGGCGAGCACTGCCATCAGTGCGTCCAGGAGGTGGACCAGTACAACCGTCTGTTCACCGTGCTCCGCGACGACCCCGAACTCGGGCCACGCCTGAAAATGATCGGCATCGGCGTGGGCGACACCCAGCGCAGCGTGCTGCGCTTCAAGCGCTCGCACCACGTGCCGTATCCGCTCCTGCCCGACGAACGCCAAGTCATGTTCGAATCCGTGGGCGCCGGAGAAATCCCGCTGATCTACCTGGTCAAAATCCTGCCCGACTCCCGGGTCCAGGTGGTGCTGTACCACGAAGGAGGATTGGAGGACGTGGACGGGTTATTTCAACAGATCAAGGGGGCCGTGGTGGAATAGGGAGGAAAGGTGGGGCTTGTGCGATTCTGAGAGGTCTCTTAACATACTTCGGTTACGCGGCCTTGTAACTACTCAGCACAAAGCAATGCTTTTGTCGGGGTCGGAATCGGAATCGGGATCGAAAACGCTGGGATGCGTTCTTATTTTTTCCTGTTTCGATTCCGACCCCGACCCCGATTGCCGGAACAAGAGCGGACGTAAAATGTGCTGAGTAGTTACGCGCCCTTTGTTGATCACCTTCAACCAGGAAGAATCACTCACCATGCCCGCCACCACATCCTTACAATCCCTCCACGTCATGGTCTGGACCGCCTTGATGGCCTCCTTGATCGCCGTGGGGTCGTTTTTGTCCATTCCCCTGGGGCCGGTGCCCTTTTCCATGCAGCCCTTGTTCATCATGCTGGCCGGTTTTCTGTTGGGCTGGCCCCACGGGATGATCGCGGTCCTGCTCTTCGTCGCCGCCGGGACCATCGGCCTGCCCGTGTTCGCCGGGGGGAAATCCGGCCTGGCCGTGCTTTTCGGCCCCACGGGCGGCTACCTGATCGGCTTCGTCCTGGCCGCCGGGGCCATCGGCCTGCTCACCCAGGCCCGCAAGACCGCCCGGACACCCACCCGGACACCCAGTTGGGCCCTCGGCCTGCTGGCCGGTCTGCTGGGTCTGGCCCTGCTCTACGCCTGCGGCCTGCTCAACCTGGTCCGCGTTTTGGACATCGGCTGGAACAAAGCCCTGACCATCGGCTTCCTGCCGTTCATCCTGCAGGATCTGGTCAAGCTGGTCATGGCCGTGGCCACCTGGCGGATCATGCACGGTCGGGGACTGCTGCCACGTGTTTGAGGGCTTGTGTCGCTCATTTCATCCAATGGCCGATGACGAGAAAGCTAAACTATCCCGGGGGGCACCATGCAGAAGAACCTGACCATCACCATCGACGAAGATGTCTATGAAGGGATTTATGCGACCGTCGACCCTGACGACGTCAGCTTTTTCGTAAAGGAACTCGTCAGGCCGCATCTTGCGAAACAAGATATGGATTCGGCTTATGCGGAAATGGCCAAGGACCTTCACCGCGAACGTGAAGCCCTGGAATGGGCGGAAGCCACATTCAAAGACGCCGACCAATGAAACGAGGAGAAGTCTGGTGGGTGATAAATAGGCGACTTCGATGATGACAGCGGGCTTTGTCAACGCGGAAGCACTAACCTATTCTTATCATGCAAGGAACGCCGTTGCTCACGTTGCCTTCACTCTGGACAAAGGGCGAATCCTCGGCCTCGCAGGTCCCAACGGAGCGGGCAAGTCGACGCTGCTCGCTCTGTTGGCCGGACTGCTGCCGCCTTCATCCGGCACCCTCCGGGTCGCTGGAAAGGACGCGCTTCAGGACGGCGAGACGGTTCGGCGCACAACCGCCCTGGTGCTCCAGGAGGCGGATCTGACCATTATTGGGACCACCATCGACGAGGACATTTGTCTGGGGCTGCCGTCCGAGCGACGCGACGAGGCCTTGGATCTGGCCGCCCGCCTGCACCTGCCCGCACCGGACACCCCGGTGCACACCCTTTCCCACGGCCAGAAACGCAAACTCTGCCTGGCCACGGCCCTGCTGCGCCGCCCGGAACTGCTGCTCCTGGACGAACCCTTCGCCGGGCTGGACTATCCGGGCATCCGGGAAATCCGGGCCATGCTCCAGGCCAACCGGGACAGCGGCCTGACCCAGATCATCGCCTGCCACGACCTGGAACCCCTGGCCGATCTGGCCGACCTGTGGCTGGTCCTGTCCGGCGGTCGCCAAACGGCCTTTGGCCCGGCCCGGGAGGTCTTCCCCCTTCTGGAATCCATGGACGTGCGCCCGCCTTGCTCCTGGCGAGCCGGGCTGGGCATCCTGCCCTGGGACGATCGCCACGCCCCATCTCCGGCCACGACCCCACTCACCTGAAAGCATGACCTTCATCCCCCTGCTCGCCCCAACCCCACGCGACGGACTCGGCCGCGCCCTCCTGGCCCTGGACGCCCGCCCCAAGCTGGCCTTTGCCCTGCTCGTCGGCATGATCCTCTGGCAGCTTCCCCTGCCGATCTTGTTTTTTCTGACGCTGTTCGCCGGGGCGTCCTGCCGGGCCCTGGGGGGATTCACCAGGGCCAACGGGACGTTGTGGCGGATGGCGTTTCTTTTTGTTTCGGTCTGGTCCGGACTCAAGTGCGGACTGGATATCTGGGCAGGGGCCGAGCTGCTCGCCGGATTGGGAGCGGGAGCCGAGTTGGGGGTCAGGCTGACAACGCTGTTCCTGCTGGGCTTCACCCTGACCTTGTCCACCTCCCCGCGTCGGTTGGGCCTCGGCCTGGCCTGGTACCTGCGGCCCGTGCTCGGCTCCCGAGCCTGGAAAACCGCCCTGGCCCTGAGCCTGATGATCCATTTCCTGCCCCTGGCCCTGGCGGCCGTCGGCGGACTGCGCCAAGGCCTGACCATGCGCTGGCCGGACTGCCCCTGGCGAGCCCGCCTCCGGCTGATTCCCCTGGCCCTGCTCCGGATACTCAGTCAGACCACCTGGACCCAAACCCTGGCCGTGGCCGCCCGAAACCTGGATTGCCCCGAGGCCTGGCTGCCGGAAAGAGCGGTTAAACCTGAAGAATGGGCCGCGGTCCTGATCCCGATTCTGGTCTTGGGCCTGCCTTGGCTTTGGCCATGAATCCCGATAGATTCAATTGCGAATTGCGATATAAGTCTTGTAACGACTCCAGGGCTTCAGTACTCTTTGGCAACCTTCCCGGCCCTTAGCCGTTATCATCACCCCATGCGAGGGACGCCCATGAAATTCGACTGCGACGACAAACTGCTGTGCAGCTTGCAGTACGTCATCCATTTCGCCGTGCGCGTTCTGGCTGTTTTGATGGTTTTCGTGATCGTCATGGGCGTCATCGACGTCGCCTGGATGCTCTACCAGAAGCTCAACACGGCGCCGCGATTCATTTTGACCATTTCGGACATGCTGGCCACTTTCGGCGCGTTCATGGCCGTGCTCATCGCCATTGAAATTTTCGTAAACATCACGATCTACCTGCGCGAGGACATCATCCACGTCAAGATCGTCATGGCCACAGCCCTAATGGCCATTGCCCGGAAGGTCATCATCATGGACATCGATAAGGTCGAACCGCAATACATCTACGCCATCGGCGCGGTGGTCCTGGCCATGAGCGTCGGATACTGGCTGGTTCACAAGCTGTCCGCCAAGGAGCACCACGAGGAAGACGACTGCATTGCAACCATCGTTCCCCGAGATCGGGAGCCGAAAAACCAAAAGTAACCGAAAGAGTGCATGCCTCTGCGCAGTATCTTCGCCGCTTGAGAACCCGAATACTTTGGACGCGTAAAGTCGGGCCCCGTGGCCCCGTATTCGGGGCCGGCCCCAGGAGACCGGAATGACGTCGAGAATTGACGCGAAAAATGAGCCGGCAAGGCCCGCCGGGACCTCTGAAAAAGCCGCGCTGTGTCGCCTGGCCGAGCAGCGGGTAAGGCCGGAGGTGCTTCAGGAGGTGGAGAATCTTTCCCCGGACGAGGTCCAGCGGCTGTTTCAGGACTTGCTCGTCCACCAATACGAATTGGAGATGCAGAATGACGAACTGCGTCGGGCCCAGTTGGAAATCGAGACCGCACGGCAACGTTACTTCGAGCTCTACGACTTGGCTCCAGTAGGCTACTGTTCGGTGGACGGCAGCGGAGTGATCAACGAGGCCAACCTGACTCTTGGCCGGATGCTGGGCCTGGACCGGAGCGCCCTGCTTCGAAGGCGGATCAGCCAGTTCATCAAAGGAGAGGATTACGGGCGATACTATGCGCTGGTTAAAAACCTGTCCAAAGACCTGAGCAGGAGTTTGACCGCCAATCCGGCCAATCAGAGCGGTTCCGGTCAGTGCGAGGCGCGGATGCATCGTTCTGACGGCACGTCGTTCTGGGCCAAGCTGGAAGCCGTTGCCGTGACCAACGACGATGTTCAGCCCGGGTTTCGGGTGGTGATCAGCGACATCAGCGCCTCCAAGCGGATGTCGGAAGAAATCCTGGAACGGGAGGAATTCTTCCGAATGAGCTTCGAGGAGCACGGCGCGATCAAGCTGCACATTGATCCGGTCGATGGCCGGATCGTGCGCTGCAACAAGGCCGCGGCGGCCTTTTACGGTCTTCCGGCCCAGATCCTCATGGAACGGCGCATCCAGGATTTCTGCGCGGATGGGCCGGAAGCAGCCGAGCGGGAGCTCGAAAAAGCTTGGAACCAGAACAACATGGTGCTTTTTTTCCGTCAGCTGGTCAAAGACCATGTGGACCACGACGTCCGACTGTATTGCAGCCGGATCGTCTTTCGCGGCAAGGAACTGCTGCACTGCATCGCCCACGACGTCACCGAACAGCTTCGGGCCAAGCAAGCCCTGCTGGAAAGTGAAGGCCTCTACCGCGCTCTGAGCGAAGACATGCCCATGATGGTCTGCCGGTTCACCTTGGACCTGCGCCTGACCTACGTGAACACGACCTATTGCGATTTTTTCGGCAAGACGCCCGAAGACCTTGTGGGAAGCTCCTTTTTGGACTTGATACCCGGGAAGGAGCACGATGCGGCCCGACAGGTCATCGCATCCATGACCCCGGAGGCCCCGACCATTGTCCACGAACACCAGGTTTTCGATGGATCTGGAGGTCTGCGCTGGCTACGTTGGACGAATCGCAACCTGATTAACGAGCAGGGAATCGTCACCGCCTACCAATCCGTTGGCGAGGATATCACGGAGCGGAAGAGGGCCGAGGAAAAGCTGGCCGAGTTCGCCCGGATGCTCAAGGAGCAAAACCGCGAACTGGAGCAGGCCAGGGCCAGAGCCGAACAGGCCACCCAGGCCAAGGGGGAGTTTCTGGCCAACATGAGCCATGAAATCCGAACGCCCATGAACGCGGTGATCGGAGTGACCGATCTGCTTCTGGACACCGAGATGGCCCCGGAACAACACCGCTTCGCCCAGACCATCCAGTCCAGCGCCCAGGCCTTGCTCTCCCTGCTCAACGACATTCTGGACTTCTCCAAGATCGAAGCCGGAAAGCTGGAGTTGGAAGAGCTGGAATTCGACCTGGTCTCCCTTCTGGACGACCTCACGACCTCCATGGCCCTGCTGGCCCACCAAAAAGGACTGGAACTGATCAGCTTCCCGGACCTGGACACTCCCAGGCTGCTGCGGGGCGATCCGGGCCGCCTACGCCAGGTGCTGACCAACCTCGTGGGCAACGCGGTCAAGTTCACCCAGCAGGGGGAGGTGGTGGTCAGAATTGAAGAGGTTCACGGTTCACGGTTCAGCGGTTCAACGGTTGAAGAGACGGAGGATGGAGGTGTTGGCATAGGGGCGAAAAATCTTTCGCCCGACGGTGTCACGCCAAACGCAACATATTCTCACGCTACCACAGCCCCAACCGTGAACCGTGAACCGTTGAACCTGGAACCCCTGACAGTGAAGCTCCGCTTCACTGTCAGGGACACCGGCATCGGCATCCCCCAGGACAAGATCGACCTGCTGTTCGACAAATTCACCCAGGTGGACGCCTCCACCACCCGCAAGTTCGGCGGCACCGGCCTGGGACTGGCCATTTGCAGGCAGCTCGTGGAGATGATGGGCGGAGAAATCGGGGTGCGCAGTCAGGAGGGGCAGGGCTCGGAATTCTGGTTCACGGTGCGGCTGGCTCCGGCCGAGGCCCGGGTCCGGACCATCGAGCCTCCGCGACAACTGGACCCCGTGACCACGCTGGTGGTGGACGACAATGTCACAAATCGGGAGATCCTTTCCCGGATGCTGGCCAAATGGGGCCTGCCCGTCCTGAGCGCCCCAAGCGGCTCGCAAGCCCTGAAAATTTTGAATTCGGCTCACGCCCAGGGCGCGTTGCCCGGACGAATCGTCATGGACATGCAGATGCCGGGCATGGATGGAGCCCAACTAGGCCGGGCCATCCAGGCAGACCCACGTTTTCGCGACATCGCGCTGATCATGCTCTCCACCGTGGGCGAGGTCGGGGATGCCCGGCGCTTCGCGGACATGGGCTTCGCCGCCTACCTGAACAAGCCGGTCCGGTCCCTGGAACTGTTCGACGTGCTGGCCATGCTTCAGGCCTCCGGGAACAAGACCGCAACGGGGCCGATCATCACCCGCCATTCCGCCAGGGAAGCCATGCACCCCCACGAGGCCCTGCCCCGGTTGCGCGGGCGCGTCCTTCTGGCCGAGGACAACCAGGTGAACCAACTCGTGGCCCTGGGTATCCTGAGAAAACTCGGATTGACCGACGTGCTGACGACCGAGGACGGATCACAAGCCGTGGATCGCCTGAAACAAGGAGACGTGGACGTGGTCCTGATGGATGTGCAGATGCCGATCATGGACGGCCTGGAAGCCGCCCGGGAAATCAGGATATGGGAAGCAACCCAAAGAGCCCAAGCCGAGAACGCTTCCCGGTCCAGGACGCCGATCATCGCCATGACCGCCGGAGCCATGGCCCAGGACCGGGCACGCTGCATCGCCGCGGACATGGACGATTACGTGACCAAGCCGGTGAATCCCTGGGAACTGGCCAAAGCCCTGAGCAAATGGCTGCCTCAAAGCGATGATGACGCCTTGGCCCGGGGCCGGAGCAAAAGGGACCTACAGGAACCGGACCGACCGACGACAAAGGATCAGCCCAGGCAGGATCATGTTGCCGCCAAGCCGACCCAACCGGATCTGCCCGTCATGAACCGTGAGGATCAGTTGGCCCGATTCATGGGAGACGTCGAACTCGTGGACGAGGCGCTCCGAGTCTTCCTCCAAACCCTCCCCGAACGCATCAACGCACTGCGACAAGCCGTCGCCGCCAAGGACCTCCAGGCCGCCGGACTGGTCGCCCACACCCTGCGCGGCACGGCCCTGAACCTCTCCTGCGCGGCCCTGGCCCACGAGGCCAAGACCTTGGAACAGGCCTGCCACGACCATCACCCCGATCTTCAGGAATCGATGCACCGGGTGGAACGAGAGGCCGAACGGCTGCGCCTGTTCGTCGAAGAATCCTTACGTCCGGCTTCTTCATAACAGGACCGAGGGGGGCGTTCAGAGCCCCCTTCCGCCTCCATCCTCCACTCCCCGACATTGCGCTTCCCGGTATCGAAATTGATGCCTAAAAGCACCACCTTCCTGCCCGGTTGGCGATACGCCTGGGCATAGCCTTTGTCCCGAATCTGCCGCAAAGCCGCGTCCGCATTTTGATTGCACTTGAATTCGATGATGTAGACAGTTTCCCCGGCATGCATCACCAGATCAATCCGCCCGTCGCAGGTCAGCACCTCGCTTCGGACGTCCACGCCCGAGGCGCTGACCATCAGGTAAAAAACAGTTTGGAAAGAGGCCTTGTCGCGGTCATCCTGGGCTGATATGCGATTATGCCGAATAGTTACCACGTTGCTTGATCCTTCGCTCAAAGAGACATCAAGGGGAACGACGCATGATTGACATCAACGTAATTCGTGAAGATTGTGAACAGCGTAAAGCAACCCTGGCGATCCTTCGGTTTGCCAGGAACAAGAAAAGTGAACAATTCGCCGACTGGCTGCGAAAATATACATAAAAAACTGGCCGGAGACCATGAAAACGCTTTTTTCTGGAAAAAACGGCCTGATAAACTGAAATGGGGCGAATCGGCGAACAAGCGCCATGACCTAATGGCGACGGCAACGTCGACTGGAGTCAGAGTGCGTCTCTTCCGCGTGTCTCCCTCCAAAACACCCCTGCAAGAACAGAAGCCATGAGCCTCATCACCACCCCCCAACAAAACCAAACCATCCTGGTTATCGACGATGATCCGGCAATAGTGATGCTGCTGAAAACAACCCTGACCCAAGTCGGCTACAGGGTGTTCAGCGCGGATACCGGAACCGAAGGGCTGGAAATCGCGCGGCGCGAAAGTCCGGACATGGTGCTGTTGGACGTCATGCTTCCGGACGGCAGCGGTTTGGATTTTTGTCTTGAGCTGAAGGAACTGGAGCTCCGCCGCCCACTCTCCGTTATTCTGATGTCCGGCCTGGCCACCACCGCAGAGGAGCTGGCCCAGGGATTGGATATCGGGGCGGACGACTATATGGCCAAGCCCCTGGCCGTCAACGAATTGCTGGCCAGGGTCAAAGCCCTGTTCCGGCTGAGACGGGCCGAAGCGAATTTCCGACGCAGCGACCGACTGCTGAACATGACGCAACGCCTGGCCAAAGTCGGAGGGTGGGAATGGGACGTGGACCGGGAGAGTCTGGACTGGACCGAGGAAACGTACCGGATTCACGGCTTCTCGCCGGATGAACAGCTTTCTTCCCGGCAATGGCTGGAAAAATGTCTGTCCTGCTACGCCCCGCGGGACCGGGAGACCTTGCGGACCGCCTTCACCCGTTGCGTGGAGCAAGGCCAACCCTTTGACCTGGAACTGCCCTTCACCAGCGCGGACGGTCGCCGGCTTTGTATCCGCGCCACCGCGGAGGCCGTGCACCGACATGGCCGGGTGGCCAAAGTCCTGGGAACCATCATGGACATCACCCGGCAAAAGGCGAACCAGCGACAGTTCGAGCAAATCTCCAGCGAATACGAGCGTGTTTTCCAGAGCACCCAGGACGCCATGTTCCTGATCCGGGTGGATGAAGGACCGGAGTTTCGATTCATTCGCAACAACCAAAGCCACCAGGAACGCACCGGGCTGAGCCTGGACGTCCTCCGCGACACAACGCCCCAGGAACTGTTGGGTCCGGAGATCGGCGACGAATTGGAGGCAAACTATCGGCGGTGCATGCAGGCTGGAAAGCCCATCTCCTATGAAGAACGGCTGGCCCTGCCCGGGGGAGAACGGCTCTGGCATACCACCCTGACGCCGGTTCACGAGAACGGCAAGGTCACCTTCATCGTCGGTTCGGCCCAGGACATCACCCAACGCAAGAAGGCCGAGGAAAAGCTGCGCATTCTGTCCATCACCGACGAGCTGACCACGCTCTGGAACCGGCGGCACTTCATGAGCGTCATCCGGCAGGAAACCCAACGCGCCAAACGCTACGGCCTGCCGCTGACCCTGCTTATGCTGGACATCGACTATTTCAAGCAGGTCAACGACGACCATGGCCACGACGTCGGGGACCAGGTATTGCGAGAGTTCGCCATGTCTCTGAAGAAACATTTTCGGGAAGTGGACATCCCCGCGAGGCTGGGTGGCGAGGAGTTCGCGGTCCTGCTTCCGGCCACCGGACCGGGAAACGCGTGGATCACGGCCGAACGATTCAGGGAATACGTCCATGCCTTCCCCATCTTTACCGCCAATGCGGCCATTCACATCACCGTGAGCATTGGCGCGGCCGGGTACGAAACAGACGTCTTCACTCCGGAAATCCTGCTCAAACGAGCCGACGAAGCCCTGTACCAAGCCAAGAACACCGGACGCAACCGCACGGTGGTCGCCGGGCAAAAGGGCCCCGGCTGAGTGATAACGCCAAAACCGGCATATGACCCGCAAAACGGACTTCGGCCTCTGATCTGCGTCACGGACACGGGCATCGGCATACCGAGGACAAACTCGATACGCTCTTCAAGCCATTCACCCAGGTGGATGGATCGTACACCAGAAAATACCAGGGCGCGGGGCTGGGATTGGCCATTTTCAAACGACTTGTCGACTCCATGGGCGGAAACATCAGCGTGGTCAGCACCGTCGGCGAAGGTACGACGGTCCATGTCGTCCTGACGTTCACGTCGCCCTTTGGCGAAAATGGCCACCAGGAACGCACCGGACCGGAGCCAGGCGCCCATTTCGTTTGAGTCTCCGAATCCAACCGTCGCCCCTCGTTGTATCTAAAATTCAATGGACACGCATGGAGGAACCATGAGCACGACCGACGATCTTGCTCTAAAGAAACAGCAACTCCGGAAACAGGCCGAAGCTCGTGTAGCCGAGGACTCCCGGTCCGTGGAAAACCTCTCTTCCGACGAACTGAAGAACCTGATTCACGAATATCAGGTCCATCAGATCGAACTGGAACTGCAAAACGAGGAACTGCGCGCGACCCAGCTCCGCCTGGAAGAGGTGCGGGACCAGTACGCGGAACTGTTCAACAACGCACCGGCCGGATACCTGGTCGTCAATGCCCGGGGACTGATCACAAAAGCCAACCAGACCTTCGCCCGGGTGATCGGCAGAGAGGGGCATGGGTTTACGGACAGGCTGCTGACCGAGCTGGTCGTTCCCGAGGATCGACCCGCTTTGCTCGGTCGTTTCAAGGCCTTTTTCAACAGTCCCGAGGGAAAGCGACTGGATTTCAGACTGTTCGGCCCAAACGACGAAACGGTGCATGTGCGTTGCGTCGGCAGGCGGGACATGCTGGCAAAGGTGCTCCCCCAGAACGATGAAGACGATGCGGACCAGAAGCTTCTGCTCATGGTCTCGGACATTACGGACCAGGTCCGATCCGATGAGGCGCTGAAAAAAAGCGAGGCAAAATACCGCGAGCTGGTTGAAAACGCGCCCATGGGCATTTTTCAGTCAACTCCGGCAGGACGGTACCATACGGTCAACACGGAGATGGCCCGTCTGTGCGGGTACCCAACCGCAAAAGAAATGGTCGAGACGGTCACGAACATCGCCAGGCAACTCTACGCCCGACCCGAGGACCGGGAAATCTACAAGAAGAAACTCCTGGCCGACGGAGAGGTCAAGAACTTCGAGACGGAACTGCTCCGACGGGACGGGACGACTTTCTGGGCGTCCATGAACACCAGGATGCAACACGGGAAGGACGGTGAGGTCATCTTTGACGGATTTCTCCTGGACGTCACGGAACGCTGCCTGGCCGAGCAGGAACGCCATCTTTCCCACCAGAGGCTGATCACCGTCTTGGACGGCATCGAAGCGCTGATCTACATCGTGGACATGGACACCTACGAGATTCTGTTCATCAACGCCTACGGCCGGAAACTGTGCGGCGACTCCGCCGGGAAAACATGCTGGAAGGTGTTGCAGCAGGGCCAGGACGGGCCGTGCGCCTTCTGCACCAACGACAAGCTGCTCAAGGACGGCAAACCCACCGGAACGCACGAATGGTCGTTCCAGAACACGAGAAACCAGCGCTGGTACTTGTGCCAGGACAGCGCCATCCCCTGGATCGACGGGCGCTTCGTGCGCATGGAGATCGCCACGGACATCACGGATCGCAAACGCATCGAGGACGAAGTCCGCCGGTACAGCGCGGAACTCAAGGCCCTCCTGGCTGAAAAAGACAAGTTCTTTTCCATCATTGCCCACGACCTCAAATCCCCGATGTCCGGTTTGCTGTCCTTGGCGAAAATATTCGCCGAAGAGGCTGAGGATATGACCACGAAGGAGCTGCAAGAGGTTGCCTCGGCAATGCATAAGAGCACCGAACGCTTGTACGACCTACTGGAAAACCTTCTGCACTGGGCCCTCGTTCAGCAAGGGCTGATGAGCTTCTCCCCAAAACAGGTCAGCCTTCATAAACTGGTCCACGGCAGCATCGAGTCCCTCCGCTCCGTGGCCGAATTGAAACGGATCGCCATCAAGAATATCATTCCTGACAAGCTGGAAGCCATTGTCGACCAGCCCATGATCACCACCGTTGTCCGCAACCTTGTCTCCAATGCCCTCAAATATACAGGCAGCGGAGGGGCGGTGACCATCTCCAGATTTATGAATGGCGACATGGTCGAGGTTGCCGTGCGGGACACCGGCACCGGCATGGACCAGAAAACCCAGGCGAATCTCTTTGTCCTTGACCGAAAAACAATCCGCCCCGGCACCCACGGCGAACACGGCACCGGCCTGGGCCTGATCCTGTGCAAGGAGTTCATCGAAAAGCATGGAGGGAAAATCAGGGTGAAAAGCGAGGTCGGCCAAGGGACGACCTTTCACTTTTCCCTCCCCGCGCACGAATGAGGGACTGCCATCCTCTCGTCGCAGGGGCGACCGGCCGGTCGCCCCTGCGGTTAATATATCTTGCGCTTGGCGAAGCTGGAGCCCAGCACGTTGAATGTGTTTTCCACGACGAAAATGGCGTGCTCGTCCTTGGAAAAAACAAGCTCTTCCAGGCGTTTTAAGACGATGTTGTTGGTGATGGCCATGATGATGTCCTTATCCTTCCGGGAGTAAGCCCCGTGTCCGCGGATGAACGTCGCGCCCATCTTCAGGTGGTTGATCATTTCGTCGGCGATCTCCTGGCTGCGATCGGAGATGATCAGGACGAGCTTGCGTTGGTTGAACAAGCCCAGGGTGGATTCCAGGACCACGGAGGTGATGAATACAAGAATCAGGGAGGCAATGATCAGGTCAATGTCCAGCACCAGCAAGCTGACGCTGAACAAGGCAAAATTGAAGATAAAGTAGGTTTTCCCGATGCCGATGTTGTACTTCTGGTTCAACAACACGGCCACCACGTCCAGCCCTCCGTTGGACCCCAGGGAGCGCAGCACGATGCCCGCCCCGAAACCGATGATCCCTCCGGCGGCAATGGCCGCGTAAAGCTGGTCCTGAATGCCGAAGTCCAGATTGATCAGCTCGTAGGTCAAGGTGGCCACAACCATGGCATACAGACTATAGAAAAAAAATCGCCGACTGACATTGACCCAGCCCACGACGAACAAGGGTATGTTCAACAGAAAATACAGAATACCGGCGGATACCACCGGGAACGCATAAAAGATCAGCAGTCCGACGCCGAACACCCCGCCGGGAACGAACGCGTGATGCACCACGATGCCCTTCATCGCGGCGGAAATGATCACCGACCCAACGGTGATCAACAAAAGGTTCCACCAGATCGTATACGTAAATCTCTCAACCCGCTTCGTCATCCTCGGCCTCCAAAAAAAAAGGAAAAGGGTCGCGATGATCACCCATCGCAACCCTTCGTTGTTCCACTGGTCGGGGCGAGAGGATTTGAACCTCCGGCCCCCTGCTCCCAAGGCAGGTGCGCTGCCAAACTGCGCTACGCCCCGATCCGCGAACAACTAGTCGAATCAATGAAGTAAGGCAAGTCCGTCGCGGACTTGCCCCAGGCCAATTTTGTTCTCAATCCCTGCCCGCTATCTGAATCGGTATCGGAAATCGAAATCGCGATCGAAATCGAACAGCATCTCCAATAACGATGGTGTAATCACGAGGTGTTGCACTGCATTTTCCAATTCCAATTCCAATTCCGATTCCGATTTCGATCGCGACGTGGATTTTGATGAGAACAGATTGGCCCTGAGTATTGCCCGTACGACCCGACGCGTCAAAAATCAATGCCTTTTAACGCCCCCTGGCCCTGGTTGAAGGGGTGTTTGACGGGGAGCATTTCCGTGATCAGGTCCGCCTGGCGTCCGAGCCATTCCGGGAGACCGCGCCCGGTAAGGACCAGATGCACGTTTCGCTCTCGGGCCCTGTCCAGCAAGGCTTGCAGTTCTTTCTGCTCCAGCACGCCCGCGCCCAGGGCGTACAGGAGCTCGTCCAACACCAGGACCTGGACGTCGGCTTCGACCTTGGACGAGACCCAGGCCAGGGTGCTCAGGGCCGCCTCCCGGTGCCTGGTCCGGTCCTGGTTGTCCCGAAAAAATCCCAGACCGCCGACAAGGAAGTCGTCACCGAGCTGGGACGCCAGAAACCGTTGTTCCCCGGCAACGTCGTCCCGTTTCATGAACTGCGCGCAGGCCACGCGCAGGCCGTGTCCCAGTGCCCTGATGATCTGCCCCATGGCCGCGGAAGTCTTGCCTTTGCCGTCTCCGGTGTACACCACGATCACGTCGATGCCTCCAGCGGCATGATTTCCATGCCGTGTCCTTCCACCGGAGCGCCGCACGCTCGGCACGTTCCGTCACGCATTCCAATGTTGGCGGCCTGAAACCCGTTACGACGAAGCAGAGCCGCCCCGCATCCGGAACATTCGGTCTGTTCGCCGGCAACCCCGGTGATGTTGCCGACATAGACATGAAACAATCCGGACTCCTTGCCGATCTCCCAGGCCCGCCGCAAGGTTTGCGGCGGAGTAGGCGGTCTGTCCAGCATGACATGGTCCGGATGAAAGCGCGACAGGTGCCATGGTGTTTGGGGCCCCAATTCCCGGCAAATGAAGTCGGCCATGGCCCGCAATTCGCCAGGGTCGTCATTCAGTCCGGGGATGAGCAAGGTGGTGACTTCCAACCACCAGCCCAGCCCGGGAATAATCTTCAGATTGTCCAGGACAGGCTGAAGCCTGGCCCCGCAGATGTCTTTGTAGAATCCCTCGGTAAACGCCTTCAGATCGATGTTCGCCGCGTTGATCAACGGCCCCCAGGACTCCAGACATTCCCTGCTTTGAAACCCGTTGGAGACAATGATGTTCCCCAGCCCACGCTCCCCGGCCCGCGTGGCGATGTCTTCCACCAGTTCGAAAAAAACCGTGGGCTCCGAATAGGTGTATGAGATGCTGGCGGCCTTGGAACGCACGGCCAAGTCCACCACGGCTTCCGCTTGCACCCGCTCCCCCCGCACGGCCTCACCCCGGCGCGGCGGCTGGGACAAGCTGGAATTCTGGCAAAAGGAGCAGGACAGATTGCAGCCCATGGTTCCCAGGGAGAGGGTCTTGGTACCGGGGAAATAGTGATACAGCGGCTTCTTCTCCACCGGGTCGAGGTTCAACGCAGCCACGGTGTCCCGAACAAGGGTATCCAGCCGACCTTTTCGATTGAGCCGCACGCCGCATCGTCCCCGCTCGTTTTCGGCGATCACGCAAAAATGTGCACAAAGCCGACACTGGACCTTTTCATCCTTGAGCGACTTCCAGAGACGGGCTTCATGCGTTGAACAATTCAGGGACGTGTTCATCGCCACCTCCTCGATGGGCTTTGATCCGATGGTTCCGATTCGGGCCTCTCTCGGCCTTACTCCTGCTTTCCGGATGTCCCTTGCTCCCTGAGCATGCGACCGTGGGGCACGCGCGGGTCCGGCTTGGTTCTGTCAGGCTTGGTGCTTCCAGGCCAGGTGATTTCCGGAGTGATCAGCAACGGTCCGAAAAGCACCTCGGTTTCCTGCTTTTCCTCCGGGGGCGGGACCACATGGATCACCCTGTCCCCCAAGTCGCCGCCGGGACCGGGATTCCTGTCCATGTACATCCGGGTTCCCGGCTTTGCTTCCCCGGAAGGGCCGACTCGGATCACGGAGTCGCCCGAGCGCTCGTCCGTGCCAATGTACGCTCCACCTGCCGCTTGAGCCAGGATGTGCGACCTCCATGACTCCTCGGCGGTCGCGAAACACGGAAACACGACCACGACGAATCCAAGCCCGAATATCCATATCCATCGACAAAGCATCCCATACCTCCTTATCCTGACGCTACACTCATCGAAATCCAAATCGAAATCCAAATCGAAATCGAACGCATGTCCAAGAAGATGACGTAATCACGAGGTGATGAACTGCATTTTCCAATTCCAAATTCCGATTCCCATTCCGATTTCGATTTCGATTTCGATTTCGATTTCGATTCCGATCCAGATAGCGGGTGAGGATCGAGAAGAAATCCGTCCTGGACGAACCCGAGTATTTTCCTTGAACAATGATCGCGGGAGTGGTAGTTCTCCCGAATCGTTCGTCATCACCTTCTCAAGGAGCAACCGTCATCATGATGCCTCATCGCTCTCAGGCCTATCAACAGGCCGGCGTTGACATCCAGGCAGGCAATCGGCTTGTCGATCGGATCAAGAAAGCCATTTCGACCACCCACACCAAGGGCGTCATTTCGGACATCGGCGGGTTCGGCGGTCTGTTCAAGCCGGACATGAACCAGTTCAACGAGCCCGTGCTGGTCGCGGCCACGGACGGCGTGGGCACCAAACTGAAGCTGGCCTTCGCCTTTCAGCGCCACGACACCATAGGTATCGACCTGGTAGCCATGAATGTCAACGATATCCTCGTCCAGGGTGCCAAGCCGCTCTTCTTCCTGGACTATTTCGCCACGGGCAAGCTGGACCTGGACCAGGCCGAACAGGTCGTGACCGGCATCGCCGCGGGTTGCAAGGAGGCAGGGTGCGCCCTGTTGGGCGGAGAAACCGCCGAGATGCCGGACTTTTATGCTCCAGGAGAGTATGATCTGGCCGGTTTTTGCGTCGGCATCGTCGAAGACACCAAAATCATCGACGGCTCACGTTCCAGCCCCGGAGACCAACTCATCGGGCTGGCCTCCTCGGGATTCCACGCCAACGGCTACTCCCTGGTGCGTAAAGTGCTTGCCGAATCCAGGCTGCAAGGCCAGGACACTTTCCCCGGAACCCAGAACTCTGTGGCCGACGTCCTGCTCAGCCCCACCAAGATCTACGTCAAGCCGGTGCTGAACCTGCTGCGCGACCTGCCCATCAAAGGCATGGTCCACATTACCGGCGGCGGATTTTACGACAACATTCCCCGGATCATCCCCAACCAGCTGCTGGCCTCGATCCAGTTCGGCTCCTGGCCCGTGCCCCAGGAATTTCTGTGGGTCAAACAGGCCGGTCGGCTTTCCTGGGAGGAAATGCACCAAATCTTCAACGTCGGCATCGGCTTCCTGCTCGTGGTGGACAAACAGCACGCCGAAGAGGTCATTTCCCGGCTCAACGCCCAGAACCAGGAAGCCTTCCTGATCGGCGAACTCCAAGAGCGCAAGGATAAGGACGAAGAACAGGTGCGGATCGTCTTCTGATCCGAGACGACTGGCGGCATGTTGATACAGCCCGATTCCGCGGGCTGTTCAAAAGCCCGCCCCTCAGCCCAGATATGGATTGAAGTAGCCGAAGCGAATCCACGGAGCTTGATGTCGCAGCTCCTGGATCATTGATCGCAAGTCCATTCCGGTCTCCCGCTCCTCGCTCATGTCCCCATACAAACCAAGATATACCTCCGGATCGAGATTCATGTTCCGGAGCTGGATGAAATCCACTCGTTCGGCCCTGACCAAGTCGATCAGGGCCGCGACGTCTTCGGGCCTGTCGCTGATCCCCGGAAAAAATAGATAATTCAGGGACACGAACAGGCCACCTTGCTTGGCCTTGCGGATGCTTTCCCGCACGTCACTGAAGGCGTAGCCCTGGGGGCGATGGTATCGCGCATACACCGCTTCCCGAGCGCTGTTCAGGCTGACCCGGATCGAGGACATCCCGGCCCGGACCAGATCCGGAATCGTCTCCGGCAGACCGGCGTTGGTGTTCACGTTCACGGTCCCTTGGCCGCCGGAGGCCCGAAAATCATGTACCGCCCGGGCGATCAATTCCGCCTCGGTCAAAGGCTCGCCCTCGCACCCCTGGCCAAAGGAAAAAATGGCCCGGGGTTCCCGTTGTCCATGCTGGTTCATGATTTCCACGATTTCCCGGGCCGAAGGCTGAAACCGGATCCGGTTCTGGGTGGAGGGAAAGCCCGAGTCCGGCGGTTGCAGGGACAAACAGCCCACGCAGCGGGCATTGCAGGAACGCGACGTGGGCAAGGGCGCTTCGTACCGCCCCAGGGCCAGGTTTCGAGCCGCCGGGCAGGACGAGACCAGGGCGCAGTCGGCCAGATGCCGAACCAGCCGATTGTTGGGAAACGTCTTCAACCATTGCCTGGCCCCGGCCTGGATCCGCTTCGGAGAGATGCCCTCAAATCGTTGTCGCGGGTCTTCATCCACCCGGGTCGCGCAGACCCAAAACCGCCCCCGGGCATACCCCACCGCGCCGTACGCGAACAGCGGCAGAACCGGAGCGCCGGAATCCGTCTCATAGGCGCAAACCGCGCTCAGCGTATGCCCCGGACTGACAAAGGCCGCCACTGCGGTCCGATCTCCCGCCTCGATCCGCCCTCGGTCCCCGTCCCAGCCCAGGGCACGCCGACCAGGGAGCAAAAACAACTCGCATTCCTTCGGTAGCGGGATCAGTTCCTCGGGCTTCGGACGTCGAAATTCCCAGCCACTCCGGCACACCATACCCAGGGAAGGATGATCGAAGATCCGTCCGCGCCGGTCCGCGAAGACCATGCGGGGATTGACGTCGACGTGCTTGTTCATGTTCGGGCCTCTCTCCATCAGCGTTTTTTCCGCCCCGACGGATAGGACATCCTCCGTTCCTTGGCAATCCGTGGTTGATCTCGTTTTTTCAAGAGAATTCTCTCCACAAGGTTGACCTGATCCGTTTCGTTGCTCAGAATACGCGACCAGAACCTTCAGACGACGTAACCATTCGGCTGATCCGTGAAAAGGCTGGATACCCGCCTTCGCGGGTATGACTGGTTCCAAGACGCCACGGCAAGACAAGTCATTCCCGCGGAGGCACGAATCCAATGCCGAAATGAGGCCGCACGCAAAATGCGCTGACTTGGTTACTCCGATTTTAAACCTTTGCAACCCTTATGCCTTTCGGGAGGAATCATGACCGGAATAAAACCCAAGGCGGCCATCTTCGATCTGGGCGGCGTGTTGACCAGCACCGACCATCTGCACGCCAAGGCTTGGGAGCAGATCCTCAATCCGTTCCTGGAAAACGTCGCCGAAAAGGAAGGCAGCCCGTTCCGGCCCTTTGACCCCCAAGGCGACTACCGCAACCATCTGGAACGCCGTCCGGGCTTTGAAGGAGCGCTGAGTTTTTTCAAATCCCGAAACATCGAACCGCCCTATGGTCGCTCGGATGACTCGGCCGAAGCCCAGACCATCCACGGCTTGTGTCGTCGAAAAAACGACCTGTTCCTGGACATGCTCAACACCCATGGCCCGAAAATCATCGACTCCTCGGTCGAACTCCTGAAATCCCTCAAAAACGATGGCTTTCAAATCGGAATCACCTCTTCCAGCCTGAACTGCGACTGCATTCTGAAGCTTGCGGGTCTGGAAGGCCTGTACGACGTGCGCATGGATGACGAAATGCTCCGCGAACAAAGCCTGCGGGAAAAACCCCATCCGGACATGCTCCTGGCCGCGGCCAAGGCCATGGGCCGGTACCCCGGGGAATGCCTGGTGGTGGACGACGCCCTGGCCGGGGTCCAGGCCGGACGGGCCGGCAACTTCGGAATGGTCATCGGCCTGGCTCGCAACGGCGAAGGAGAAATGCTGCGCCAGTTCGGCGCGGACATGGTCTTGGGCGACTTATCGGAAACCTGCCCCGAGGACATCCGGGCCTGGTTCGAGCACGAACTGCCCGGGGACGGCTGGAAGCTCGCCTATGTCGGCCTGGATCGCGGTGACGAGAAGCTGCGCGAAACCCTGACCACCGTGGGCAACGGATACATCGGCACGCGAGGGTGTTTTGAAGGCGAGCGGGCCTCCTTCAACCATTACCCCGGAACCTACATGGCGGGCATTTTCAACCGCGTCCCGAGCATGGTCCACGGCAAGGAAATCTTCAACAACGACTTCGTGAACTGCCCGAACTGGCTGCCCGTGGAATTCAAGATCGGCAACGGCAAATTCCTGAGCCCGCTGCAAATGGAACTGCTCAGCTACAAGCAGGAGTTGGATCTGCGCCGCGGCGTGCTCCAACGGACCATGATCTGCCGGGACGTCCACGGCCTGATCACCCGGATTCAGTCCAAACGTCTGGCCAGTATGGCCGAGCCGCATCTCTGCGCGCTGCGCTTCGAGCTGACGCCCATCAACTACTCCGCGCCCATCACCATGCGGGTCAGCCTGGACGGCAACGTGGAAAACGCAGGCGTGCCCCGGTATTCCCAGCTGACGTCCAAGCACCTGGAGCTGATGCACTCCGGCCGAACTTCCGGCGGAGTCTGCCTGCGGGTCAAGACCACCGGCTCCGGCTACCAGATCCACATGGAGGCCCAAAGTCGTCTGCTGGAGGAGAACAAGCCCCTGTCTCCGGAACGTGAGGTTTTCAAGAACGACGCGGAAATCGGGGAGGAATTGCGCTTCCATGCCCATGAGAACCGAACCTACGCCCTGGAAAAGATCGTCGCGGTGTACAGCTCCCTGGACGGAGTCCAGGATCTGGGCAGTGCGGCTTCCAACCTGGCCGGAAAACAGGCGTCCTTCGCCAAGATTTGCAGCGCCCACGAACGCGCCTGGGCCGCGCTGTGGGACAAGGCGGACATCCGCATCCAGGGCGACCGCTTCATTCAGCGCACCACCCGGCTGCACATCTACCACCTCCTGACCACGGCCTCGCCCCACAACCGTCTGCTCTACACCGGGATGCCCGCCCGAGGGCTGCACGGCGAGGCCTACCGCGGTCATATTTTCTGGGACGAGATCTACATCCTGCCGTTTTTCGATCTCCACTTTCCGGAAATCTCCCGTTCCCTGCTGCTCTACCGCTATCACCGACTGGACGGGGCCCGGGAATACGCCCGGCAATACGGATACAAGGGCGCCATGTACCCCTGGCAGACCGCGGACGGCGGGGACGAGGAAACCCAGGAAATCCACTACAACCCCGCCGGCAAGACCTGGGACCCGGATCTCAGCCGCCGTCAACGCCACGTTTCCATCGCCATTTTCGCCAATGTCTGGCGCTACGTAAACTGGTCCAAGGACGAGCGATTCCTGCGGGACCACGGCGCGGAAATGCTTCTGGAAATCGCCCGGTTCTGGGCGGACATCGCCAGGTTCGATCCCGAGACGGACCGCTACCACATCGAGGGCGTGATGGGACCGGACGAGTTCCATGAAAAGCTGCCTGGATCCGAGGAGCCCGGCATCAAGGACAACGCCTACACCAACGTCATGGTGGTCTGGCTCCTGGAACGGGCACTGGAACTGGTGGAGCGCCTGCCCGCCGCGACCATGAAGAAGCTGCGCGAGCAGATCGGCTTCGACCTCTCGGAGACGGAGAAGTGGCGGGACATGATCCACAAACTGAACGTGCTGCTGTCTCCTGATGGCATCATCCACCAGTTCGACGGATATATGGACTTGAAAGAGCTGGACTGGGACGCCTACCGCCGCCGCTACTACGACATCCATCGCATGGACCGCATCCTCAAGGCCGAGGGGGACAGCCCGGACCACTATAAACTGGCCAAGCAGGCCGACGTGCTGATGATGTACTACCTGCTGGACCCCGGCGAGGTGGCGCACATTCTGCGCGAACTCGGGCACGAGATCGAAGACCCCTTGGAACTGCTCCAGAAGAATTACGACTTCTACGAACCGCGCACCAGCCACGGTTCCACCTTGAGCAAGGTGGTCCACGCCGTGGTTTCCTACTTCATCCACTCCGACGCCGGAACGTGGCGCTGGTTCGTGGAAGCCATGAAAAGCGACGTCTACGACACCCAGGGCGGGACCACCAAGGAGGGCATCCATACCGGAGTGATGGCCGCCACCCTGGACATTATCTTGCGCTGCTTCGCCGGGCTGCAACTCACCGGAGAGCATCCCGTGATCCAGCCCCGGCTGCCGGAGCACTGGCAAAAGCTGTCCTTCCGCTTCCAGCTCCAGCGGACCTGGTACGATGTGGAGTTGGAACACGGCCGAGCCAGGCTGTCCATCACCGGCCGCGAGGGCGAGGAACGGACCATCGCCCTGGACGACAAGACGTTCCACCTGCTTCCGGGCCGATGCACCGAAGCTGATTTTCCGGATGACCCCATGCCCATGGATTGGCGGATCGAGGTATGAACAGGTTCATCCAAAACACCGTACAGGTGGGCGATCCCGACGCCCGAATGGTCCACGCGCCGGAAACACGAAAACGAGACGTCTTCGATCCACAATCGACCAACATTTTCCTGGTCGGGCTCCGGGCCAGCGGCAAGTCCACCCTGGGCAAACTCCTGGCTGAGCGCCTGGAGATGCGCTTCGTGGACACCGACGCTCTGGTTGTGGACAAGGCCGGACGGAGCATCGCCGACATCGTGGCCGAGGACGGCTGGGATACCTTTCGCGTCCTGGAGTCCGAGGCCTTACGGGAGGTCTGCGCCCGGCGCGGCCAGGTCGTGGCCACCGGTGGCGGCATCGTCCTGGCCCCGGATAATCAAGAACTGATTCAACAATCCGGAACAACCTTCTATTTGATGGCCGAAATCTCCACCCTGCTCGGACGATTGAACGCGGCACCCACCCCGGACCACCGACCGCCCCTCTCCGGCCTGACTCCGGAGCAGGAACTGATCCAAAGCAATATCCAGCGCAGCCCGATCTACATGAATCTGGCCGACCATATTCTGCGCTCCGAGGACAGCCTTGAGAATACCTTGCGGGACGCCCTGGACAAGCTCGACGTCCGGTGAGACCTGTCCTGCGGAGCAGGCCGGAGGCCGAGTTTGACAAAAACGCAAACACCAATCACCGCGATGCCACGGAGTTTACATTTTTGAAGAGTTTTCCTCGGCTCGACATGGAAGAGCATCCTTCACGCTCCTTGTTTTCATGACTTTTTCCATCATGGCCTTGAACTTGAAAGTCCCTCCCATCATTATTCAAATTTAACATTCGGAGGTTTCCCGCATGACCGATTCACCCGTATTCAACTGCAAAAATGCCGACGACGTGATGAAGGCGGTGCGCGACTACAATGTCAGCTTCGTTCAATTCTGGTTCGTGGACGTCATCGGAACCCTGAAGAGCTTTCAGATCACCATCAGTGAATTGGAAAACGCTTTTGAAGAAGGCATGGGCTTCGACGGATCTTCCATTCTCGGCTTCGCCCGGATCCACGAAAGCGACATGGTCGCTATTCCGGACCCGACAACCTTTCAGATGGTCCCCTGGCGTCCCATGGACCGCCCGGTGGCCCGGATGTTCTGCGACATCAAAAACCCCGATGGAACATCCTATGTCGCGGACAGCCGGTACGTTCTCAAGCGCATCCTGAGCAAGGCCGCGGAAAAGGGGTACACGTTCTACGTCGGCCCGGAACTGGAATTCTTTCTGTTCGACTCCGCCCACGAACCGATCATCATCGACCAGGGCGGATACTTCGACGCCCCGCCTCTGGATCTGGGCAACGATGTCCGCCGAGACATCATCTTCGCCCTGAACCGCATGGGCATCACCGTGGAGTACAGCCATCACGAGGTGGCCCCCAGCCAGCACGAGATCGACCTGCGCTACGCCGAGGCCCTGCAAATGGCCGACATCGCCGTGACCTACAAGGTCGTGTGCAAGGAGATCGCCCGCAAGCACGGCTGCTACTGCTCCTTCATGCCCAAGCCCATCTTCGGTCAGAACGGCAGTGGGATGCACACCCACCAGTCCTTGTTCAAGAACGGCAAGAACATCTTTTACGACGCCAACGACAAGCATTTTCTCAGCGCTGAATGCAAGAGCTACATCGCCGGCCTGCTCAAGCACGCCCCGGAATTCTGCGCCGTCACCAACCAGTGGGTGAACTCCTACAAACGGCTGGTTCCGGGCTACGAAGCCCCGGTCTACCTGGCCTGGGCCCGTCGTAACCGCTCTTCCCTGGTCCGGGTGCCGCTGTACAAGCCCGGCAAGGAGGTCGCCACCCGCGTGGAACTGCGCTCCCCTGACCCGGCCTGCAACCCCTACCTGGCCTTCGCCGTGATGCTCGCCGCCGGCCTCAAGGGCATGGAAGAGAACTACAAACTGCCGGACCCCGTGGAAGAGGACATCTTTGAAATGTCCGCCTCAGAACGTTCCCAGCACCATATCGACGCTTTGCCGGGCAGCCTCGGGGACGCCGTGGCAATCCTTGAGCAAAGCTCTCTGCTCAAGGAAGCTCTGGGCGAACATATCTTTTCCAAGTTCATCGAAAACAAGAAAAAGGAATGGGACGACTACCGCATCCAGGTGTCCCAGTACGAGATCGACCGGTACCTGCCTCTGCTGTAGATTTCGATCAAGCCCGAGAACCAGAACGCCCCGGCACCTTTGAAGGCGCCGGGGCGTTCTCGTTCTTAGCGAACCCTGTAAATACGGTATTATCAGCGGGAGAACTCTACCTGGGAGGGTACCGAGCCCAATCCGCGGTGGACGTTCATGCCCACCAACCGCCACCTGTATGAAGCGTCGGGATCCCACTCGCAATATAAGATCCGGATCACCCCGTTTTGCCGTTTGAACTCGCTGGAACCGTCGCCCAGGCGAACCCTTTCGGTCACCTCAAAGGGGCAGTCCGGACAATCCTCCGCGGTGTCCAGGCGCATCCACTCCAAATAGACGAATCCGAGCTTGTTGGCAGCCCCGTGCACCAGAGCCCTCGCGTCCAGACACGCTCCCTGACGCTGATGCTGGATTTGGCCCCAGGAAAAGCGGTCCTCGTCCAGTCGCGGCTCGGGCCAGCCTTTCTTGCCGCACCCCGTGACGATCACCAGCAGACTCACCGCCACGAAACAGATCATGTACCATCGTCCGAACTTCAGCATGTTCACCTTTATCCTCCACGGCTTCAAAATGTTGCCGGGCCTTGCGGCCAAACCACGCGCGACCAGGCACCGCAAACAACCCCCAAAGTCCATGTGCGCATCTCTAAACCATGTCCTACCTGGAAACAAGACCTTCTTTACTCAAATCCTGAAACGGATTAAGGGAATGCAGTTTTGTCATCATACTGCTTTCGCCAAGGAGTCCTTTTCCCCATGACGAACTCGTTCCATCCCCCCCTCCGCTTCCGGCCCTCCGCGCTTCCGGCCCTTCCGAACCATCTCTGGGCGCTGCTCTGGGTCTTGCTCTGCCTGTTGCTCGCCTGGCCGCGCCCCGGAAACGCCCAGTCCATGTTCCAGCAAGATTTTTCCATGGACTCCGAGCTTCCCTGGACCCTGGAGGCCGACCGGGTCGAGTCCCTGCAAGCCGAACAGATTTTCGAAGCCCAGGGCAACGTACTGATCCGGCAGGGCCCGAACCTGATCCAGGCGGACACGGCCCGTTATTTTCGGGAGACGGGCTTCGCTTTTCTCGACGGCAACGTCCGGATCGAATGGGACGGGGATATTCTCGTGGGCCGGAAGGCGGACTTCGACCTGTTGAACAACGTTGGCTGGGTAACGGACGGGGAGATGTTCCTGGCCCAGGACCACGTGTATATTCGCGGGGAACTGCTGGAAAAGCGCTGCGAACAGACCTACGCCTTCAGGGGGGCGCACCTCACCACCTGCGACGGTCCGGTTCCGGCGTGGTCCATCAAAAGCAGCGAGGGCGAAGTCACCACCGGCGGCTACGCCCAGATGTGGCACCCCCGCTTTCAGGTCAAGGACACACCCGTTCTCTACTCCCCGTACATGATTTTTCCGGTCAAGACCGAACGCCAAAGCGGCTTCCTGATCCCCGAACCGTCCTTCAGCTCCCGCTTGGGAGCCGGCCTCACCCTGCCCTACTACTGGGCCATTGATGAGGAACAAGACGCCACCTTCTACGCCAACATGATGAGCAAGCGCGGCGTGATGACCGGTATGGAATACCGTCATTTCAACAATCTGGACTCCAAGGGCGTCTGGCAGGCCGACTGGCTGCACGACTCCAAAACCGCCTCCACCGAAGCCGACGAGGATCCCCAGTTCCGCGGGGACGGCCTGACCCGGGACAACAAGCACCGCTATTGGATTCGCGGCAAGTACGACGGCTACCTTGGCGACCCCTTGTGGCGGACCAAGCTGGATCTGGACATGGTCTCCGACCAGAACTACCTGCGCGAATTCAAGCACGGACATACCGGATACACACGGGTCCATAACACCATGCTTCGCGACTTCGGGCGAGGAATGAACAACATCGACTCCCTGTACCGGAACAACGCCGTGGAACTCAGCCGTAACTGGAGCCAGGTCGGATTCCGTGGGTCAATGCACTACACGCAGGCTCTGCAGTACTGGACCGACAACAACCCCAGCAACGAGAACCCCACCTTGCAGCGCCTCCCCGAGTTAAGCCTGGATTTCTACAAAACCACCATTGGAGAGACTCCGTTTGAGCTGGAGGCCACTACCAATGCCGTCTATTTCTGGCGAGAAAAGGGGACCACCGGCGCCAGGGCCGAAATATTTCCCCGCCTCAGCCTGCCCTGGACCACCGGCTTCGGCACCGTAACCCCCAGCGCCGGTTGGCGGCAAACCCTCTACGCCATTGACAAGCATCAGCAAGTCGGTGGAATCCCGGACAGCGTGAACGAATCCAAGGACTTCAACGAGCGCGGGCTTCCCGACTTTCGCGTGGACGCCTTCACCTCTTTGTTCAATATTTATGACTTCGAAAAACAGGACCAGATCACGCCGACCCTGGACAATATCGGCAATGCGCACTGGACCAGGATGAAGCACACGATCCAGCCCGAATTAACCTACTCGTACATTCCCCACGTGGACCAGGACGAAAACCCGCTTTTCACCCGCGACGACCGGATCAACAAGCGCAATCTGCTCTCCTATAGCCTGCACAACATCTTCAATCGACGCATGGACCAGGTCGTCGTGCGACGTCCAGGACCCGAAGACACGCCTCTTACCGAGGACATGCTCCGGGTCGAGACCACCTATCGCGACTTCCTGCGGGTTCGCTTCGACCAGGCGTACGACATCGAAGAGGCCGATCGCAGCGATAATCTGGATCAATACGAACGCCGCCCCTTCTCCGACATCCGGACGGACGTGGTCTTTTCGCCGGGAAGATACATCGATTTGATCACCCGATCCTGGTATTCGCCCTACATGAACACCATCACCGAACATGAACATCTGTTGTACGGGAGTTATCCCGGCCTGGGTTCGGCCTATTTCGGGTTCGACTTCCGGTCCGAAGTCACCGACGACATTTGGCGCCAGAACCAGCAAAAACGCGAGATTCTCCGCATCGGCGGCCTGGTCCATCTGCCTCGGGGCTGGTTCGCGCGTGCGGATTTCAAGCGAGACATGTTGGCCAAGGAAGACCTCGAAAAGATTTTCGGTATCGGCTTCACCCACCAGTGTTATTTTCTGGATTTCCTCTTTTCCCAGACCCAGGACGAAGATCGCTTCGAACTGCGAGTATCCCTCAAGGGGTTGGAGGACATGCTGGGCTTGGGCCTTTAGTCGTCCTCACAAACGCCGACGCACCATCATTCACCCACGACAACGCAAAGGACAGCAAGAATGCAACGGACTTTCCCATACCTGACAATAGGCCTCTTCCTCCTTCTGGTGGGTTGCGGCTACCACTTCAGCGCCAGCGCCCCGATCACCCTCCCCAGCGGAGTGGTGAACATTCATATTCAGGAAGTGGACAACCCAACCCTTGAAGCCTGGATTGATCCGTATCTCCGCTCGCGATTTCGCGACGAATTCACCCGCCGCGCCCAGGTGAACTGGGTCGACGCCGAGCAGGCTCAAGCGCACGTCGTCCTGCGCATCATCGCCTATTCCACGGACACGGAACTCTCCGGAGCCCAGGATCAGACGCTCAGAGAGCGCGCCACCGTCATCCTGGAGACCGAGTTTCTCAGCGCGGTCGACGGCTCGCGGATCTGGTCCTCCGGCCATATTTCCGATTATGAAACGTTTGAGACCGGGACCAATGAAATCGCCGCCGGAGAACGGGCCATTGAAAACGCCATCCGCCGCACGGCCGACGCCCTGGGCGCGGACTATTGAAAACTTCCCGCGAAACGAAATAAAAAAGGCGGCTCCTCGAGGAGCCGCCTTTTTTATTTGTTGTCCCAATGCGCCGATTAAGGCGTGGGCGGAGCCATAAAAATCGCCTGGACCCGCTGACGCTCACCGCCTTCCACCACCCCGCGATTGTCTTCCAGGTGGTAGGTGATCACTTCGCCGCTGATGGAGCTTTCGCCGTCCTTGAGCACGGGATTTCCTTCCATGACCACGACGCCGCGCTTGGTCCAATACGTGGCCTTTTCGCTGGTGCCCACCTGCTTGTCGCGCTCGATGCGCACGGAGCCTTCGGCCAGCAGCTTCTCGATGTCCTGGGAGCCGTCCGGACCCATGGACATTTGCCCCTGCTCTCCGGAAGATTCCATGAACACCGTCAGCTTGTCGCTCCAAATCTGGAAGTCCTCGCGGTCCACATGGACGTTGCCGCGAAAAATGACGGTGTTGTTCTCCTGAACATAGTCCATCTGGTCGGAGAGGATCTTCACCGGGACTTGATCCTGGGCGTGGCCATACGCGGCAATGCACACCAAAACCAAAGTGGTCGTCATGATTTTCACTAATCGTACCATCTCGCTGTTCTCCTGCATTGAGGTTGAATTGACTGGAACTGTTGGCGCCTTGTGTGGAAGCCCCGTAAAGGCACTGTGAAAAAAGCTACTCTGGAATCGTCGAGGATGTAAAGCGCCAAAAAACGTCACCTCAGGGCAATCTGTTCTCATCAAAATCCAAATCGAAATCAAAATCGCAATAAAAAAATGCTGTGCATCAACCTGTGATTACGTCATCTTCTTGGACATGATGTTCGATTTCGATCACGATTTCGATTTCGATACCGATTCAGATAGCGGGTGAGGATCGAGATCAATCTTCCTGAACGTCACCGCTCTCGCTGTCAGCGAAATAATCAAAAATCAGCCCCGACCTGAAAGATCGCGCAGGATCATCGCGGCGGTGCGTTGAGCCGGAGCTTCCCGTGGCTCTTCGAAGGAGCCGGAGGAAGAGGCAAGAAGTTCGGGCAACCGGGCCAACTCCTGGCGAATATGATCCATCCGTTTTGGGTGAGCGAGCCATTCCCGGGCCTGGGCCGCGATGGTCTCGGGGCGGGCTTGGTTCTGGATGAACTCCGGAAGCACCGCGCGACGGAGCACGAGATTGGCCAAGCTGATGGCCGGTACCCTGACCAGCCGTACGCCGACCAGGAAGCTGAGCCGGGAGAAGCGATAAGCCACGATGGTCGGCACCTGGAGCAGGGCGCATTCCAGGGTCGCGGTTCCGGAGGTGGCCAGGATCAGGGCGCAGGAACGCATGGCCGCGTAGCGGTCCTTGGCTTCGATGAAGCGCAAGGGAAGCTGAGCCGGGCAGTGCTCGCGAAGCAGTTCCTCGCCGACGCTGGGCGCCTTGACCACGCAAAACTCGAGCTTCGGGTTCTCCGTGAGCAGTTCCTGGGCCGCCTGGCCGAAAATCGGCATCATCCGCTGGATTTCCGATTTGCGGCTGCCAGGCAGAATGCCGATCCGGTTCGGCTTTGGGACGATGGACAGAATTTCGGGGCGCGACAATTCACCGACCAGGGGATGGCCGACGAACTCCGCGTCCATCCCCCGTGCGCGATAAAACTCCGGCTCAAAGGGCAGGATGCAAAACACCCGCCGCACGTGCCGCTTCAGGAACTCGACCCGGCCTTGCCGCCAAGCCCAGACCTGGGGGCTGATGTAGTAGAAGACCGGGATGCCCAGGGAGGAGGCCATTCGGGCCACCCGGAAATGAAAGTCCGGCGAATCCACCAGAACCACGGCGTCGGGTCGCCACGCGGCCAACTCTTTGCGGATGGTCCGCCACATCCCGAACACTCGGGGCAGATAAGCGAACACTTCGGAGACGCCCATCACCGAAAGCCCCTCCATGCGCAGCCGCAGGTCGACTCCCTGTTCCTCCATGGTCGGACCGCCCATGCCGGAGAGCTGGATTCCTGGGTGCAGCTCCCGCAGCGCCCCGGCCAACAGCCCGGCGTGCAGGTCCCCGGAAGGTTCGCAGGCGCTCAGCCAAACCCGGAGCGCGGCCATGCTCAGAACCCGATGGGCTGGTACGAAACCGGCGCGGTGGCGTTTTCCGTGATGCTTTTGCGGATCACCTCGGCCAGTTCCATGGACGCCACCGCCGCTTCCACCGTGGGCACGGAGGCGGGGATGGAGCAGTCCCGACGACCCCGGCAGTATCCGGCAAAGGCCAGCAACTGCCCCAGCAGGGCCTCCTCATGGGGCACGAAAACGGCCTCGCGCACCGAGGCCAGGGACAGATCCGCGTAGCGCTGGGCCACGGTCTTGCGATGCAGGACCAGTTCCTTTTGCAGCAGGTCCGCCTCCACGTACATCTCCGGACAGGTCACGGCGATCTGACGGATCCGTTTTTCGGTGATCTTGCTGGCCATGACCCGGGAAATGGTCCCGTTGCTGTGGACCAATACGGCGTGCGCCAGGGCGGTCAGCCCGTCCTGGGCATGCCCGAAGGCCTGAATCCGCTCCACCGGACCGCGCAGATGCAGGGCCAGGTCCAGGTCGTGAACCATCAGATCCAGCACCACGTCCACGTCCAGATTGCGGTCCGGCACCTTGTCCGTGCGGGTCAGATCCATGTTCACCACGTCCGCGGAGCGGCCGACGATCTTGACCAGTTCCGTGACCACGGGGTTGAAGCGCTCGATAAAGCCCACCTGGATGCGCAGGCCCTTGTCACGGGCCAGCCTAGCCGCGGCCCGGGTGGTCTCCAGGCTGTCCGTGAGCGGCTTTTCCACGAACATATTGGTTACGAACCGGCTGGCCAGCTCGATGTACTCCAGGTGGGTGGAGGTCGGCGTGGCCAGGACCACGGCGTCCACCAGGGCCAGATCCTTTTCCAGGTCCTCGGCCGGTCGCGTGCCGTATTCCTCGGCCAGCCTGGCCTCCTTGTCCCGGTTGCGGTCGTGAATGAAGACCACCTGCACCGGTTTCATGTAGGACAGCACCCGTAAATGGTTGCCGCCCATCTTGCCGACCCCGATCAGGCCGACTTTGAGTGGTTGGGAATCGTTCATGATGCTCTCATTTTCGTGATGTGCCACGGCGTTCAATTCCGCGGCGCGATATCGCACAGAATCCTGGCGATCCGCTCCTGGGTTCGGCTGGGCAGATAGGGGTGCATGGGCAGGCTGAAAATGCGTCGCGACGTGGCCTCGCAAACCGGCAGGTCCCCCGGCGCGTAGCCCAACGGCAGGAAAACGCGTTGCAGATGCAGGGGAATGGGGTAGTAGATCACGCTGGGAATCCCGGCATCCGTCAGGGCTTGACGGCAGGCGTCCCGATGGGCCTCGTCCCGAGCCAGCAGGGAGTACTGGGCCCAGGCCGAGCCGAACCCTTCGGGAATGTACGGAGGAGTCAGGGCGCAGGGTTCCAGAAGCCGGGAATAGGCGGCGGCCAATGCTTCGCGACGCTCCAGTTCCAGGGGGAAGACGTCCATCTTGGCCAGCAAGACGGCCGCTTGCAGGCTGTCCAAACGGGCGTTGGTGCCCAGCCGAGCATGTTCATAGCGCGACGTACCCTGACCGTGGACCCGGATGGACCGCATCCGCTCGGCCAACTCCGCGTCGTCCGTGAAGCAGGCCCCGCCTTCGCCGTACCCGCCCAGAGGCTTGGCCGGAAAAAACGACGTGCAGCCGATGTCGCCCAGGGCGCAGGCCCGTCGGCCATGCTCCATCCCGCCGAAGGACTGGGCCGCGTCCTCGATGACCCGCAAGCCGTGCCTGACCGCGACCTCGCGAATGCGGGCATGGTCCGCGGGCAGACCGAACAGGTCCACGGTGATCACGGCCCGGGGCGTCAGCCCTCGGGCCGCATCGGGCAACGGGTGATCGCCCTTTTCGGAAACCAGGGCGGTCACGGCCGCGTCCAGCTTTTCCGGGTCCAGATTGAAGGTCCGGGGATCGATGTCCACGAATATCGGCGTGGCCCCCCGCAGGCAGATCACCTCGGCCGTGGCGATGAAACTGAACGGCGTGGTGAAGACCGCGTCTCCGGGCCCGATGTCGTAGGCCATCAGGGCCAGGGCCAGGGCTTCGGTGCCCGATGAGCAGGACACCACGTGCCGCGTTTTGGTGTAGTCGGCCAGGCGCTGTTCCAGCTCCTCCACTTCCGGCCCGAGAATGAACTTGCAGCTCTTCACGACCTGGAAGATGTTCGCTTCCAGGACCGGGTAGATGCTCATCTGCTGGGCCTTCAAATCGACAAAGGGAACGGGGGGCAAGGGAGTCGCCCCGTTTTCGGACAATTCGGATTCCAATTCCTCGGCCACCAGGCGCACGCAGGCTTCCGGGGTGAGCCGTCGGACCGACGAGTCTTCGGCCAGACGCGAAACAAGCACGAAGCTTTCAAGGTACTCTTCAGCAGCGAGAAGGGTCAGGTCCAGCAGCGGGTCCGCGGCTTCCTGATGCAAAACCTGCAACAACTGCACGCCTGGAGCGGGCAGCAGGCGGACGGTCTCCAGCAGGGCGGCCATCCCCCCCGCCAACTCCGAGACGGATTCCTTCTCTTTCGTCGGAAAGATACCTTCCAGGGCGAGCTCTCGTCGCCTTCGGGTCAAGCGGTCGGACACCGTGTGCGGATGAACCCACAACCCGAGTGTCTCGTCCCCGGCCATGGCGAGCAGAGAAGCCATGGCCGTACGCTCCCGGTCCTCGTCCGGGACGGAGTCCGACGCCGCGATCTCCAGCGCCAAGGCCAGAGCATCGCTATCCAAAACAAACTGATGCATGGTTATTGTACCTCGAAATGATATAGGGCGGGCAAAAGAGGCGAAATTTAGGTTGTTGCCCCACGGATGTCAAAAGGTTCTTTCACATGCCCGCGCGCCTCCCTCCCGTCTCCGCGAAAGATTTTCAATATCCCTCTTTCCGATCCAAATCGGTATCGAAATCGCTATCGAAAAAATACTGTGCATCATCCTGTGATTACGATATCTTTAGTGCCATTGACGTTCGATTTCGATAGCGATTTCGATTTCGATACCGATCCGATAGCGCGTGAGAATCGAGATCAAATTTGCCCTCCTTTCCTCCTCCACTTCCAGTTGACCATCCGCCCCGGCTTCTTTACATTTTTTATCGTGTTGCGGAGAAAACCCCGGAACGGCTCCCTCCCCGCCTCGACGGGCCATCGTTCATCATCAACCAAGGATCTCCCATGCTGCTCGAAGTCAAATGCTACGCCACCCTGGCCAAATTTCAGCCCAAAGAGAGCGAATTCCATCTCGGACCAAAGCCCATGCTCCGGGACCTGATCGCCTTTCTGGGCATTCCCGAGGGCGAGATCAAGATTTCCTTCGCCAACGGCGTGATCGTCGGCCCAGAATACGAACTGCAGGAGGGCGACCGGGTCGGTCTCTTTCCAGCGGTTGGAGGTGGTTGAGGCCATGTCCGCATCCCTTGACCAGCGTTATATCCGAAACTTCTCCATGCTTTCCGAGGCGGATCAACAGCGGCTGCACGCGGCCAGGATCTGCCAATTGGGTCTCGGTGGTCTGGGAGGAACCCTTTTGGAAATGCTGGCCCGGATGGGCTTCGGCCGCAGGGACCAGGGGTGGATTCGAGCCGCGGACGGCGACGTGTTCGAGGCCAGCAACCTCAACCGCCAGTTGTTCTGCCTGGAGTCGACCATCGGACGGCCCAAGGCCGAGGCGGCCTTGGAGCGAATCCAGGCCGTGAACTCGGAAGTGGACCTCTCCACCCGGCAGGCCGTCGTCGCCCCCAAGGACATGCCGGACTTCATCCAGGGCGCGGACATCGTCCTGGACGCCCTGGGGGACCTGCCCACCAAGCTGGCCCTGCGCAAGGCCGCGGCCGAAGCCGGCCTGCCCGTGATCAGCGCGGCAGTGGCCGGCTGGACCGGTTTCATCACCACCCAGCTTCCAGGAGACCCGGACGCTGGCCTCTTTCAAGGCTTGCTGGGCCAAAGCGACCGGACAGAAGGCGCGGAAGTCCCCCTGGGCACCCTGGCCCCCTGCGTCTGGCTGGTCGCCGCGTTGCAGTGCCGCGAGGCCGTGGCCGTGGCTTGCGGCCATCGCCCCCTGTTTCACGGTTGCCTGCAACTCATCGACCTCACCGACCCTTCCTGGGAGCGCATCACACTGCCTTCCACCTCCCAATAACCCCAGGAGACGCCATGCACCCATCCAGCGGACGCCACCGCGTGATCATTGAGCAGGTCCGTCCGGAGATCGAAGACGGACAATTCGCCGCCAAACGGGTTGTCGGCGAAGAGTTCGTGGTCCGGGCCGACATCTTCACCGACGGCCACGACCAGATCCAGGCCCGGCTGCTCTTCCGCCCTCGCGGCACGGGTCAGGCGGGACAGACAGATCAGGCGGATCAGGCGAACGAGACGGATCAGTGGACCCTCCACCCCATGCGCCCCCTGCCCAACGACCTCTGGGAAGCCCGGGTCACGCCGGAGCGCACCGGGGAGTACGAATACGCCTTGGAAGCCTGGGTCGACCACTACGGCACCCTGCTCCACGGCATGCACAGAAAGCTGGACGCGGGCCAGGACATTTCCGTGGACCTGCTCTCCGTCGCGGCCCTGTTGCGGGCCATCGCCGCTCGGGCCAGGCAAGCCGAACGCCCGGACCTGGAAGACCTCCTGCGCAAGGCAGCGGAAGCGCTGCATTCCACCCAAGCCCACCCACCAGCCGCCCTGGCCCAACTGGAACACCCCGCCCTGCTCCAAGCCGTCCACGCCCTTCCGGACCAGGAACTGATCACCCGCCATCCTCGTGTTCTCAGTCTGCATGTGGAACGAGAACGTGCCTTGTACAGCACCTGGTACGAACTGTTTCCCCGTTCCTGGTCACCGGAGCCGGGTCGTCACGGAACCCTGCGCGACGTGATCCGTCTGCTGCCCGAGATTTCCCGGATGGGCTTCGACGTGCTCTATTTCCCGCCGATCCATCCCATCGGCCGGGCCAACCGCAAGGGCAAGAACAACGCGGTGGCGGCCAAGCCCGGCGAACCCGGCTCCCCCTGGGCCATCGGCGCGGAGGAAGGCGGGCATACGGCCCTGCACCCGGAACTGGGCTCCTGGGACGACTTCGCCGAACTCACGGCCCAGGCCCGGGCCCACGGTCTGGAAATCGCCCTGGACCTGGCCTTTCAGTGCGCCCCGGACCACCCTTATGTCCGGGAGCATCCGGACTGGTTCCTGTGGCGACCCGACGGCACGGTGCAGTACGCGGAGAATCCTCCCAAGAAATACCAGGACGTGCTGCCCTTTCACTTCGAAACAAAGGATTGGGAGGCCCTGTGGCGGGAACTGGCGGACGTGGTCCGGTTCTGGATCGCCAAGGGCGTCCTGATCTTCCGGGTGGACAACCCACACACCAAGCCCTTCGCCTTCTGGCACTGGCTGATCTCGACCATCCGCGCCGACCACCCGGACGTGATCTTCCTGGCCGAGGCCTTCACCCGGCCCAAGATCATGGCCAGACTGGGCAAGCTGGGCTTTTCCCAGTCCTACACCTACTTCACCTGGCGCAACACAAAGGCCGAGCTGACCGAATACATGACCGAACTGACCCGCACCGAGCTGCGGGACTGCTTCCGCCCCAACTTCTGGCCCAACACTCCGGACATTCTTCCGGAATACCTCCAGTACGGCGGACGACCGGCCTTCATGATCCGCCTGATCCTGGCCGCGACCCTCTCCAGCAGCTACGGGATCTACGGCCCGGCCTTTGAGCTGTGCGTGGCCGAGGCTCTGCCCGGCAAGGAAGAATACCTGGATTCGGAAAAATTCGAGTGCCGCCGCTGGAACTGGGACCAGCCCGGCAACCTCAAGGAACTGATCGCCCGGGTCAACCGGATCCGCAGCGACCACCCGGCCCTGCGCCGCACGGACAATCTGCGCTTCGTCCCGGTGAACAACGACAACATCATCTGCTACCTCAAATCCACGGACGACGGAGCGGACACCCTGCTCATCGCGGTGGTCCTGGACCCGTTCCAGCCCCAAACCGGCCAGCTGGACCTGCCCTTGGAAGAGCTGGGCCTGACCGAAGGCCGCCCCTTCCTGCTCAAAGACGAACTCAGCGGCGAACGCTTCATCTGGCAAAACCGACACCCCACCCTGGAACTCAACCCCCACACCCTCCCGGCCCGCATCCTGACCCTGAAACGCACCATGAAGCGCGAACACGACTTCGACTACTTCCTCTGATCCAGCGGAGGCTCTTCGAGAACAAGTCAAACCGCAAACCAGTTAATGTGTCGCAACAAGGTACCCATTGAAGACTGAACGAAAAGCAACTTTCACGGAGTCAAGACTTGACCGTATACCAAAAGAGATACATTGTGGATCGGAAGGAGGCTTTAATTATGCAGCAAACATCCATGCTTCATGTCCGCGTCGATACGGCAATGAAGGATCAAGCCGTTCAGGCCTTGGGTTCCATGGGGCTGACGGTTTCTGACGCCGTGCGGATTCTCTTGAAACGCATCATTGCTGATCAGGCCTTCCCCCTGGAGCTCAAGGTTCCAAACGCCGAGACGCAGGCTGCGATGGAGGAAGCGCGTGAAATAATGGCTTCCCGGTCTTTGCGGTTCACCACACCCGAGGCTTTGATGGATGACCTCGAAAAAAGCGCCCGGAAGTAAACGAACCCGTCCGCCTCGCGCGACGGACTACGCCAAGCAATTCTTGAAAGACTGGGAACGACTTTCCCGCAGCGCCCGATATGACATGAACCTTCTCAAAGGTGTGATGCTTCAGTTGGTGGCCAATGACGTGCCGCTTGGCCCGGAATGGAAGGATCATCAACTGAAAGGGAATTGGAGTGATCATCGGGAATGCCATATAGGCGGCGATTTTCTCTTGATCTACCGCCTTGCTGGCGACTCCATCGTTTTCGTCCGTGCTGGTACGCACTCGGAGCTTTTTGGAAAGTGAACCGCCCGATACAATCTTGAAGAGATGCCGACGGATGAAGTATTTCTCCGTATTTTGAAGCTCCCCAAAGTGTCTCCCCCCCAAAAAAGCCGGGGCGCCGCGATATTCCATCGCGGCGCCCCGGCTTTTTGCTTGCCTCTGTTGCGGACGAAAATTACCCGTCACCCAAACTGACCACTTCCATGATCTCCTGATAATCGTCGAACCAGTAGGCTTCGGGGTTCTTTTTGCAGATGACCACTTCCGCGCTCTGCTCCGGGGTCGCGGCCCGGTGGTAGCGGAAGATCATCTGGTCCGAGGTGGAGGCCAGGACCTCGATCTTGCCCGTGGCGTGGGACATGGTCAGCCGGGGCCGTTTGGCCAGACCCGAACACATGCTCTTGGCCCCCAGAAAAATGTTATGCGCCTGTTCCACGGGCACGGCAAAGGGCAGGTTGCCCACCGTGGGCCGACACAGGAACACGTAGTAGGGCGGCACGCCGATGTAGGAGAGCTTGTTGAACAGTTCGCCCAGGACCTCCGGCGTGTCGTTCACCCCGCGCAGCATGGGGGTCTGGTTGCAGAGCACGGCTCCGGCTCTGAGCAGCATGTCGCAGGCGGCAATGCTTTGCTCGGTGATCTCCCGGGGATGATTGAAATGGAGCATGAAGTACATCCGCCGATCCGGCAGGCTGTACCGCTCCACGAGTCGGATCAGTTCCGGATCATTGAGCACCCGGTACGGGTTGTAGGCCATCAGCTTGGTGCCCACCCGGATGATCCGGACGTGGTCGATCCCCCGCAGCCCGGAGACGATCCGTTCCAACCGGGCCGTAGGCAGCATCAGACCGTCCCCGCCGGTGATCAGGACGTTGTTGATTTCCGGATGGCCGCGCACGTAGTCCAGGGCCGCGTCCACGTCCGTCAGGAATTCGCGCTGCTCCGGGTGGATGAACAGCCGCTTGCGGAAACAGAACCGGCAGTATCCGCCGCAGGCGTCGCTGGCCAGAAACACCGCCGTGCTCTCGTACTTGTGCTGCACGCCCTGCATCACGGAGTACTTGCTCTCGTTGGACGGGTCCAAGTGCCCCCACTCTTCCAGTTCCTCGACGCAGGGCACGATGACCTTGCGGATCGGGTCATCCGGATCGGTCCAGTCAATGAGCGACAAATAATATTCGTTGGACAGGAAATCGAACGTATCCATAACCGGACGCAGGCGTTCCCGCTCTTCCGGGGACAGTCCGGACAGCGCGGCGATGTCGGTGATGTTCTTGGGATGGGTCATATGCAGGCCTCCTGGGCTGGAAGGTGAAAAAAGCCTCCTGCTCGGTGCAGTCTGCGGCAACTCTTCCTTTTGTAATCGATTCAAACGGAATGTCAAAACAACCGAAACACGGGAAAAACAACACATCTATATATTTTTTACGAAATAGTGGCACATTCAGCGCCCTTGACACAAACATTTCAGAATTGGTAGGCACCTCCTGTCATTGAGGTTTTG
Organism: Desulfonatronum zhilinae; assembly: GCF_900182865.1. Classification (NCBI taxonomy): domain Bacteria; kingdom Pseudomonadati; phylum Thermodesulfobacteriota; class Desulfovibrionia; order Desulfovibrionales; family Desulfonatronaceae; genus Desulfonatronum; species Desulfonatronum zhilinae. Next base: position 48,982 of record NZ_FXUJ01000024.1, read on the forward strand.
ATTCACGATCCAAAAAGGACCCCGCGCATGCACATCCCCGACGGAATCCTGCCCCTGCCCGTCACCCTCGGCGGCTATGCCGCGTCCATTTCCATCTGCTGGCTGTGCATCCGGGCCATCAACAAACGCGAGGATCCCCGAGCCGACATTCCCAAGGCCGCCCTGCTCACGGCCGCTTTTTTCGTGGCCTCCTTGATCCATATCCCCATCCCGCCGGCCAGCGTCCATCTTGTGCTCAACGGGTTGCTGGGCGCACTGTTGGGAGTATTCGCCTTTCCGGCCATCCTGATCGGCCTGTTCCTCCAAGCCGTGATGTTCGGTCACGGCGGGCTGACCACCCTGGGCGTCAACGGCGTGATCCTCGGCCTGCCGGCCTTGGCCGCGGCCTGTGTGTTTCACCTCCGCGCACGCGGCGGAGCAATCCACCCCGCGTCTCCCAGGCGGACCACCGTGTTCGGCTTTCTGGCGGGTTTTTCGGGCATTGCCCTCTCCGTGCTGATTTTCGCCCTGATCCTGCTCACCAGCCTTCCGGCCCACCTCAGCGCCGCGGCCGAACGCTCGGCCATCCTGGCCCTGGGCCTGGCCCACGTTCCCCTGGCCGTTCTGGAAGGTCTGCTCACCGGCCTGCTGGCCGGATTCCTGTTGCGGGTCCACCCGATGATTCTGGACGGCGTATGATCGCCCACACCATTTCCATCTCTCCGGAGTCACCCTTCGTGCATCGTTGGGACCCCCGGATGAAGCTGATCGGCCTGCTTCTGCTGGCCTTCACCTTTTCCTTCGTCTCCAATCTCCGCGTCCTGCCGGTGATGATCGCCCTGACCCTGACCGTCGTCGCCATGTCCCGCTATCCCCTCGACCTGCTGCTCCGGCGGCTGCGCTACCCTTCGCTGGTACTTCTGTGCCTGATCATCCTGCTGCCGCTCATCAGCGGATTCACCCCCCTCGTGGAATGGGGCGGACTGACCGTCACCAGGGAAGGGTTCCAGGCCGCGATGCTCGTGGCCACCCGCTTTTTCTGCATCGTCACCCTGGCGGCGGTCTTGCTGGGCACCACGCCCCTGCTCAGAACCATCAAAGCCATGCAGGCCCTGGGGCTGCCGTACGTCATGGCCGACATGGCCCTGCTGGTGGTCCGCTATCTGGAGGTGCTCTCCGCGGATCTGCGTCGGATGCGGATTTCCATGCGTCTGCGCGGCCATGTGGAGCAGAGATGGCCCTGGCGCAACCTATCCACCCTGGCTTGGTTGACGGGCAGCCTGATCCTGCGCGGATATGAACGTTCCCAGGGCGTGTACAACGCCATGCGCCTGCGCGGATACGGTCACCAACCCGTCTCCCGGGATGAATTCAAGGCCGCTCCGGCCGACCTCCTGGCCCTGGCCGGAGTCTGCGTAGCGACCGGGCTTCTGATCTGGCTTGACATGACCCTCTAACAGACTGTTGAAAAATCCCCGCTAGCTGCGTTGCTGCAAAAAGTTCAAACCCTCACGTATGACGAAATACGCTTCGGCCTTGAGCTTTTTTTGCGCCTTGCCATCGGTTTTTTTGAACAGCCTGCAGAATCTGGCTTTTTTCAACACACTGCTAACCCCACTCATCTTTTCGTGACCCCGCCCACCGTGACCTCATCCCCGACATCCGCCATCCGGCTCAACGATCTGTGCTTCTCCTACCCGGACAAGCCGGACGTGCTCCAAAACCTGCGCCTGGACGTGGCCCCCGGCGAACGCCTCGGCCTGATCGGCCCCAACGGCGCGGGAAAAACCACGCTGTTTTTGATCATCAGCGGCATCCTCAAGCCCACCTCCGGCGAAGTCCTGGTCCAGGACCGGCCAGTGGTCGGCGGGAGATTCAATCCCGAAATCGCCCTGGTCTTCCAGAAGTCCGACGACCAGCTTTTCTGCCCGTCGGTCTGGGAGGACGTGGCTTTCGGGCCGCGCAACATGGGATTAACCCAGGAACAGGTGGCCGAGCGGGTCCAGACCGCCCTGGTCACCGTAGGCGCCCAGAACCTGGCCCAACGTCCGGTCCACCACCTTTCCGAGGGCGAAAAACGGATCGTGGCCATAGCCGGCGCCCTGGCCATGCACCCCAAGGTGATCATCTACGACGAACCCAGCGCCGGCCTGGACATCCGGGCCCGTCGCCGCCTGATCGGCCTGCTCAAGCAATCCGATCAGACCCTGCTCATAGCATCCCACGACCTGGAACTGACCCTGGAAGTCTGCACCCGGGTCGTGCTCCTGGACCAGGGCCGGATCGTAACCCACGGACCAGCCCGAACCATCATGGCCGACGAAAGCCTGATGACCGCCCACGGCCAGGAAAAACCCCACTCCCTGATCCCCCACGCCCTGCCCCACGACCACTGACCCGCCCGGACCAAGGATCGCGGCGCGCCAAGCCACCACTGACTTCCACAGGAGGGAGGCATGAACCGCGCCCAACGCATCTACGCCCTGCATCGGCTCTTTCGCACCCACAACCAGCCCGTTCCCCGCACCCGCATCCAGGACGAACTGGAATGCTCCCAGGCCACGGTCAAACGGATCATCGCCGAGATGCGCGACATGCCGGGCGCGCCCATCGTCTTTGATCGCGACGCCGGAGGCTATCGGTACGATCCGGCGGCCGGAGCCTTCGAGCTGCCCGGATTCTGGTTCAACGAATCCGAACTCCACGCCGCTGGCGGCCATCCAGTTCCTGGAGTCCACCCAACCGGGCCTGCTCCAGCGGCCGTTGCAAGATCTCCTGAAGCGCCTGCGCCTGGCCGTGCAGGACATGGGGCTCAACGTGGACGACTTGATCCACCGCGTTCTGCTGCATCCCATGCGTCCCCGTCCGGTGCGTCCGCCGGTCTTCGAGGCCCTGGCCGCCGGTCTGCTAGGCTCCCGCAAGATCCGGCTGCTCTATCACGGACCGGACAAACAGACCCCAAGCCCACGAACCATCCACCCCTTCCGCCTGCTCCGCTACCGGGACGCCTGGTACCTCCTCGCCCACTGCGACCAGGCCGACGACCGCCGCACCTTCGCCCTGGACCGGATCGTCGAAGCCCAGGTGCTGCCCGAACAGGCCAACATGCCGGACAACAAAACCCTGGACGCCCTGATGCACGACTCCTTCGGCATTTTCCTGCGCCCCCCGGAACGCACCGCCGTCTTGCGCTTCACCGGCCAGGCGGCCCGCTGGGTGGAAAGCGAGGTCTGGCACCCGGACCAGCTCGGCGCATGGTGCGGCGAGGCCTACGAACTGCGCCTACCCTACGGGGACCAACGCGAACTGGTCATGGAAATCCTCAAATACGGTCCGGACGTGGAGGTCCTGGCCCCGGAGGAACTGCGCCTGGCCGTGCGGGAACGGGTCCTGGCCGCGGCAAAACAATATTTTTGACTGGGTCAGGTTTTGAGCCTGTGCCATGGTAGGTATGGATCACGTCCATGATCCGACCATCCGGCAATCACCACAGGCCGCCGAGACAATTTGATTTTTCCGGATTAATCACAATACTGTTCATTTAAAATATTTCGACGCAGATTTCGTAATCTGAAACAGGCTCAGGTTTTGAATTTCTCGGCCTCACAGGGTAGTTGCTCATTTTGCGTTTTACTCCCCGCGGACATTTACAATTACGACTCGAGACAACACGTTCATCCAGAATTTCCTTCAGCACGGATTTGTGAAACGTCATCCACTGCTGAGGGGGGAAAAGCGCCGAAAAACGGCAGCTTTCGCCGCACAACCTTTACGGAATGGACAAACGACAATTGGTCAGGGTCAATGTCCTCGCTCAAGGCCGCTTCATGCATCAAGCCACGAATCGCGAAATGAGTCATCAAAGATCTCCCTGCAAAAAGTCCGGGCAGGCATTCGATTTAACTAAATATTTTGCTTGCATTGTATGCTATAGTAGTGATATTAAGATTTAAAAAACGAGGTCACTGCTATGTTGCGATATAAGAATAGAAATAGGCTAAGCCTTATGGACGATACATTTTGGCTTCCAGGTAAACAGTCA
>NZ_FXUJ01000025.1:0-52251 GCF_900182865.1 Desulfonatronum zhilinae
AGCCTTTCAAGTCGTTACATGGCAAAAACTCCTATTAATCCATTAATTTCAAACAAATACATGTCTTGGCAATGACAATGTTGGGACACTAGTGGATGAATACATTTACTCATCGGCGACTGAATACTAAACAAAGCTCCAGGATTAAAGCAGACAGGCTTGAGGGTCCACGCCCCAGATGTTTTGGGCGTAGTCCATGACCGAGCGGTCGCTGGAGAACTTGCCCATGTTGGCGGTGTTCAGAATGGAGCGCCGGGTCCATTCGTCCTGGTCCCGGTAGAGCGTGCCGACCTGTTCCTGACACTCCACGTAGGCCCGGTAGTCCGCCAGGACGCAGAAGTAGTCGCCGTGGTGGAGCAGGTTGTCGATGATCGGCGCGAACAGGCCGTGATTGTGGGGGGAGAAGACGTTGCCGGAGATCATGGACAGCACCTGCTTCAGCTCCGGATCGTTTTCGCAGAATTGCCAGGGATTGTACCCGCCGCGGCGCAACGCCTTGATCTCGTCGGCGGTGCTGCCGAAGATGAACATGTTTTCCGCCCCGATCTCTTCCAGCATTTCCACGTTGGCCCCGTCCAGGGTGCCGATGGTCAGGGCCCCGTTGATGGCGAACTTCATGTTTCCGGTTCCCGAGGCTTCGTAGCCGGCCGTGGATATCTGCTCGGACAATTCCGTGGCCGGGATGATCCGCTCGGCCTGGGACACGCAATAGTTGGGCAGAAAAACCACTTGCAGCCGACCGGCCACGTCCGGATCGGGGTTGACCACGTCGGCCACGCCGTTGATCAGCCGGATGATCAGTTTGGCCATGAAATAGGCCGGCGCGGCCTTGCCGCCGAAAAACACGGTTCGGGGGACGACATCCTTTGCGGGGTCGGCCTTGATCCGGTTATAGAGGGTGATCACATGCAGCACGTTGAGCAGCTGGCGCTTGTATTCATGGATGCGCTTGACCTGCACGTCGAACATGGCGTCCAGGTTGCATTCAAAGCCCAGCTTGCGGCTCACGTACGCGGCCAGGCGCTCCTTGTTGGCCCGTTTGACGTCCCGCCACGCCGTCCGGAAGGCTTGGTCATCGGCATGGGGAATCAGATCGTGGAGCCGGTCCAGGTTGTATAGCCAGTTGCCGGAAATCTTTTGTGAGATCAATTCGGCAAGACCGGGATTGCACTGGTTCAGCCAGCGCCTCGGGGTGACACCGTTGGTTACGTTGCGAAACCGACCCGGAAACACGGCGTGAAATTCCGGAAACACCTCGGCCTTGATGATTTCCGTATGCATGGCCGCCACACCGTTGACCGAAAAGCTGCCCACGATGGCCAAGTTGGCCATGCGTACGGCCTTTTCCGGATGTTCCTGGATGATGGACAGTCGGGATTTGCGGCCGTCCGGGTCGGGATGGCCGTCGTCCTGCCCGTCCAGCCACTCCATGAAGCGGTGGTTGATCTCGTAGATGATTTCCATGTGCCGAGGCAGAACCCGCTGGATCAGGGAGCAGGGCCAGGTTTCCAAAGCCTCTGGCAGGATGGTGTGATTGGTGTAGGCGAAGACCCTGGTGCACAGATCCCAGGCCGTGTCCCAGTCCAACAGTTCCTCGTCCACCAGAACGCGCATCAGTTCGGGAATGGCGATGGTCGGGTGGGTGTCGTTGAGCTGGATGACCACCATTTCCGGTAGCTGATCAAACGTCTCGAACTTTTTTTTGTAACGGCGCAGAATGTCGTCCAGGGACGCGGCAACGAAGAAATACTGCTGACAGAGCCGGAGCACCCGGCCTTGGAGCTTGTCGTCGCTGGGATAGAGCACCTTGGAGATGGTCTCGTCCCGGATCTTGGCCTCCAGCGCGCCGATGTAGTCTCCGGTATTGAAGAACTCCAGGTTGAATTCCGTATCCGACTTGGCGGCCCACAGCCGCATGTTGATGGCCCGACCGTTGCGGTACCCCGGAACGAGCAGGTCGCAGGCCATGGCCAGGACTTTTTCCGTGTCCACCCAATCGTGACGCAGCCGGCCCTGGTCGTCCACCCAGGTCCGGACCCGGCCGAAAAAGTTGACCGGGGTCATGAACCGGGCCCGGTCGAACTCCCAGGGGGTGCCATGCTTGGTCCAGTTGTCCGGCTGCTCCACCTGGGCCCCGTTTTCGATGGTCTGGTGAAACATGCCGTAATCGTAACGGATGCCGTAGCCGTAGCCGGAGATGCACTGGGTGGCCATGGAGTCCAGATAGCAGGAGGCCAAGCGGCCCAGACCGCCGTTGCCCAGCCCGGCGTCCCACTCCACCTCGGCCACGTCTTCCAGGTCCAGGCCGAATTCGGCCAAGGCTTCCTTGGCCAGATCGTGCAACCCCAGACAGTGCAGACTGTTCAACAGCGACTTGCCGTGCAGATATTCCATGGACAGGTAGTACACCCGCTTGGCCTGTTCATTGTAATACGAACGCTGGGTTTTGATCCATTGCGCGATCATCCGGTCGCGGATGGCCAGGGCCAGGCCGTTATAATACGTGAATGCGTTGGGCCGGGCATAATCGTTGCCCAGACTGGTCACCACGTGCCGCACGATGTCGCGCTTGAGCCCTTCCACGCTGTCGCCGCCGTGCAAATCGCCGTCCCACTGGACGAGACGACTTTTCCGGTCCGGGGAGGCTCCCGCTTCTGCTTTGCCCTTATTCTTCTTGGCCATGGAATTGTCCTTTTTTGTGTATCTACTCAGCACATTTTGTATCCGCCCTTGCTCCGACAATCGGAGTCGGGGTCGCTATCGGAATCGGAACAGGAAAATTTGAACGCTTCCCAGCGTTTTCGATCCCGATCCCGATCCCGACTCCGACCCCGGGAAAGGCATTACTCTATGCTGAATAGTTACTTTTTTGTTTTGATTGCTCCACTGTCCCGACGATCACCGTATCCCGCGACAATCCGTGAACGTGCCCGGAATCCTAGCGAAGATCAGGGTGTGTTGCAAACGCAATCGTGATTGTAGACACGCCCGGAATCAGCTAGAGGAAAAGCAATCGGGGCTTTCCTGGAAAGCCTGGTCTTTGACGACGAGCCCCGGACAGGAGATACGCGAATGATTCTCGTGACCACCCACGTCAACACCGACTTCGACGCCCTGGCGTCCATGGTCGCCGCCGCCTTCCTGCATCCCGGCGCAACGCGCCTTGTCCCGTCCCACGTGCAGCCGGCGGTGCGCGACTTCCTGGCCGTGCACTGGGATCTGCTCCGGCTGAACCACCGGGACTCCGTGGACCTGGCCGCCGTGGACGAGTTGGTGGTCACGGACACTTCCAGTTGGGAACGGTTGGACGCAATGCGGGACCTGGCCGCTCGGGACGACCTTCCGGTAACCGTCTGGGACCACCACATGGCCCGCGGAACCATCGCCGCCGCGAAGGAACACCGGGAAGAGGTCGGGGCCGCGGTTACCCTGCTTTTGGAACGCTTTCAGGCCCAGGACACGGCCTTTTCCCCGATCCACGCCACCTTGTTTTTACTTGGCATTTACGACGATACCGGTTCCTTGTCCTTTCCCAACACCACGGCTCGGGACGCGCGGATGGCCGCCTTCCTGCTGGAGAACGGGGCGGACCTGAACGTGGCTTGCGCGTACCTGGACAGTTCCCTGGACGACCGTCACCTGGATCTGTTTTCCCGGATGCTGGCCGAACCGGAAATCGTCCGCCTTGACGACCTGCGCGTGGGAGTCTGTGTCCAGGACGCCCGCAAGGAATTGAACATGTTGCCCACGGTGGTCTCCAAGTTCATGGAGATTCAAGGGCTCGACGCCGCATTCGGGATTTTCCCCATGGGTTCCCGCAAGACCGCAGTCATCGGACGCGGCAACCCCAAGCTGTTCGACGTGGGCGCCGTGGTCCGCCGCCTGGGCGGCGGAGGCCACCCCGGGGCCGGTTCCGCCGTTGTCCAGGCCTCGTTGGAATCGACGCGAAGCCAGGTCCTGGAACTGATCCGCAAGGCCCGAACCAGCCAGACGCAAGTCCGCGAACTGATGACCCCGGTCTCAGCCGGACTCAGCCCCACGCACACCCTCCGGGAAGCCGCGGCCATCCTGGAGCGACCAGAGAACCAAAGCGCTTCAAGGACCGACGGCCGGCCCGGAAACCAACTTGGCCGCCAAGCCTTGCCGGTGGTGAACGAACAAGGCAGACTTCTGGGCGTCTTGCATAAAAGCCAACTCCGAAAAATCAAGCAAGATCGGCAATGGGACAAATCCGTGACCTCCATGCTCCACCACAACGTCTCGGTCGTGCATCCGGACCAGGGCCTGCGAGAGGCCCTGCATCTGATGACCCATTCCGATCTGGGATTCCTGCCTGTTGTGGAAGATGATCGTTTGGTCGGTGAGATCACCAGGGCGTCCGTTATTTTGAATATGTACGAATTGTGATTTGCTTCGCGGGGATGGACCAATCGTCACCGTTGGGGCACGGCGCGCAGGGCAGATTTGTTCCCAAAAACAAATCGGTATCGAAATCGCGATGGAAATCGAAATCGGAAAAATGCCGTACATACCCCGTGTTAAGTCATCTTCTTGGACATGAGGCTCGATTTCGATCACGATTTCGATTTCGATAGATTCAGGATAGCAATTGAACCGAACATGGAGATTTCATGATCCCCACGTCTCCCAGCGACTCCCTCCATGACTATGAAGCACTCGTGGCCAACACGCCCATGGGCGTATTCACGGCCACCCCGGAGGGCCGGTTTCTCAGCGCCAATCCGGCCATGGTCCGCTTGCTGGGATACAACTCAGAAGAAGAGTTGCTGGCATCGGTGACGGACATCGCCGTCCAGGTGTTCGCCGATCCGGAGGACCGGGAGACATTGGTCCGCCTTCTGGATCAGAACGACGAGCTTGTGAATTATGAATGCCGCTTGGTCCGCCGCGACGGTACGCCGCTCTGGACCTCGGCCACGGTGCGCGTGGTCCGGGCCTCCGCCGGGCGGGTGCTGCTCCACCAAGGGTTTCTTTCGGACATTTCGGAACGCAAGCGCACGGAATCGATCATGGCCGCCCGGGACCGGCTTCAACACCTGGCTCGCTCCGGAAGTTTGGCAGAACTGCTCCGGGCCACGCTGGCTGAAGCCGAACAACTCACCGCCAGTCGGATCGGTTTTTTTCACTTTCTTGAAGACGACCAATCCACCATCGTCCTTCAAACCTGGTCCACCAGAACCGTCATGGAAAGCTGCACCGCCGACCCCTCCGCCATCACCCACTACCCGGTGAGCCGGGCCGGGGTCTGGGCCGACTGCGTCCGCACCCGCGCCCCGGTGATCCACAATGATTATGCCGCCCTGCCCCACCGTCGGGGGCTGCTCGAGGGCCATGCCCTGATTCTCCGGGAAATGGTGGTTCCGGTGCAGCGCGACGGACGAATCGTGGCCATTCTCGGCGTGGGCAACAAGCCCACGGATTACGGAGCCGAGGATCTGGACGTCCTGGCCTCCCTGGCCGATCTGGCCTGGGACATCGCCGAGCGCAAACGAGCCGAGGAAACTCTGCTGGAAAGCGAGGAACGCTACCGACGGATCACGGAATGTCTGACCGATTATCTGTACACCGTCCGTGTTGAGGACGGCCGGGCCTCTCAAACCGTGCACAGTCCGGCCTGCGTCGCCATAACCGGCTTCACGGACGAGGAATTCGCCGCGGATCCCTACCTTTGGATCAACATGGTCCTGCCCGAGGACCAGGAGCTGGTCCGGGAGCAGGCCCGCAAGGTGCTCGAGGAGGGCCGGGCCGAGCCGGTGGAACACCGGATCATCCGCAAGGACGGTCAGCGGCGCTGGGTGAGCAACACCATCGTCGCCAGGCTGAACTCCCAAGGGGAATTGACGGCCTACGACGGCCTGATCAAGGACATCACCGAGCGCAAAAGCATGGACCAGGCCCTGCGCGAAAGCGAAGTCAGGGTCCGGAACAAGCTCGACGCCCTGCTCTCTCCGGACGGAGACGTGGGCGAGTTGGACCTGGAAGACATCATCGACACACGGGCCATCCAACTGCTGATGGAGGACTTCCACCGCCTGACTCACATCGGCAGCGCCATCGTGGACCTGCACGGCAAAGTGCTGGTAGCCTCCGGATGGCAGGACATCTGCACGAAATTCCACCGATCCCACCCCGACGCCCTGCGCAATTGCATCGAAAGCGATACATTGCTCTCCACCGTGGGCGACCCCGGGACCTTCAAGCTCTACAAGTGCAAGAACAATCTCTGGGACATGGCCACGCCGATCATCATCGGCGGCCGCCACCTGGGCAACATGTTTCTGGGCCAATTCCTGTTTACGGACGACATGCCGGATCGAGAGCTGTTCCGGGAACAGGCTCACAGGTACGGCTTCGACCCCGAAGCCTACCTGAATGCGCTGGACCGGGTACCGCGATATGACCGGAACACCGTCGACCAGGCCATGGCCTTCTACGCCCGCCTGGCGGATCTGGTGTCCACCCTCAGCTTCGGTCAGGTCAAGCTGGCCCGGGCCATGGCCGAGCAGGACCAGGTCAAGGACGAACTGCGCCAAGTCAACGCCCGACTTGAAGGGACCCTGGCGGACAAGGACAAGTTTTTCGCCATCATCGCCCATGACCTGCGTTCGCCGTTCATCGGCTTTCTTTCCTTCATCCGTTTGATGGTCGGGCACATCGAGGACATGAGCCAGGAAGACATCCGCAAACTTGCCGAGGACATGAAAGGCAGCGCGGAAAATCTCTACAACCTGCTGAACAATCTCCTGGACTGGGCCCGGATGCAGCGCGGCATCACCCCCTTTGAGCCCCAGCCGCAACCCCTCACGACCCTGATCCGGGGCACCCTGGAACTCATCGAACCGAGCGCCCGCCAAAAAGCCATCGCCGTACGCTGCTCGGTCCCGGAACACATCTCCATCCTCGCCGATCCTCCCATGCTCAGCACCGTGGTCCGCAACCTGCTGTTCAACGCGGTCAAATTCACCCAACGTCAAGGCGAGATCACGATCACCGCAGAACAGGACGAGGAAACAGTCCGCATCTCGATCCGGGATACCGGAGTGGGCATGGACGAGACCATTCTATGCGGCCTCTTCGCCCTGGATCGCAGAACCTCCCTGCGCGGCACCGAAGGCGAACGCGGCTCGGGCCTGGGCCTGCTCTTGTGCAAGGAGTTCGTCGAAAAACACGGCGGCCGAATCTGGGCTGAAAGCAAGCCAGGGCAAGGGACGGTCTTCACCTTCTCGTTACCCCGGATATCTCTCGATGGAGACATTCCTACTCAAAAAGATGGAACGTGTGACCGATGACCAACCTGCCCCAAGACCGTGGAGCCCGGCATTGAATCGGCGATCATTCCTCACCCTGATCCCGACGGCGCTCCTTTTCGGGTGTACGCATCGGGAAGTGGAAAAAGGCATCAGATCGACCCATCGCGCCCTTTCCGGGGATGTGGCCGGGGCCGTAGGGGCATACATTCCGACATCCGGCGTTCCGGAGGTCGATCAACTGGTCCGGCGTCAGGTTTCCACCCTGATCAGCAAAATTCAACGGTACTGGAAAGACCGGAAGGTTCCCACGGAAACCGAGTACGTCAAATACACCGACGACTATCAAAGCCGCGCCGTGGTGAACTTTGAAACCGGACGCATCCGCGTGGAAACCAGAAGACAGGATGCTCCCCGGGACGCGCTCCGGCATGCCATTGTCGCGACCCTGCTCACCCCGGAAGACCCGACCACCGTGGACCTGCTCAGCGACAAGGAGGTCAAAATCGGCGGACAACCCTTTCTCTTCGGCCTGGTCGTGGACCATGAAAACCAGAATATCCGCTGGGCCTGGCGAGCCGAGCGCTATGCGGACCACCTGCTCCGGACACGCTACGAAACAAGCGGGTCCGGGCGCTCGCGGGTCCATTTCGTTGCCTTCGAAATGGTCCGGGAATACCAGGGCCGACAGCAGTTCAAATTTCAGGATTCCGTGATCCGAAACGCCGGAAGATTCAACCAGCCCCCGGACCTGATCTACGCGATCATGGAGGCTGAAAGCAGCTTCAATCCCTACGCCGTAAGCCACGTTCCGGCCTACGGCCTGATGCAGATCGTCCCGACCACCGCGGGGCGGGACTGCCACCAGCTCCTCTACGGCCGTCCGGGCACCCCGACCAGAGAGTATCTGTTCGTTCCCGAAAACAACATCCGCATGGGAACGGCCTACCTGCACATCCTCGACACCCGATACCTCAAAATGGTCCAAAACCCGAGAAGCCGGGAATACTGCGTGATCGCGGGATACAATACCGGAAGCGGCAACGTGCTGCGAGCCTTCCACCGCGACCGCAATCAAGCCGTCGCCAGAATCAACGCAGCCTCACCGCAAGAAGTGTACGAACGCCTTGTCCGAAATCTGCCGTACCAAGAGACACGCAACTACCTGCCCAAGGTTGTCCGGCTCAAGTCAAAATACGCGGCACTGCGATAGCCCTCAAAACGTATGGGATAAGCGTATCGAAATTCCGATGGACGGAGGACGCTATGACTGGCGAGCTTCGGGCTTGGGATAATCAGAAGCCAGGAATAGCCGTATACTGCCGAATCAATCGCTTGCGTCGACATCCCGCGCTCCTATGTCATGAGGTTGAACAGGGGAAAATTCTGCATGGCTGTTCCAAAAGCACGAATCGTACCACCTGGAATCGATGGCCGGGTATCGTACATTCGCATGGACGACGGAGTATGGCACGGGACGTGGCATGGTCCATGGCGCTCTTCTCTTTGACTGGTAATCCGCCATTGCCCGCCTCGCCCGAATTGCTCCAGCGATCCCGCCCCGCCCTCGTGCGATTCGCTCCGCGACGCACGGAAGATGGAACCATAGACTCATGGAACCATAGACTCCCGGAGACTTTTGTTCACGTCGGCTCGATAGATTCCGCCACCTGCTTCGGCCCCTTCTTCCGGCGCAAGCGCAACCATATCAACAGCGCCAGCATCACGGGCAGGCCGATCATGCTTGCGGGTTGGACTTTGGTCTTCAGGATGTGCTGCCATTCCGGAATATAGGTGTATACTTCCCGAGGGCCGCCCTCGGCTTCCATGTATCGCCAAACGCCGTCGTCGCCGCGGATAAAGCGCATCGTGTCTAAAAAGCGGTCGTTGCCCCGCATGTCCAGAACCTCGAAGGTGGCCTCGGCCTCCCGGCCTTCGAGCCGTAATTCCATCACGTCGTCCATAGCGTAGAATCGCCCCATGTACGGCTGATGCACGCCCTTGTACTTCTCCTGGTTCACGTAGGGTTCGATGAAAAAAGCGAAGTCGTCGTAGGTCGGCCGCTCCTTGTCCAACTGCGCCCGCACCAACCCCTCGGTACTGTGTCCCCAGGCATTCCCGACGCCACCCACCCAAATAGCCACCAACAAGGCCAGCATCAGCCAGATGCATGTTTTGCGGTTAGAAAGAATTTCGTTTGCATTGTCAGTCATTGTAGCTCCGTTTTTTGGTTCATTGTTCGTCGTTCTTCGTTCGACGTCGGAAACCGAGCCAAGGCCTGCCCCCCCCCCGATCTAGCGTGAACCATCCCCCTCCTGTGAGGGGCCAGGGGAGGGTTGGCTTATTCAACGAAGAACAAAGAACGACGGACGAGATAACGCCTTCCCCCTCAGGTCTCAGCTCTCATCCCTCAGCCCTCTCTTTCCCCTTCCATCTTTTCCCTGAACCGCTCCGCTACTTCCGGGTCGATCTCAATACCGTGCTTTTCGCGCAGATGTTCGTAGGCTTCGCCCCAGGCCGCGCGATAGCGGGAGTAGAGGACGTCGTTGCGGATGTATTCCTTGCGCTGCTCGAAGTCCTGCGTTCGGTTCGTCCGCGCATCTTCCAGGCACACCACCGCGAAGCGATCCTCGTGCATCACCACCGGACTGCATTCTCCGAGCTCCAGTGCTTGGAGGCATTCCGCCCATTCGCCCGGAAACCGCCCCAAGGGCATCGGCTCCAGGGCCAACACTTCCACGCCCGGTAAGTCTTCGGCCATCGCGTCCAGAGCCTCGCGATCTTCCGCGCCGCCCAGAATGCCCGCTTCGCCTTCATCCAGGGTGTGGAAAACGGTTGCCGCGTAGGTGTCCGGCAGGGAGTACATCCCGATGTTCTCCTCGAAAAAGGCCCGGGCATCCTCGTCCGTAATGCTCTCTCTCGGAACTTCGGCGACCAGATCCGGCTGCAACGTACGCAGCAACAGTTCGGCCTGGAATTGATGCACGGCCTGCCGGAATTCCGCCATCTCCGTGAGACCCTGGTCCCGGGCCTCGCGAATCAGCGATTCCATATTCAGGACATGCTCCAGCACATATTCCGGCGTGACCCGTCCGGCGTGTTCCTTGGTATCGGCCATCCGGCGAGCGTAAGCCAGCAGAAACGACTCGTCCATCCACTTCGAAACGGCGCTGCCGTCCGACTCCGCCCCGCCGCCCGTCCTATGCGAAACCTCAACCTCCTGGCATCCAAGCAGCATGATGAAGATAAAAAAAATGAAAAGCAATTTCATCTCGGTATTACGTAGAATCGACATGCGTACTCCTTTAGTAATGTTCGTTGTTCTTCGTTCGACGGCTGCGCCGCTGTTCATTGCTGGTTGTTCTTCGTTCGGCGTTCTTCGTTCATTGTTCATCATTCTTATTCAGATATTACAGCAACCAACCTCCTCGCCTCTCCAACGAAGAACAAAGAACGACGAACGGAAAAACGACTCCTCCTCACATCGATCCGGCGTACATGGCCAGCATCCCGGAAATCAGCCCATAGACCACCAGCCCGACCACGCCGCCAAGGGTCAGGATCAGGGCCGGTTCGACCATGGCGCTCATCCGGGCGATTTTGTCCTCCAGCAGTTTCTCATGCACCTCGGCCACGGTGAGCATGGATTCGCTCATCAGGCCGGAGTGTTCGCCGATATTGGCCATGGACATGGTGATGGGCGTGAAGGCCCAGCTCTCCTTGAGCGTGACGGAAAGCGGCTCTCCGGCCATGACCCGGTCCACGGTCCTGTCCAAAAATGCGTTCACGGCCGTATTCGGGATGGTCGCGCTGGTGGCCCGCAGGGCTTCCACCATGGGTATCCGGCTCTCCAGGAGCAGGCTGAAGGTTCGCGAAAAGGAGACCACCACGCCCAGGCGGATGATCGGCCCGATCACCGGCAGATAGACCTTGCCCCGATCCAGATAGTATCTGGTCAGGGGCACGGCGTGCATCACGGCCAACGCTCCGATCCCCGCGCCCAGGCCAATGAGCATGTTCAGACCGTTGTCCTGCAGAAAGGCCGTGGAATCCATCAAAAACTGGGTCACGGGCGGCAGCTTGCCCTGAATCAGCCCCATGAACCGCGGAATCACGAACAACACCATGAACACCACCACGCCCAGGCCCACCACCAGCACGATCCCCGGATAAAAGAAGGACATCATCAGCTTTTTGCGCAAGCTGGACCGGCGTTCAATATAGTCGGCGATGCGCTGAAAGACCGTGTCCAGGATGCCCCCCATTTCCCCGGCCCGGATCAGATTGACCATCATGGGCGAGAACACCCGCGGATGGTGGGCCAAAGCCTCGGAAAGCGGCGAACCGCCTTCGACCCTGGACAGAACCTCGGCCAGCACGGCCTTGACGTTCATTCGATCGGTCTGGTCGTGCAGAATGCGGATGGCCTGGGTCACCGTGACCTCGGACTTGACCAATGTGGCCAGCATCCGAAACAGAAGCACCTTGTCCTTGGTGGTCACGGGCAGAAACCGCGTGGGCGAAAATGCATCAAAACCGCCGCCGCCCCCGGCCTCCTCCACGGATATCAGGGTCACCCCCCTGGCCCGCGCCTCAGCCGCCGCCCCCCCCTGACTCTCAGCCTCGATGCGCAACCGAATCATGTTCCCGCCCGGATCCATGGCGCGGCAGTCGAAATAGGGCATGATGTTTTCTCGTTCTTTGTTCGTCGTTCTTCGTTGGCGGCTACGCCGCTGTTCTTCGTTCTTTGTTCTTCGTTCTTGATTCAAATCAGCGCACGACAGTAAAAAGAAAGCTCGCTACTCCAACAAAGAACAAAGAACGACGAACGAAACAACATCTATTCCATCGTCACCCGCATAATCTCCTCCGGCGTGGTCAAACCCATTTTCACCTTGTCCACGCCGTCTTCCAGCAGGGAGCGGTAGTTGCCGGCGGCTTTGGCCGTGCGGGCGATTTCGTGGGTTGTGGCGCCGTGCATGATGCGTTCGCGCAGTTCCTCGTCCACCACCAGCAGTTCGAACAGGCCGACCCGGCCGCTGTAGCCCTTGTGATTGCACAGCTCGCAGCCATTGAGCGAACGGTGGATCATGAACGCGCCCTCGGGCGTGTCCCGCAGGCCCAGCATGTCCAGTTCGGCCCGGTTCACGGGCCGGGGTTGCTTGCAGTGGGCGCAGACCAGGCGCACCAGGCGCTGGGCCAGGATGGCCCGGGCCGAGACGGCCACCAGGAAGGACTCCCCGCCCATGTCCAGGAGCCGGGAAAAGGAGCTGGGCGCGTCGTTGGTGTGCAGGGTGGAGAGCACCAGGTGGCCGGTGATGGAGGCCCGCAGGGAGACCCGCAGGGTGTCCGTGTCCCGGATCTCGCCGACCATGATGATGTCCGGGTCCTGGCGCAGGATGGACCGCAGCCCGGAGGCGAAGTCCAGCCGCACGCCGCCGTCCACCTGGGTCTGGTTCACCCCGCGCAGGGTCAGTTCCACCGGATCTTCCAGGGAGGTGATGTTCGTCGTATCCGAGCGCAGCAGTTGCAGGGCCCCGTACAGGGTCGTGGACTTCCCCGATCCCGTGGGGCCGGTGACCAGGATCAGACCATGCGGGGAGCGCAGGATGGACTTGAACCTGGTCAGACTCGTTTCATCCATGCCCAGGGAGTCCAGCCGGACCTCCTCGTCGTGGGGCGGCAGCAGGCGAAGCACGGCCTTTTCGCCGTAGTTCACCGGCAGGATGGACACGCGCAGGTTCACGGCTTCCACCTCAACCTTCAGCCGTGTGGGCTGGAAGGCGAAGGAGCCGTCCTGGGGGGCGCGACGTTCGGCGATATCCAGGTTGGCCAGAACCTTGATCCGGGAGATCAGCTTTTGGCCCATGCCCGCGGGCAGGGACTCCACCCGGCGCAGCATCCCGTCCTCGCGAAAACGGACCAGAAAGCCGTCCATTTCCGGTTCAAAGTGAATGTCCGACACGTTGTTCTGGGAAATGGCCCGGACCATCAGCTTCTCCAGCAGCTCCACCACCACGTTCAGATCTTCACCGTTCACCGCCTGAGTCCGGAAGTCGATCGTGGTGTCGAATTCCCGGGCGTAGGCCATCTGCTGGAGCTTGCGCAGTTGCCGCTCCGTGACCAGAACCAGACGCACCGGGGCACGGACCAGGCGGGAAATATTCTGGAGCATGGCCCGGGGCACCGGTCCGTTGCAGGCCAGCAAGAGTTCATTGGCCTCGTTGCGCATCAAGGGCATCACCCCGGCCCGGCGAGCCATTTTTTCGGGAATCAGGCGCACCACACGAGGATCCGAGGGCGTCCCGTTTCCGATGTACAGGGGAATCTTGGTGAACTCGGACAAGGCCCGCATCACCTGATCCTCGGTGAGCAGCCCCTCCCGGATCAGCAACTGACCGATCTTTTCCTGGACCACCCGCTGCACGGACAGAACATGCTCCAGGTTCTCCGAGGTGATCAGGCCCTGCTGAACCAGGTAGCCGCCGAAGCGGTCGCCGCGGGTCATCATGATCTATCTGGCTCCGTTTCCGACACTTGAAGGTACCGGACGAACCCTGCTCCTGGACGTACACGTCCCGGTATTCAGAAGGCCGCGCAAGGTCAGGCGATTGCGCATCATTTCCTGGTTCTTGGCCGAAAGCAGGGCCGTCTCGCTGGAGATCAGTCCGGTCTCCATCAGGCCGATGAGCGATTGCTCCATGGTCTGCATGCCGTCGCACTGGCCGGTCTCAATGGCCGAGTAGATCATGTCGTCCTTGGCCAGCCGGATCAGGTTCGAAATGCCCGTGGTGGCGAACATCAATTCCACCGCCGGAACCCGTCCGCTTTTGTCCGCCCGGAGCAGAAGCCGTTGGGAAACCACGGCCCGCAGGGTGGAGGAAAGCTGCTGCCGGATCTGGGTCTGCTCCCCGGCCGGGAACGAGCCCACCATGCGGTTCACGCTGGACATGGCGTCCTTGGAGTGCAGGGTGGAAAAGACCAGATGTCCGGTTTCCGCGGCCATGATCGCGGTGCGCATGGTGTCCAGGTCCCGGATTTCGCCCACCAGGATCACGTCCGGGTCCGCGCGCAGGGAGTCGCGCAGCGCGTCGGGGAAAGAGTGCACGTCCGTGTGCAGCTCCCGCTGATTGATGATGCAGTTGCAGTTCTGGTGCACGTACTCGATGGGATCCTCCACCGTGATGATGTTCTTGCGCTCCGCCCGGTTGATGGCGTCGATGATCGCCGCCAGGGTGGTGGACTTGCCCGAGCCGGTCACGCCGGTGACCAACACCAGCCCGTCCCGGAACGTGGGCAGCCGGGCCATGCTCTGCGGCAGGCCCAGGCTCTGAAAATCCGGGATGCCCTTGGCCAGAAGGCGGATGGCCAGAGACAAGGCCCCGCGTTGATAATAGGCCGCGAACCGAAACCGTCCCACCGAGGAGCTGCTCACGGCAAAGTCCACAGAGCGCTTCTCCTCCAGCACCGTCGCGTAGCGCGGCGGCATGACCTGATCAAGCAAACCCCGAATCTCCTCATGCGCATACGCCTCGCAACTCATGGGCCGCAGATCCCCGCCAATCCGGAACACCGGCGGCTCGCCATAGGTCAGATGCAAATCCGAAGCATCCAACTCCACGGTCTTGGCCAACAGTTCCTCCATGCTCTCGGGCTTGTGCTCTTTTACGATTTGTTGAGTGATGGTGGTCATGGGTTTGTGTTCGTTTATCTGTTCGTTGTTCGTTGTTCGTTGTTCGTTGTTCGTTGTCGGAAAATGTTATTATGTTCGTCGTTCTTTGTTCGTCGTCGGAAACCGAGCCAAAGTCTCCCCCTCCCGATCCAGCGCTGAGCCTGCCCCCTCCTGGGAGGGGCCAGGGGTGATTGGCATTTCAACGAAGAACGATGAACAAGGAACAAAACAACGCCTGTCGTCTCTTGTATTCACTCTGTATATTCATTACATTCTCCAAGGAGATTTGAACTTTGAAAAACCTACTCTGGAGCGAGGACAAGAATTCGCGACTCCTTGAGCAACGCGGGATTTGTTTCGAGGATGTCCTGCTGGCAGTCCAGGAAAACAGACTTCTGGCCATCGAAGTCCATCCTCGCCGGGACAGGTACCCCCATCAAAAAATTTTGGTGGTCGATCTCAATGGGTATGTCCATATTGTTCCATTCGTGGAAAGCGAACCCAGCGTTTTTTTGAAAACAATCTATCCCGACAGAAAATATCATAAGAAATACGCTCATCTTCTCAAAAAGGAGCCCCAATCATGAACACCATCCCCTACCTGGACCAGGAAGAGCAGGAGATGATCGAATCGATCCACCGGAACAACTATCAACAGCCCCCGGACATGGCCGCGGAGATGCGGGCTTTTTCAGACCTGGTCGACAGGACGATCAACAAAAAAAAAGCCATCAGCATCCGCCTCCTGGAATCCGACATCCAAAAAATCAAGGCCAAGGCCATCCGGGAAGGCATCCCGTACCAAACATTGATCAGTTCCCTGATCCACAAGTATGCCAATGACAGGATATCGTCCTCGGTGATGTGATTGTTGTCGGTTCGTCGTTCTTCGTTCTTGGTTCTTGGTTTCCACGAGATTTCGGAGGTTGGAGCGTCAAGCTGAATATCCTCGGAACCGCCGACCATTCCCCTCCCCTGGAGGGGCCAGGGGTGGTTGGCATTTTAACGAAGAACAACGAACGACGAACAAAACAACATCTTCCGCAAACGAAGAACCAAGAACAAAGAACAAAACAACATCTCTTCCTTCCCCCTTCACTCTTCCACCGGCTTAAACAACATACCCTCCGGAATCACGCGCTCTTTCGCCTCTTCCGCCTCGTCCAAAACGCGGCTGTTTTTTTCCAGGAACCTCCGCGTCGTGTCCGCCCCTTCCCCAGGTGCGCCAATGATATGGGGAGTGACAAGGATCACGGTTTCGGTGCGCGAGGCTCGACGTTCCACGCGTTTGAACAGGTAGCCCAGAGCCGGGATGTCGCCCAGCAGGGGGACCTTTTGTTCGAAATCCCTGTCTTCCAGGCGAATGAATCCACCTAAAGCCACCGTGTTCCCCGAAGGTACGGCCATGATTGAACGGAGTTCGTTCTTGTCCAGGCCGTCCAGGGGAAAAGTCACCGGGGTTCCGGTCATGTCGTTGATCAGGGTGATGGAGTTCACGTTGAATTTCGGTGATTCAATATTGGCCACAATTTCCAGGGTGATGGTCCTGTCCGCGTTGATGAAGCTCTTGATTTCCAGGTCCGTCCCAAGTTCTCGGTTTTCCACGGTCACGGTGAAGATCACCGTCTCGCGCAAATCGGAGAGGGAAACGGTCTCTTTTTCCACGCCGGTCCGCAGCGGGACCTGCTCGCCCACGAAAAAGCGGACCTCGGCATTGTCCGCGGTCATCAGGAATGGCGAGGAAAGGGTTTGCAGCCTGTTGGCCTGGGCGAACAATTCGAGTCGGGCTCGGAGGATATCCGTCGCGAAAACGTAACTGAACGTTTCGGCCAGGGAGGAAACCGCGCCAAGGGTCGCAAAATCTGAAAAAAACAGCCCGTCGCGGCTGATATTTCTATCACTGGTATTTCCGATATCCGAGTAGGAAAGGTCGAAAAACGACTCGAACCCATCCCCCAGGTCCAGACGCACGATCTTCACCTCCAGCAGCACTTGCCGGATTGGGGTGTCCATTTCGCGAATCAGGCCGGTAATATGCCGCAACAGCCCCTCGTCCGTGGAGCGAACCACGATGGAGTTATTTTTCTTGAACACGGTGATCACCGCTGGAAGACGCCGACCAACGCTGCTGACGGCATCCTCGATCTGGGAGACGGTCTCGGCCTCGCCCAGTTGAACCAGCAGTTTGCGCTCGTCATCGGTCAGCGCCGACGAGGTCGTGCTGGTTGTGGCCCCGGCACCCACCGCACGGGCCTCCAAATGCCCGTAGACCGACTCCCCGGACATTTCCCGATAGTCCACGTCCGGGCCGAGCATGGTGGAAAGCAGGGCGGCCATGTCCTTGGCATTGGTGTAGCGCATGAAGAAAGCCTGGATCTTCTCGGAACGCTGAAAGACCATGCTGTTCGCGAACGCCTCCTCGCTCATCACCGCGGTGACGTTGCCGTCAGTACGATACCACAACTCGTTGCCCCGAAGCAGAGCTTCCACCGCCGTGCTCAAGGATACGTCCTGAAGAAACAGGCGCACCCCGCGCCCGGCCACCGGCCCCTGAAGCATCAGGTTCACCCCGCCCACCTCGTTGAGCAGTTCCGCCGCGATTTCCAGAGGCACGTCTTGAAAAAAAACCTCCTTGACCTTCCGACTGCCGGCCGGATGGCGAAACCCCGGACGCATCAACTGGTCCTGTCCCGTGGGCTGATAGGCGCTGATCAGCCGCATGTCCGGATCCTTTTGAGGGATGCGCACGACGGGCTCGGTGTTCCGCTCAAGCACGGGCACCGGCGACACGTACCGAAGGTCCGCTGCAGGCTGCACGGTTTTGCAGCCGGACAGGAAGAGAAGGAGGAAAACGAGAAGGAACAACCCATCCCCGACCCCTCCCAGGAGGGGAGAGGTCTGCGGATACTTTGAAGTTGAAAGCTCCATAACCGTGGGTTGCGTTGAGTTGGCGCCAACAGCAGTGTGCAAATTCCCTTCCTGGGAGGGGTCAGGGGTGGGTTTGGGACCGGCCCCGGCGATGCCTGCTGCATGATGCGCCTTTGCCAAGGGAAAAATATGCTTAGTCACGCTGCTCCACCCCGATCTCATACCAGTAATCATCCTGTCCGCGGAGCACCAAGCGGCGCTCGCCCATGCCCTCAACCCGGAACTCGTGCCGCAGGCCGTCCACGATCACTTCCAGCCGATCCATGGGCCGGAGCACCCGATAACCGCGCAGAGACTGTATGTAGACCACGGCCCGAAAGGTGTCTTCCGTAAGCAGAAGGCCGCGTAGTTTGATGTCGTCGGCGGCCTTGGGGAAATCGTAAGCTTCCATGGGCGGCGTGGGGCTGAAGAACGGCTCTCGGGCCAAGGCCGAAGCGGTCCAGCAGCACATCACGCAAAAGACCAACGCGCCGGCCAGCCCGGCTTTGAACACGGAATGCTTCAAAACGTACATGATCATGATTCCCGTTATCTCAAATTGTTTGCTCACGTACCAAATCCGTTTCGCGACTCCGCGAATAAGAGGATTATTTTCAGTGACCTACTACCCCATAACCCACAAATCCATGACAATTTTCAGCATCCAGGGCTTGTCCTCCCTGGTGACGCTGACCTGTTCCACGAGCATCGGCGTGCTATGAGCGCGCATCTCCCGCAGCAGGTCGACGAACCCCGCGAAATCCCCTTCCGCCGTAACCCGGAACACCTTCCAGTTGAAGAATTTCTTTTCCTCGTTCTTGGGAACCACATTCACCACCCGCAGGTTCCGGCGCTCCATTTCCTGGTAGGCCCAGTGCTGTGCGCGGATCAGGGCTTCCTCGTCGCCTGTGCGGATGTCCAACCCCGCCAGTTCCGCCTCCAGTTCCGCCTGGGCCTCCTGTTGGGTTTCCAGACGCCGACGGAGTTGAAACGGTGGTTCCGCGGTCTGCATTTCATTCAACTGGGTGATGCTCCGGTTCAACTGCTCCTGGGCTCGGACCAGGGCTCGTTGCTGGGGGTCGTAGACATGCTTGAGGTAGAAGAACAGCATGCCCGTGATCACTGCGGCGATCAGGCCGAATTTCTCAAGTTTGGTCAGTCTTCGTGCCACTTCCCGCCTCCAGGTGCATCTCGAACCGATGGGAGGCGCTCTTGCCCCGTGCCTGTTGCAGCGGCTCCAGGCGCCGCACGACCACGGACAGTCCAGCCTCTTCCCGCAAACGCATCGCGAATTCGAGGATCGCGGACGCGGAAAGGGCCTCGCCGGATACAGATATCAGGCCCGGCTCGCGCTGATTTTCACGGACATCGGTCAGAGCCACGGTCACCGGAAGATGACGAACAAGGGCCTCGTACAGGTTGATCCTGTCCCTCAGGGGCTTGTCCCATTCATCCTTGATATAGGCCACCTGCCTCCGCAACTCTCTGAGCCGCTCGTCCACCTTCTGGATCTCGCCTTGCAGACGGTTGGCCTCGTCGTGCTCCTTCTTGCGCTCGGCAAGCTGGGTCTCGATGCCCCGGCGCTGCTCCAGCAGATCTTTCTCCTGATAGCGCATCAACAGGTTATGACCCAACAGGACCACGAACAGGAACGAGGCCGCGGCCAGGGGCATCAGGTAGATGCTCTGCCGGATGCGCACCGCTGCGGGCACGGCGTCGGTAATGCCGATGGTCTGCATGCCCTTGCCGCCCAGCTCGCGCATGGCCGCGCCCGCGGCCGTGGCGAAGATCGGCCCCTCCTCGGCTCCGGACGTGGTCAGTCCGGAGGTCCGTTGCAGACGTACCGGCTCAATGCCAGTGGGGGAGAGGGTTCGAAGGAAGGCCACGATGCGGTGGTCCAGGGCCCCAACTCCAGTCATGGCGACGGGAAGCGGCCCCGGTGCCTGTCCAAAGTTGAAGCGCAAACTGTCTTCCAGGTCCGTCATGGTCCGCCCGTCCAGGTGAGCCCGGATCATTTCCGCCGTGACGTTCATGGCATTGATGGCCAGAGTCGAGCCCCCGCGCAGCAGGGCGAACCCCGAGGACGCCGTGCCGATCTCCAGCACGCCCCGGTCCGATTCCGCATGCTGATACAACAAAGGCACATGAAAGCAGACCTCTCCGGGATAGACCCGAGTCAGCTTCAGACCGGCAAGGCGGAAGCGTTCCTTGGCCGCACGGTAAACGTTCTGTTCCAGCACGGCCACATGGACCATGATTTCTTCTTGCTCTTCCCGAATCTGCCCCGGTTCTTCACGGGGTTTCTCTACCTCCACCCCGGCCAGGGACAGATGTCCGGGAACGCCGGTATAGGTCTCGGCCTCCCATTTCACGGCCTCGGTCAGCAAATGGCTGCGCATGCCCAGAACCCGCTCCCGGTTCATGGGCAGAATCACCACCCTGGCCAGGGGCGTGACGAAAACAGTCTGGATGTTCTGTTTGCAGTTCAGGCGGTTACGGATTTCCTGGAGCTGGACAATACCCGGCAGATCGTCCCCGGCTTCGGATGTTTTGATCGCCACATACTCCAAGATCTCCCGCTCACGCCCCCTAGCCCGCACCAATGCGGCATGGATCTCGTCCTCGACGTATTCCACGCCCAAACACAAACTGCTGGGCATGGGCAGGCGGGACAGGAGCTTGGAGAAGTTTGGACGACGGATTTTGGAGGGGGAGATACGGGGCATGTTTGGTTTGAGGTAGGTGGGGGTTGGATGTTGTTTGTTCGTTGTTCTTCGTTCTTCGTTCGTCGTTCTTAGTTGTTTGTTCTTCGTTGTTTGTTCTTCGTTGTTTGCTCTTAGTTGTTTGTTCTTAGTTGTTTAGGTGCTGCCGCGAAATTGAGGAGGGTGAAGCGTAAACCTCAAATCCTCGCCAATCAGCGCATCATTCCCCTCCTAGGAGGAGTCAGGGATGAGTCACTTGATGCGTTGGTTAAATGGGATGACTCAGGGGAATAACCTTGTAAGCTGTTTTTCCTTGATGCGTCCTGCCGGATTATTCTTCAGGCAAAGGGGTAAAGTTCGCTTTTCGCAAGGTAAAATCTCGGTCCGCTATTCGTGAAGGATGGCCATAGATGCTGAGTATCTTTTCCCACGCCTTCTCCGGTTCGGAGCCTTCTTTAAGCCGACAATCCAGGTATCTTCCACCGGTAACCAGTATGTTCTCACCACCGTCATCGTACTTTATCCGCAATTCTCTTCCTTTCTCTGACTCCCAATTCGATTCAATTATTGTTGAGGGAGATTCGAGAGGTGTTCCGTCCTGATCCACAACTCCGAGAATCCAGCAAACCAATTCATCGGTCTCAAGCGCATCTTGGACTACCACCGTCACGTCCATGAACCCAGGCAGCCATTCGTTGCGCCGGACTAGGCGGGTGATGTTGTCCCGGTTGTCGTAAGTAGCGATGACGTTACCCTCTGCGTCTTCGATCTTGTGGGTTTTCTCGGCCTGCTCTCCGAATTCCGCCAGCTTGAATGTTCCGGTTCGGTGCTCCAGGAGGTTACGAGTTTTTGTGATTTCCTCGGCAATGGTCATCTCCCCCGTTGGTGGCGCGGGGTGGAGAAAATGGCGGCGATCATCCTCGCTCTCGCCATCTTTCAGAGCAATGGGCATAAAAATACTCTCTGAAGGACCACCTGAAGCAATCAATAATTGCGTTCCCCCCTGGTCCTCGATCTTAAAAATATGAAGCATGACCTCGAAGGCATCCAGCACATATTCGTCTTCAACAATATCGGATGCTGTGGGAAAGGCCCCGAGATTCGGCTTGGGCAGGTAAGCGTGCCGCCAGCCTACGCCGAATTCGCTTTCTTGAAGAATCGAGTCCAAAGCTTGCTTATCCCATAGTCCACGAGGCTGCCCTACAGTGAACGGCTGCCCTTGATATTCCTTTTCCCAGCGGCCTTCGGGCAAGACGCAGTCGAAAGCACCCACTTCCGAATCAGCGTTGATGCACGTTCCCCCGGAGCAGGTAATCACCGCCCCTGCATCGTTTTGGTAACTCCCACTCACAATGTCGCCTTCATCATCCCGGCTCTCGGAGATCACCCGCCAATCTCCGCTATTTGGGCCGGAAGATACTCGGCAGACGGTTCCGCATGGATATATAACACTTTCCAGCTTGCACACCCAATTAAACAACTCCGGCCAATCCAGCAGATCACCTGTATATCCCGTATTCGTGCCCGACGGGGATTCGCCGATCAGAGACCGGACGATGTCCTGTTCGATACGGTCCTCAGTGAGGAAGATCAGTTTCGTGACCACGGTGCTTCGCCGAGACGACTGGGCTCGTACCGCCTCCAAATCGCTTTTTCGCAACGCCCTGACGATCTTGCCCTGGTTTTCCGGGGAATCCGGGTCGCAGTCCTGTTCATAATCATCTTCGTACCCAAACCCGCGTCGCCCCAGGGAGACGAGACAGAAGGTTTCACCTCCATCCGTAATAAAAAACCGGAACGCCCGGTTCCAGCCGTCCGTGAGCTGTTCGCTGCCTTGCAGCAGGTGGAAATATTCACGGTCAGTTGGATCCAAGCCCTCATATTCCGCCTGATTCTTGGCGTAGTGTTTGCCCAGGGCCGGGTTGCGGGTTACCGGCGGGGTCAGGTAGGGGCCTTTCCATTTTTTTCTGTCATCATCTGCCTCAAGCTCGTCCTTCGTCCACAGCCCCCGTGGCTGACCCAGGCTTTCTTTTTTCGTGTCGCCATCAATTATTAGATTTTTGAACGGCCGCTCCCACTGGAATCGCCCTCCGACAAACTCTCCACGCTTCCCGTCCAGACCGCCGGTCCCGCCCGGCTCATACAACTTCGGCCACTTCCCCATATCCCCCACATACCCGCCGATGGTCCGGCTCAGGTCATAGTGGTCCTTGATCTGCTCGTGCCCGAGGATGGCCTCGACGATGGCGTCCATTTTCTCGATGGTTACCCGTTCCCGCTGCGAATCGTCCAAAGTCCCCCGCATGGGCCAGATCATGGCTGCCATCAAGCCCATGATCCCGACCACGACAAGCACTTCCAGGAGGGTGAAGCCTTTGTTTTCCATGTAAATTTGTTCGTCGTTCTTCGTTTTGCGGCTACGCCGCTGTTTGTCGTTCGGCGGCTATGCTGCCGTTCTTCGTTCGTCGTTCGTCGTTCTTGACGCACATCTCCCGGCCGATCTAGGCAGAATACATGCTGACGACGAAAGGAGGGATCTGCATGAATATGGCGCGTCATGTTCGTATTTTTCGCAGTGGCTGCTGCCAAGCCATTCGCATTCCCAAGGAGTTTGAACTGGATGCCGACTCGGCCATCATCCGCCGTGAGGGTGATCGGCTGATCATCGAGCCGGTCAGGACAAAAGGGTTGCTGGGTACGCTTGCCACGTTGTCCGCCATCAATGAGATTTTTCCGGATATGGACTCCGGGTTGCCTCCCCTGGATGATGTGCATCTGTAATCCCTCAACCATCCCTTTATCCCCTCCCTGGAGGGGCCAGGGGTAGGTTGGCTTTCCAACGACGAACCAAGAACGAAACAACATCTTCTCATCTCACCCAGGAAGGAGAGCCGCTTGGAGGGCCCATGCGAGGCGGACGAGACGAACGATCCCCCTCCTGGGTGGCATGCAAAGATAAAAAGCAAGTCATTTTCAAAATCCACGAGAGGAGCCAAAAGGCCCTCCCGTGGGGTTGTGGGTTGGAATGGAGGATTAAGTCAGATTGCCGCGCGATTAGTCATTGACTTCCAAGGTTTCCAAGGCAGCAGGAATGCTATCCAGGTCAACGTCGTCAATGTCGGCATAGGCATAAACGCCCCAAACGGTGAACTCGTCAGCCGTGGCGAAGCGGTGGCCTTCCGGGCATTGGGTCAGGAACATGTAGCCTTCCTGGGCTTCGGTCAGATCGAAAGCGCGATAGGAGCCGCCGTTGGACTTGCCCAACAAACCCGTAACCTGGCCAGTGGCGTAACGGTCGATGGTGGCCTGCAAACGCGGCAGAAGCACGTTGTAGTTGTTCCAGAAGACCTGCTCGTTGTTGATCCCGCCAGGGCACAAGCCAGCTGCGGAGATCATGCCTTGCTTGATCAGATCGGAATCCGGGCCCACGCCCAGGATGATGCGACCGAACCAATCCGGATTGCCCCAACTACCGTAGCCTTCTCCGTCGACTTCAATAAGACCTGCAGCAGTCGCATCGGCGACAGGGCCGGCCCAAGCAGCGCCGTCATAACCCATGCCGACCATGAGCACGCCCAGGTTTTCATTGACGCCAACGCGACGCAGAGGATTTTGCTGGTCAGTGGCTACAGTGTAGCCAGCAGCGCTGTCGAGACCTTCGTAGTTATAGGCGTTCAGGTTGTATACCGAGCCTACGCCCATGGCACGCAATTCAGCGGCCTCATCCGCGTCCAGGATATGCACCTGGAACAGGTTCCGCTCAAAAAATTCCTCGAAGAAGGTGGCCTGCCCCTCGTCCGGGAATTCCAGTTCGCCGGTGTGCGTGGGCCGGAGATATTCGGCAGCGATACCAGCGGTGAGAGGACCTTCTTCATCCACCAAGTTGACCATGCCGCCGGGCATGGTACCCTTTTGCTCATTAAACGCGGCAAGGACTGAGATCAGCCGCTGCTGGTTGGTGTCGCAAACCACGTCGATGGTGCCGTCGGTGATGCCCGCGAACCGAGGAGCAACCATGGCGACCAGGAAGCCCATGATGGCCACGACCACCAGGATTTCCAAAAGGGTGAAACCTAGCTGTCCTTTTTTCCGATTCATTTTCCGTTTCAACATGAGATTAACTCCGTATAAAAAATGAGGGTTTGAATGGAGCAGCAACTCACCCCCAGAGTCTACCGCGAAACAAAAGACCAACAATTCCGATACACACAGCCGATGAGGAGAACCCCCGCCTACGTCATCCCTGACGTATTCAAATCCTCCCCACCAACTCTCCCCTTCCGGCCCCTCGCCGCGACAGGGGAAGCGTTTTTCTTGTTCGGCATCACCTCCTCGAATGTGTTTTTTCGTTCGTTGTTCTTCGTTCTTCGTTTTCTTGCGCGAGCAGTTGGATTACCGCCGGTTGCACGGCTTGCTCCGGAAATCCGCCACTGCCAGGCTGGCAGTGCTGTCCGGCAATGACCAAGCACTACCGCAAACCACCAACCAAGAACGAAGAACAACGAACGGAATAACATCCCCCCCTTGGGGGGGGGGACAGACCGACCGGCACGACCGACGCCCCGTCCATTCCCGCTACCGTGAAACAACGCATGGAGGATCGCTGTTTAGGTTCGGTGCGGGAGTGTTGGAGCGCCGGTCGTGTGTCGCGTACCGACTTGGAAGGAGTGTTGATGGAGTCTGCATGACAGATTTGCCGGTAATCAACGGTACGCAACACTTGCCGCCCGTCATCGTCGTCACGGAAGGTCGCCGGGTGGAAGGTCGTGCTTGGAGGTAGGGAACGGCTGCTCGCGGGAGACGTGGAGGGGCGCATCACTTCCCCTCCTCGCGAGCGCCTTCCGGCCAATCCACCACGAAGCGGTATTCCTTTCCGCTGCTGACGATGATTTCTTTCTGACCCCGCTTGAGAAAACGCATCTCCACGGTGACGGTCCCGAAGCCATCGTGGAGATAGAGGTCGGTATAAAGTTCAAGGATCTTTTCAAGGATCGGAGTATGCACTCCGCGCAATACATTGGTCATGCCCGTCTCCTGTTTCGTCTCCCGCCCATCGTCCCGAACCTCAAACGGGTTCGGCCTGGGCGCGTGATGTGAACAGTCGGACCGGCTGACCGGGCCGGACGATGGACCAGAGTAGATCATTCGAACGGATTGCACTTTATACATACAAGGTAAGGATTCCGATTATCGTTTTCCTGTTTACGTTACTCTTTGCCACACCAGAACAAGGTACTCGCCCTTGCCGATCCAGACGAAATCACGGCTGAAAACTTCACGGACCAAAAAAAAGCGGGACCACGGCATAACAGGGAAACAATTCCTTTCCCCTACGTATGTGCCGTCGTCCCGCCCCCACTTGCTCCGCGACCGCTTGCGCGTCCGAAGCCCGTAGAACGATCCGTGACCAAATTCGAGTGTACCTCTAGCCCGAAATGAAAAACCTGTCAAGCATTTTGAAAATTATTTTCAAGATCAGTGTTTTCTTAATGTTCGCCGTTCTTCGTTCATGGATCGGTAGCCCCTTCCACCCGTCACCCACCTCTGGCCCCTCCCAGGAGGGGATTGGTCCGCGATTCCGTGGGGATTTAATTTTCTCCCCAACCTCCGCCCATCCTCCAATCCTCGACGAGGAACCAAGAACAACGAACGAAAAACAACAAACCAAGAACGTCAACCGCCCCCTCAGTACTCAGGTCTCATCCCTCAGCCCACCTATGTCGGTGAATGCGTCCTGAGCCAGTCGCGCAGGGCGTCGTTCATGCGCGTCTGCCGGCCTGGACCGGACGCACGAAAGACCTCTAGGATATCCTTGTCGAAACGAACGGCCACCTGTTCTTTCGTCCCTGACCCTTTAGGGCGGCCTCGGCCCTTGCGGACGACTTCAAGTGCGGCCTGTATTTCCTTGCGGGCCAGGGGGCGGTCGGCTTCGTCCTGGCCGTCCCAGACATAATCCCCGCCGGGCGGCGGATTCCTGGTCGCGGCCAGGATATCTTCACGCGCCGTCAAAATCTTGTTCAAGCCATTCATGATACACCTCCCGTTCCTCCCGGCCAGCTTTACGGAAACTGATGATCCGAGGCAATGATCCGGGTGACCAGCAGATCCAGCGTACAGTATTCGTCCGCCACTCCGGCTTCCCGTAGCATGTCGACCATCAGCCCGCACAGTTCCGGATCGAACTGGCTTCCGGCGTTGCGGCGGAGTTCCTCGATGGAGCCGCCCAGGGTCAGTCGGTTTCGGTAGGCCCGGGATTCCATCATCGCGGAAAAGCTGTCCGCGAGACAGAGAATCCGCGCCCCCAGGGGGATGTTGTCGCCGCGCAGCCGATTCGGGTAGCCCCGTCCGTCCCAGCGTTCATGGTGGTGCAGGATCATCTTGGCGATGCCCGTGAACCCGTTCATGATGTGCACCGGGGCGACGATCCCGGCCCCTATGTCCGGGTGTCGGCGAATCATGGCCCACTCCGCGTCGGTCAGCGGTTCGCGTTTGCACAACACTTCGTCCGGGATGCCGATCTTGCCGATGTCGTGCAGATGGCCGGCGATGTGGATCACCTCGGCCTGGTGGATGGACATGCCCGCCCGCTGGGCCAGGCAGCGGGCCAGGTCGGCCACCTGCCGGGAGTGGGAACTGGTGGAATGGTCCTTGGCGTCGATGGCGTTTCCCAGCGCAGCCGCGATCTGGTGCAGGGACTCGCAGCAGACCCCGGAAGCGCACCCCGCTTCGCTCAACGCCTCGCCTAAAACCCCGCCCGACGCCCCACATCCCAACGACTCCTCCCGCGAACGAAACACTTCCGATCCCATGAACATGTTATGCGCTCTCCTTGTGAACATGCACGCGGCTCCCTCCTCCGCGCTTGGCCTCGTAGGCGGCCTGGTCCGCCTGGGACAGCATCCGCACGGCGTCGTCGAGGTATCCGTCCTTGGTCTTGGCCATCGTGGCGACGCCGATGCTCAGGCTGCTTTCACCGATCCGAATCTCATTGTAGGCCCGCAGGACCCGCCCCGCGATGGCCTCGGCCCGCTCCAGTTCGATACCCACCAGCAGGACGCCGAATTCGTCGCCGCCGTAGCGGAAGGGAACGTCGACGCCCTCCCTGACGTTGGCCCGGATGATCGCGCCCAGATTGCGCAGCAGATCGTCCCCGGCCTGGTGGCCATACGTGTCGTTGACCGCCTTGAACTTGTCCGCGTCCAGGAAGAGCATGGTCAGCGGACGATCCGTGGTCCAGGCCTCGTGAGCCAACTCACTCAGCTTCTCCTCCATCCCCCGCCGGTTGAACAGCCCGGTGAGCTGGTCCCTGAGGGACATGTCCGCGAACCGGACCCGCTCCTTGTGGGTCTTGGCCAGTTCCGCCTCCAACTGCATCTCCCGGCGGGAAATCACGTGGGCCATCCAGTTCAGGTTGCGCTTGAGGACCAGAATGTCCCGCTCCTCGTCCGCCTGGGGTGGCAAATCAAATTTGACGTGATAATTTCCGGCCTTCAGCTTCAGGCAAAACCGCTCCACCTCCCGCAGGTCGCGCATGACCAGATAGTCGGCCACGATCTTGGAAAGAGGCCCGATAAAGGCCAGTGTCCCGACCAGGGCGAAGATGAAGTAGGTTTGCAGATCCGCCGGGCGGGACTCCAGCAAGATCAACCCGCCGATAGACGGCAGGACGATCAGGGCGACGAGCAGCAGCCGGACCTTGATGGTCACGCTCCACCCGTAAACAAAGTCCACCACCGGACGGACCAGCGCGCCATACAACCGCATCGCGACACCGGGCTTGTCAACGGTCATGGATACATCCGACATAAATTTATCTTTGATTTACAACACATATTCCGCCCATTCACCCTACTCAATACACCCTCAACCCAGCAAAAAGGACCTATTCGTAAATAAGTCGACTGTCAACGATTTTGAAAACAACTTTCAATATCTTAATGTGAAGTTTCTTGTTTTTCGTTCGTCGTTCTTCATTGGTCGTTTTTTGACGCGAGGGAAGTGGAGTCCAGGTGATGGGTTTGCTTGCTCAACCAATCGACCCGCGCCGGGTTGACAGTTAGTGCCCCAGCACCTCCGCAAATCGCCAACGACGAACAAAGAACGAAGAACGTCTCCCCCCTCAGGTCTCAGGTCTCATCCCACAGCCCTCTCCCTTCTCCCCAACCTTGCTTCGCACCGCCCCAAGATACGGAATCAGAAAAGCGCCGCGGCCCACATAAAAAAAGAGAAAGGACAGCCAGAGCCCGTGGTTGCCCCAGGGGCTGACGAAGATCGCCAGGCCGGTCAGGAAGACGATCAGCGCGAAAAACGTGGAATTCCGCACGGGCCGCGTGACGCCGCTGCCGGTGAACACACCGTAGAAGGTCAGGCCGAACCCGGCGACCAATGGGAAGGCCACGGCCCAGAGCTGGATGGTCATGTAGCCGACGAGGACTTCCGGAATATCGGTGAACAGTGCGCCAATGCCCTCCCCCCAGAGCCACAGGACCAGGGTCAGGAAAACGATGACAACCCCCGTCCATTGGGTCGTGCGCCGCATGGTGGCCCGGAGCAGATGCTCGTCCCGTCGACCGACGGATTTCCCGGAAAACACGCTGGAGGCGTTGGCAATGCCGTCGAAGATGTAGCTGACGATAAAGGTGACCTGGAGCAGCACGGCGTTACTAGCCAGGACGTTGGTTCCCATGGACGCGGCCACCTTGGTCATCAGGAAAAACATGGTCAGCAGGCACACCGTGCGCAAAAGAAGATCGGTGTTTGCAGAGATGATGGTCCGCACGTCTTCCCCGCGCATCCGCACCGCGGCGACGAACCGGGCCACGGGCAGGTCCGCGGTTTTCGAAACGAAATACAGCCCCAGGGCCAGCATCAGAGCTTGGGCCGCCAGGCTGGCCGCGGCCACCCCGGCCACCCCGAAGCCCCAGAAGGTGACCAGGGCGATGTCCAGAATGATGTTCACCACGTTGCCGGTGACCTGGGTGGCCAGCGTCGCCCTGGTCCGGGCCTGGCCCATCAGCCAGCCGATCACGGTATAGTTCAGCAAGACCAGCGGCGCACCCCAGATCAGGATGGTGAAGTAGATCCGGGCCTGCTCCGCCACTTCGGGCTCCGGGGCCATCACGACCCGGGCCGTATGCCAGATGGGGGCCTGAAGCAGGATGAACGCCAACCCCACTCCGGCGGCGATGCAGAACGGACGGGCCAGGCTGGCCGCCAGATCCTCCCCGCGGCCCGTGCCCAGGGCGATGGCACTCTGGCTGGTGGTGCTGACCCGGAAAAACCCGAACAGCCAGTACAGGGTGTTCAGGATCACCGTGCCGATGGCCACGCCGCCGATATAGATCGGGGAATCCAGGTGCCCGACCACCGCGGTGTCCACGGCGCCCAGCAGGGGCTGGGTCACCGTGGCCGCGATGAACGGGAGAGCGATCATCAGATAGTCGCGATGAGAAAGAGGGGTCTCAGCCATGACCGATCCGGCGGGCAAAAGGTTTTTCCAGAAAGTGGGCGGCCCGCAGCAATTGCCGGGCATAGGGGTTTTCAGCCCTGGGCAGCATGGCCAGGTCGTCGAGCTGCTCGACGATTCGGCCGTCCTTGAAAAACAGCAGCTTGTCGCAGATGTACGCGGCCACGGTAATGTCGTGGGTGATGAACAGATAGGAGATCCGGTAGCGCTCCTTGAGGTCGCGCAACAAGGCCAGGATTTGCGATTGTACGGACACGTCCAGGGAACTCACCGCCTCGTCGCAAAGAATGAAGGCCGGTTTCGGGGCGATGGCCCGGGCGATGCACACCCGCTGCAACTGTCCCCCGCTGAGCTGATGCGGATAACGGTCCGTGAGCTCTTGGGAAAGCCCCACTTCCTCCAGAAGTTCCGCGACCCGTTTCTTCCGGGCCGAAGCGTTCAAGCCCAGGGCCAGCAACGGCTCGGCCACGACCTCGGCAATGCGCATCCGGGGATTCACGGACGTGGTGTAGTCCTGAAAGACCACGCTGCGCGCCAGGGCGGAGCCGGCCTTTTCCCTGGAAAAGGCCACCAGACCGCCGTCCGGTTTTTCCAGGCCGAGGATGATTCTGCCCAGCGTGCTTTTTCCGCTGCCCGACTCGCCGACAATCCCGACGCATTCGCCCTGCCCCATGACAAAGGACACGCCCTTGAGCACCTCCTGCCTGGACTTCGCGAACAGCCCGGTCCGGATCGCGAAGCTTTTCGTCACCTTGCGCACCTCAAGCAGCATACGCCTGCCCCATGACCTGGACAAAGGTTTGGATCACGCTCTGACGGTTCTCGATCAACCCGCGGGTATAGTCGTGGCGCGGACTGAAAAACACAGCCCTGGCATTCCCTTCCTCCACCACGATTCCCTCGCGCATCACCAGGACGTTGTCCGCCACGTGGGAGACCAGGCTCAGATCGTGGCTGACGAAAATCAAGGCGGTTTGGTGCTCCTCGCGGATGGTTTTCAACTCCTGGATCACGTCCTGCTGGCTGACGTAATCAATGGCCGTGGTCGGCTCGTCCGCGATGATGATTTCCGGTCGCATGGCCAGGGCCAGCGCGGCCATCACCCGTTGCAGCATGCCTCCGCTCAGTTCGTGCGGATATTTTCTGAAAACGCTCCGGGGGGCACGCAGATTCACCCGCGCAAAGGCCTCGGCCATCATATCCAGCGCCGCCGCGGGAGCGACCCGCTGGTGCGCGGTGACGGTTTCCACGATCTGCGCGCCGATGGTGGACAAGGGATTGAACGCGGTCATCGGGCTTTGCAGAATCATGCAGATCCGACTGCCGCGCAGTTCCCGCCGCTTTTTCGCGGACAGGGTCAGCAGGTCCGCGCCCTTGAATTCCACCCGCCCGGAAACCAGAAGATGCTCGGACAAGAGGCCGGTGATCGCACCGCAGGTCAGGCTCTTGCCGCTGCCCGAGCCGCCCACGATACCCAGGCACTCACCGGCGTCCAGGGTAAAGGAGACGTCCCGGGTCAGCGGGGTCAGGTTGCGATCGTGACGGTGGGTGATGGAAAGATTCTCGACGCGCAGCAGGGTCATTGGCTCTCCTTTGGATCCAGGACGTCACGCAGGCTGTCGCCCAACAGGTTGAAGGCCGCGACCACGATCATGATCGCCAGCCCGGGAATGACCATCTGTTCGGGGTTGGTCATCAGCACTTCCCGCGCCTCGCTGAGCATGGCCCCCCACTCGGCCGTGGGCAGCTGTACGCCCAGGCCCAGGAAAGACAGGGTCGAGATGGTGATGATGATCCAGCCGATGTCCAGGGTGGCCAGGAGAATGGTCTCCGCCGCGACGTTGGGAAAGAGGTGCCGGAAGAAGATGTACCGCCGGGACGTGCCGATGGTCTGGGAATAGAGGATGTAGTTCCTGCCTGAAAAGCTGATCACGCTGGAGCGGATCATTTTGACGTACCAGGCCACCTTGGCGATGAAATTGGCGATGACGATGTTCATCAGACCCGGCCCCAGGATGCCGACGATGCACAGCACCATGATCTCATACGGGAAGGAGAGCATCACGTCGCAGACGCGCATGATCACCTCGTCGAGTTTGCCGCGGACGTAGCCGGAGATCACGCCGATGGCCGCCCCGGCCAGGGCCGTGACGGCCATGGTCAGCATGGAATAGAACAGGGTGATCCGGATTCCGAACAGCATCCGGGAGAGCAGGCAGCGCCCCAGATGGTCCGTGCCGAGGGGATACTCCCAGGAAGGCGAGGCCAGGGAGTTGATGACGTCGATCTGGTTGGGGTCGTGCGGGGCCAGCCACGGAGCGAACACACCGGCGACGCAGAACAGCCCGATCACGCCGAGGCAGCCGACCGCGACCTTGTTGGCGAACAGGCTACGCATTGGCTGCTCCTGACTTGCGTCGCGGATCCAGCGCGCATTGCAGGGCGTCCACCAGGAAGCTGGCCAGGACGAAAAAGGCCCCCATGACCAGGATGTAGGCCTGGATGGTCGGGTAGTCCCGGTTGAAGATACTGGCCACGCACAGTCGGCCGAGCCCGGGAATGGCGAAAATGTTCTCGATGACCACCGTGCCTGAGAGCAGCCGGACTATGCCCACGCCGATGGCGGTCATGGAGGATTGCAGGGAATTTTTGAGCACGTGCCCGAGGATGACCCGCTTCTCGCTCAGGCCCCGGGCCCGGGCGTAGAGGACATGATTTTCCTTCATGTTCTCCAGCATGCTGTTGCGGATCAGCCGCACGTAGGTCGCGATGTACAGCGTGCTCAGGGCCATGGCCGGCAGGATGTAGTGGGCCAGGGTACTGGTTCCGCTGCTGGGCAGGACGCCGAACTTGAGCGCGAAAAGCCAGATCAGCAGATAGGCCAGCCAGTAGTTCGGCATGGACGTGCCGGCGAAGACCGCCAGACGCACGCCCCGGTCGAACAGACCGTCCTTCCAGACCGCGCAGGCCACGCCCAGGGGCAGGCTCAGGCAGACCACGAAGACCAGGGCCATGCCCGCCAGGGTGGCGGTATACGGAAAAGCGCGGGCCAGCTCTCCCGTGACGCTGCGGCTCCGGTGCGTGAAGGAATTTCCGAAATCCAGGCGCACGGCGTTGCCCAGCCATTTGACGTACCGGACCAGAAACGGGTCGTCGAGGCCGAGTTCGATGCGCATTTCCTCGATGGCCTCGGGTGTGGGAATAATGTCGTTGACCCGCAGGGCCACTTCGGCGGGGTCCGCCGGGGTGACGTTCACCAGTGCATAGGAAAGAAAAGAGATGGCGAGGAGCGCGGCAAGCGCGATGAGCGCCCGCCTGACGATATACGCAAGCATGGGGAGCAACCGGGGGATGGGAGTGAGCGTCGGGACGAGTCCAGCCTGTTGACGAAGACGCCGGAAAGGGCTTCCGGGTCTTCCGGGGAAGACTCGGAAGCCCGACTCTTTACTGCACGGTCATGAATTGCAGGGGAATTTCAAACTGGGAGGGGTTGAAACCGACGTTGCCCACCCTGGAATTGAAGATGGCCCTGTTGCGCTCGTAGGTCAGGGGCAGATACACGGCCTCCCGGTGCAGGGTCTCCAGAATGTACGTGTAGTGCGCCTGGCGCTCGCCTTCGTCCACCGCGGCCACGGCCTTGAGAATCGTCTCGTCGATCCTTTGCTTTTCCGCCAGCCCCTGCTGCGCGGCATAGTCCCCATAAACGGGCTTGAGCATCCCGCTCAGGAAGGATTGCGGATCATACGGCGTGCCCCAGGAAATATTGAAGGAGATGTCGAAATTGCCCGCCATCAGGCGATCCCGGTGCGCCTGTTCCTCCTCGCCCACGAGGTTCAGCTTGACGCCGGCCCTGCTCCATTCGCCTTGCAGAAACTGGGCAATGGTCCGCTCCATGACCTTGTTGGTATCGTAGGTCAGGGTGATCTCCAGCGGCTTTCCGTCCCTGGAGCGCAACTGGCCGCTCTTCACCCACCCGGCCTCGTCCAGGAGTTTTTCGGCTGCGGACAGGTCATGATGATAGGGCTCGAGGTCGATGTCGGCATAGGGGATGGACCTGGAAAACAGCGTCTGGGCCGGCGCTTCCAGCCCCAGCATGATCCGCTCGCTGATCAGCTCCTTGCTGGTCAGATGCTGGAGCGCCCGGCGGACCCGCACGTCCCGGAGATTCTCGCTGGTGGTGTTCAGCACCAGCATCCGGGTGGAGACCGGTCCGGACAGCGCGCCCGCGAAGCCCTTCTTTTCGGAAAACTGCTGGAAGGCCTGGGGGCTGATCAGTTGCAGGCCGTAGATCAGGTCGATCCCGCCGTTGTCCAGCGCCATCAGGCGGGCTTGGTTGTCCGGAATGACCTTGGCGACGATCTTCCCGATGCTCGGCGATTCCCCCCAATAGTTCGGGTTGCGGACGAATTCCGAGTACTCGTCCACCCTGTTCATCTCCAGGACATAGCTCCCGGTTCCGGCCAGGCAGGCCACCCCGTTCCTGGTCGTCCCGTCCTTGAAGCAGGCCGGAGACAGCATCCGGAACGGCCGGGTGACTCCCAGTTCGATGATGAAGGGATAGTAGGGGGCGGAAAACTCGATCTCCAGGGTGTGGTCGTCCTTCACGCGCACGCTCTGTTTGCCGGATTCCTCGATTTCCATCATCATCCGCACGGACTCCAACCAGCCGTGTCGCGCCCCGTTGTCCAACACGGCGTCAAAGTTCTTTTTCGCGGCGTGGGCGTCGAACTTGACGCCGTCTGAAAACATCACGTCCTCACGCAGCTTGAAGGTATACACCTTGCCGTCAGGACTGACCTCCCAGCTTTCGGCAAGCCATGGTTCGGGCTCCCCGTCATTGCCGAGGAAGATCAGTCCTTCGAACAGCAGATTCTGGGCGAAAAGTTCTCCTCCGTACAAATGCGGGTTCAAATCCCGCAGATCGCGAAAATTGGCCATGACCAGCGTATCCTCCGGATATTTGTCCGAAGCGGACACGACCATGCTGGAAAGCAGCAACGAGGCCGCGACAACAAATCCCAACACGTTCCTCACCTTGATCATCTTGCCTCCTCATGCGTCTGACTGTTGAATGATGCGAGTTTTCAGGATTTCCTTAATCCAAAATCACCATGGGTCAGCATCGAAAATCCAAGTATCCCGACACCGATGACAATTGTGATTTAAATTTTGATTTTCTAATTCAAATTATTCCGGTACCGATTCGATACTCAAGGCTCTCATCGACATCACGAAAAGTAAAAACGAAGCCGCTCTTCCTACTCGGACACACTTTTACTGTCAACAATTATGAGAATAAAACTCACTATCCGAAACGGCTCTCCTCAAAACACGCCGAACCTCAAGAAACGCTCAAACACTTTTCCCCGGATTCCAAGCCTCCAGCCTAAGGCTTCAAGTTTCAGGCCTCCTCATCACCTCCACCCACCCCGGCCCACCTCATCAGAACACCCCGTTCCCCAACACCGCCTCAATCTCCTCCTCCCGCAGTCCGGCATTGGTTTCCAAAAGCCGGATTTCGTCCAGGGGGTCGAACAGCGGATAGTCGCTGCCGAACAGCAGCCGTTCCCTGGGATGCTTGCGCAGCAGTCCGCGCAGCAGATCCCGGGGCATAAAGGGCAAGGAACTGGAGGTGTCCAGATACACGTCGGTCCCGGCCAGGACCTCCAGGGCCTGGTCCCAATGCAGATAGCCGCCGAAGTGCGCCGCGATGATCGTCAATTTCGGAAAATCGCGACGGATTTTGGCCAGTTTGCCCGGGCTCGACGGATTCAGGTCCGGTGGAAGCCGGTCGCCGACGTGAAACATGAGCGCGAACCGGTTGCCAATGGCCTCGAAAAGCGGATACAGGACCGGATCGTCAAGCCGGAATCCCTGGAAATCCGGATGAAACTTCAGGCCCCTGATTCCGGCCGTTTCCAGGCGGACCAACTCCCGTTCCCAGTTCATAAACCCGGGATGCAGGGTTCCAAAGGCGATCAACTCGGGATGCTCGGTCTGCATGAACATGGACCAGTTGTTCGCCGGCACGACCTGGTCTGGGGTGGTGGCCGCGGTATGCACCGCCGCCTTGTGGATGCCGGCCCGTCGCAACCGGAAAATCAAATCCTCGGGCAAGCCCGTGCCCACGGGGTCTATCCCGTAATGCCCGCGCAATTGGGCCAGAACCTTGTGAGCGATCTTGGGGTGGAAGGCGTGAGTGTGCCAGTCGGTGCGCATATTCTTCGTGGAATGGTTG
This sequence comes from Desulfonatronum zhilinae, assembly GCF_900182865.1. Lineage (NCBI taxonomy): Bacteria > Pseudomonadati > Thermodesulfobacteriota > Desulfovibrionia > Desulfovibrionales > Desulfonatronaceae > Desulfonatronum > Desulfonatronum zhilinae. Next base: position 36,254 of record NZ_FXUJ01000025.1, read on the forward strand.
AGATGTCGTCATGTCGCGCGACCGGGGGAAAGGCACGCGGGAAACAGGTCACGAACGAACCGCCACTTGCCCCGTCTCAAAAAAAAGATCAAGTTGACGACGGGAAAACAACTCTCGTCCGACCTTGTCTCAATGTCAGCAACCCGTCAAAATAGCGAGATAAATTATGCCCGCTGATGAACGCGTGTGGTCTTTGGAGCAGGCTCTGGAGGAACTGGAGCAGGCGCAGACCCGGATCGCTGAATTCGAAGGTCGGCTCGCGGCATGTTCTCCACGCCAAAATCCCGCCCCTTCACCGTATGAGCCCATCTTCACCAATGCCCCCAACCCCATGCTTCTCGTTGACCGGAAGGCCCGCGTGTTCGGGCTGAACAAGGCGGCAGCCCGGCTGGCGGGCGGGGATGAGGAAGCGCTCGTCGGGCGGATTCTCGGCGAGGTGCTGCATTGCGAAAGCATTGCCGGGAGGCAGGAATGCGGGCAGGCCCGACCTTGTCCGGCCTGCCCGCTGCGTGATGCCCTGAACCGGGCCGTGCGCGACGGAAAGCCGATCCATGACGTTCAAGCGCGGCTGCGGGTTTCCGGAAGGCCCGCTTTCCCGGTTTACGACTTTCTGGTCTCGGTCATCCCCATGCCCTTCGGCTCTGAGGACAGATTCCTCCTTTCCCTGCTCGATGTCACCGAACAGCTCGGTACACTGGAGAGACTGCGAAAAAGCGAGGAAGACTATCGGCTGCTGGTGGACAACCAGAGTGACTTGGTGGTCAAGGTGGACCTTGATGGCCGTTTTCTCTTCGTCAGCTCCAGTTATTGCGACCTGTTCGGCAAGACCAGGGAAGAGTTGATGGGACAAAAGTTTATGCCCCTGGTCCACGAGGAAGACCAGGACTCCACGGCCAGAGCCATGGAATCCTTGTTCATTCCACCGCATACGACGTATCTCGAACAGCGGGCCATGACCCGGAACGGTTGGCGATGGCTTGCATGGTCGGACAAGGCCGTGCTGGACGAGTCCGGAAATGTCGCGGCCGTGGTGGGCGTCGGCCGCGACATCACCCAGGCCAAGAAGGCCGAGCAAGCCCTGCGGGAAAGCGAGGAGCGGTCGCGTGCGCAACGCTCGGCCATTGCCGAACTCGCTCTGGATTCCGTGATCGCTTCCGGCGACCTGAACAGCGCCCTGCACCGCCTGACTGAAGTATCGGCGACGGCTCTCCAGGTCGCGCGGGCCGGGATATGGCTCTTTTCCGAAGACGGATCTGGGCTGGAATGCCTTTCCCTGTACGACTCCCTCTCCGGTGTCCATATTCGAAGCGACGCTTTCCTCACTGCCAAAGATTTTCCCATCTATTTCGATACCCTTCACACGGACCGCCGAATCCATGTCGAAGACGTCCTGACGGATTCACGCACCAAAGGATTGGGTGAGAAATATTTTATCCCCGTGGGTATCTCTTCCTTGCTGGACGCCGGGATTGTGGTCAAAGGAGAACTGGCGGGAGTCGTGAGCCTGGAGCATGTCGGCGAAAAGCGAAAGTGGCATTCCGACGAAGAAGCCTTCGCGAGTACCATGGCGGCCATGGCCGGCCAGGTGCTGGTCAACGCCGAACGCAGGCGCGTCGAGGACGCTTTGCTCATGAACCAGTTTGCCATGGACCGGGCGATGGACGGTATTTTCTGGGTGGATGACCGGGGTGGCCTGTCCTATGTCAATGATGCCGCCTGCGCCTCCCTGGGGTATACACGGGATGAGCTGTTGCAAATGACGGTTTTCGACATTGACCCGAATTTTCAGGCAGAGGGCTTTGAACGGCATAAGGAAGCCATGGTAAACGCCGGGGCGATGCGCCTGGAGTCCCAGCACCGGGCCAGGGACGGCCGTGTTTTCCCCGTGGAGGTATCGACCAACTACTTTGAACGTAAAGGCCGTTTCCTGGCCTGCGCCTTTGTCCGGGACATCAGCGAGCGCAAACAGGCCGAGGAACGTTTGCGAAGTCTGGTCGACGAGCAAAATATCCTGTTGAACAATATCGACGCGCATGTCTGGTACTTGAAAGACCCGGAGACCTACGGAGCGGTAAATACCGCCCATGCCCGGTTTTTCGGCAAGGACAAGAGCATGCTTGAAAACCGGCCCTTGCGGGAGGTGCTGTTTTCGGGCGAGGAAGTCCAGTTCTGCGTCGTCGGCAACAGACAGGTTTTCAAGGAACGCCGCCGGATCAAGACGGAGGAGTTGCTGCGCGACGGCGAGGGAACGCTGCGACTTTTAGAGGTGACAAAAACCCCAAAACTGAGCGACGGCGGGGACGTGGAGTACGTGGTCTGCTTTGCCCACGACGTCACCGAGGCCAAAAAAATGCGGGAGATGATGGTCGAGACGGAAAAGATGATTTCCATGGGAGGGATTGCCGCGGGCATTGCCCACGAGATCAACAATCCGCTGGGCATCGTGCTGCAGGCCGCCCAGAACCTGGCCCAGCGTACCAGGCCCGACTTTCCCAAAAACATCCAGGCTGCGGAGGCCATTGGCCTGGACCTCGGATTGCTGGCCGAATACATGCACCGACGCAAGCTGGACGCCTTCATCGAGGACATTCAGTCCGCGGCCATGCGGGCCGCGATGATCATCCGGCACATGCTCGACTTTACGCGCCGCAGCGAATCCAGGCGCACTGTGTGCGATCCGGAACGGATTGTGAAGAATGCCCTGACCCTGGCGCAAAGCGACTATGACCTGAAAAGGGAATATGATTTCAGGAAAATCACCGTTGAACTGAACGTTGACGACAACCTGCCGTCTTTCAACTGCACAGAGACGGAAATCGAGCAGGTTGTCCTGAATTTGCTGCGCAATGCGGCCCAGGCCATGGCGGAAGCCGTGCCTCCGGTGGAGAACCCGCGTATTGAAGTCCGCATATCCGGGTTTGCCGACGGAGTGCGCATCGAGGTGGAGGACAACGGGCCAGGTATTCCCCCCGAGGTCCAAGCCAGGGTATTCGAACCTTTTTTCACGACCAAACCGCCGGGCCAGGGAACGGGATTGGGCCTCTCGGTCTCGTATTTCATCATCTCCCAAAGCCATAAAGGTGCAATGCGCGTGAAATCAACGCCCAACGCGGGGGCCTGTTTCATTGTCGAACTCCCCTCGGCGAGCAAGGAGACGACCCCATGAGCAGGACACGGCCTCACCTGTGCATCGTGGAGGATGAAGAGCGGATCAGGGCTCAGTTTCTCTTATTCCTGGAAGACTATGACGAGTTCCGGGTCACCGCGGCGGAGTCCGGCGAGAAAGCCTTGGAAATGCTCCGGCGCGACCCAGCCGACGTCTGCATCGTGGATATTCGCCTGCCTGGCATGAACGGGGCGGCTTTCATCCGGTCCGCGTTGAAGGCCGACCTATGCCGTCGCTGCCTGGTGCATACCGGAACGGTGGATCGTGAACTTCTGGATGAACTGAAAAGCGTGGGCGTATCGGACCGGGACGTCTTTCTCAAGCCCACGAAAATGAACCGGATTTTGGCGCGCATACGCGAACTGTTGCCGGGAGAGATCGACTGATGGCCATTTTGATCATTGACGACGAGGACGGGCTGCGTCGGGCGCTGAGCGCCTATTTGGAAGACATGGATCATGAGACCCTCACTGCGGAAAACGGCCTGCAAGGGCTTGAGACGCTTCGGCGCGAGGCCCAACGCCTCGAAGCCGTGGTCGTGGACCTGAACATGCCGGTCATGGACGGATACGCCTTTATCCAGCTTGCCGTGGAAGAGGCACCGGAGCTCCCGTTGGTCGTGCTCTCCGGTGTCGGCGTGGTGGAAGATGCCTTGCGGGCCATGCGGCTCGGCGCCTGGGACTTCATCACCAAACCGGTACACAGGATGGAGGTTCTGGAGCACACGTTGGGCAAGGTGCTGGAGCGGGCGCGCTTGATCAGGGAGAACAGGGAATACAAGGAAAACCTGGAGGCCTTGGTCCGCGAACGAACCGCCGAGCTGGAGAAAACCCGCCGCCAGGTGATGCAGCGGCTCAGTCGCGCCGCGGAATACAAGGACAACGAAACCGGGAACCATGTCGTTCGCGTCGGTGAAATCAGCGCCTTGTTGGCCCGGGCCATGGGCTTGTCCGAGCAGGATTGTGAACAACTCCGGGATTGCGCCCCGCTGCACGATGTGGGCAAAATCGGCATCCCGGATCACATCCTGCTCAAGCCCGGAAAGCTGACTGAAGAGGAAATGGAGATCATGCAGCGGCATTGCCATTACGGCTGCGAAATCCTCGGCCCGTTGACCGGCGGGCAGTCCGCGACCGAAATCTGCGCCGCCCCGGAGTCGATCATGTCCGGCGGAGACAACGAGCTGCTGCGGCTGGCCCGCGTCCTGGCCATGTTTCACCATGAACGATGGGATGGAACGGGGTATCCATTTGGGCGCAAGGGCGAGGACATCCCGCTCCAGGCCCGGATCGTGTCCGTCGTGGACGTCTTTGATGCATTGAACAGCGCACGTCCCTACAAACCAGCCCTGCCCGAGGAAGACTGTCTTGAAATCATTCGTACCGGAGCGGGGACCCAGTTCGATCCCGAGGTGGTTGACGCGTTTTTCAGGGTCCTGGAAGAAATCAGGAAGGTTCGGGGCGTGTGGAAGGATTGAAAATGGATAGTTCGAAATCCATTTTCACCCTGACTACAGAATGCATGGTCAAAGAAACAGCCGCTTTTGCGGCTGTTTCTTTTTGCGAGAATCGCGTTAAAAAATAGAGAATATGCCGGATAAATCGAAACATATCGGGTTTCCATGCAGTGAGAATCACCGTAAAAAATATCTGAGTTTCTTGCTCCGGGCTTCATTTCCAGCATAGTTTGCCAACTTTTGGCATAAAAAAACGAGAGAGGCGTCATGGAATGCGTGGTCGGGGAGCGACTGAGGTTCTTTCGTCTGCTGAACAACATGAATCGAGAGCAACTGGCCATGCGTCTGGGCGTGACGGCGCAGCACGTCGGGTTGATCGAGAGAGGCCGCGGATATCCCTCAGTTGAGCTCCTGCTCAAGGCTGCGGAAGCCCTGGGGACGGAGGTGGCTAATTTTTTCCTGTCGCCGGGAAGCGGATCGAAAAACCTGGCAGCGGACACGGAGGAACAATCGACCGCTTTGTCCCTGTGCGGTGCCGATGTTCAGCTTGTCGCCGGAGTCGGCACATGGGACTTCAACTTCGCGACGGGCCGGGAAACATGGTCCGAGGCCTTGCGGTGCCTGCTCGGCTTTCCCGAGCGAAAGACCTCATTGAGCGAGGTATTGCTGGAGCGCCTCGCGCCGGAGTTCGTCCGGCGTTGCAAGGCGTTTTTTAAAAAGATTCTCGAACATGGCCGACCACAACCGTTTCCGTGCGTGCTGATCAGCGAGAATGGGACCGAGCGGCGGCTTCTGATCCATGCCGAGCAGATCACGGACGGATGTCACGGCATGGACCGGGCGCGACTTATCATTCAGGACGTCACTGACTGGGAACTCTATCGCGATCTGTTGCACCGCGACCTGAACCGGCTTGAGGCCGCGGTGACGGTACGAGACCTCAGGCTGCGCCAGGCCGCGGAAGAGGCCAGAAGCGCCCGGGCGCTGAGCGCGGCGGCCCAGCGGGAGCTGGAATTTAAAGGCGAGCAGGTGGAGCGCCTCATCCAGGCGGCCCCGGCGATCCTGTACTCCTTTGTTCCAGGCGTCGGCGGAACCGAAGTCTGGTCGCCGCATACGCAACACATCCTCGGCTACACCGTGGGGGAACTGAAGAGCGACCCCATGCTCTGGAATCGCTCCATCCATCCCGAGGACGCAGCCAAGGTCGAAACGGCCATCGAGTCCGCCAGGCAGGGACATCCCATCGACCTGGAGTATCGGATCCAGGCGAAGGATGGAACGTGGCGCTGGCTGCGGGATCAGGCCCGATTGACCGACGACGCATCGGACTCCCCCGTACTCGTCGGCATGGCCATGGACATCACCGAGCACAAACGGATGGATGAGGCGCTGAGAAAGAGCGAGGAGCGCCACCGACTGATCTCCGAAGCGTCGGACTATGCCTTCTCCCTGCACGTCGATCAGACGCGGCGTCTGACTATCGAGTGGGCCTCCGATACCCACGAGCGTATCACCGGCTATACGGCTTCAGGCCTGGAGGCCTCCGGCGGCGTGCCGACGCTGATCCACCCCGAAGACATGCCCATCGTCTCACTAGCCGTTGAACGGTTATTGGCTGGTGAAAAATCTCTGGCCGAATTTCGCATCTTGCGTAAAGACGGAGAAGTCCGCTGGCTGCAAACCACCGCATCCCCGGTCCCGGACCCTCTTTCAGGCCGCGTGACGCGCATCCACGGCGCGGCCCGGGACGTGACCGAACGAAAACTTCTGGAAGACGCCCTGAGTTCATCCCGCGAAGCGCTGCTCCAACAAAGAGAGGAGCGTTTCCGCGCCTTGTTCGACAACTCATCGGAGGGCATTTTCCTGCACGACCTGGAAGGCCGGATACTTGAAGCCAATAAGGCCGTTCTGGACATGTTCGGTTACACCTTGGACGAATTGCGACGCCTGCATCCCATGCAGCTCGTTCATCCCGAGGAAGTGAACCATGTCGCCGCGCTGTTCCAGGAAATTCAGCTTCACAGAACCACGACCGCGGTGCACCGTTGCCTGCGCGGCGACGGTTCTGAATTTTTCGTCCAGGTCCGCGCCAAACTGATCGGCGACAATATGATTCAGGGCATTCTGCGCGACGTCACTGTTGAACACAAGAAGGAAAAGGAGCTGATTCAGGCCAAGGAGGCGGCCGAGGCCCTGAGCAGGGCCAAGTCCGAATTTCTGGGCAACATGAGCCACGAACTGCGCACCCCTCTGAACGGGATCCTCGGCATGATGCATGTTTTGAAGTCCACCCGTCTGGACGAAGAGCAACAACACGTTCTCTCTTTGGCGCTCAAGTCCTCCGACCGGTTGAGCCGACTGCTCAACGACCTGCTTGAACTGTCCAGGCTCGAAATGGAGCTCCAGACGATCAACGAGGAGGTCTTTTCACCATCGGAATTGTGCATGTACGTGGTCGATTTGTTTGGTCCCGTGGCCCAGGAAAAGGGACTTGCCCTGGAATGCGTTGTTGATCCGTCAACTCCCTCCTTGCTCCTGGGTGATGTGAGGCTAATCCGCCAAATCCTCTTCCAATTGACGGGCAACGCACTGAAGTTCACGGACAAAGGGAGCGTCCGGCTTGACCTGACCCGGTTATCGTCACCAAGGCCGGGAGAGTGTCGCGTCCTGATCACGGTCGCCGATACCGGAATCGGCATCCCCGAGGAAAACCTGAACAAGATTTTCGAGCCCTTCACCCAGGTGGATGGTTCTCTGGCCCGGCCTTATGAGGGCGCGGGGGTAGGGCTGGCCATCGTCAAGCGCCTGATGAACCTGATGCAGGGGGCAATTTCCGTGGACGACACGCCCGGTGGCGGAGCCACTCTCCACGTGGCCCTGCCATTGGGTTTGCCAGGCGATACGTGATTTTTTCCAGAGGCTCTAAAACGTTTAGAACGCAAACATCATACGCCTACGAAAGGACTAAATCAGAATGTCTCTTACCCTTCACGAGCAGAATCCGATCCCTGGCAGCGCGACGGAAGATGTGTACGTAGCCCGGCAGCCGGTGTTCGACACGGAGATGCTGGTCTGGGGCTACGAACTGCTGTTCCGACAAAGCGCCCAGAGCCGCGTGGCCGAGATCGAGGATCACGACGTGGCCACCTCCCAAGTGATGATGAACGGCTTCACTCTGGCCACGGAGTGGCTGTCTCAGAGACAGAAAGTCCTCATCAACTATCCCGAGAGCATGCTCCTCCAGGGGATGCCCCGCGCCCTGCCCGCGGAAACAGCCGTGGTGGAGATTCTTGAAACAGTGCGGCCAAGCGCGGAAGTCCTGGAAGTCTGCCGCCAACTCAAGTGCGAGGGATACACTCTGGCCCTGGACGACTTTGTCGGCGGACCGGGCTTCGAGCCTCTGTTGGAACTGGCGGACATCGTCAAGGTGGACGTTCTCGGGGTTCAACCCGGAGAACTGGACGCGGTCGTGGGCAGGCTGGGCAGGCATCGGTGTATCCTGCTCGCCGAAAAAGTGGAGGACTTGGCGGTTTTCGATCGGTGTCGGGATTTGGGTTTCTCTCTGTTTCAAGGGTACTTTTTCAGTCGTCCGCAGGTCGTTGCCGGAAAAAACCTTTCCTCCAGCCAGATTTCCCGGCTCAACCTGCTGCAAGCGCTTGGGGCTCCTGACCTGGACATGACGCAGATCACCAAGATCATCCAGACCGACGTCTCCCTGAGTTATCGCCTGCTGCGGTACATCAACTCGCCCGGCATCGGCCTGCCTTATCAAGTCAGGTCCATAACCCAGGCCGTGAACATGCTCGGGCAGCGGAAAATCGCGATCTGGCTGCGCGTGCTCATTCTGGCGGACATGAACCCCGCCCCCCATGCACGGGAACTGCTCTCTTTTTGTCTCCAACGGGCCAGATTCCTGGAGATATTGAGCCAGGCAAAGCTCTCCACCTCGCTGCCGCCGGACTCCATGTTTCTCTTCGGCCTCTTCTCATCCCTGGACGCCCTGCTTTCCCAACCCATGCCGGACATCGTCGGCAAACTGTCCCTGGAACCCCGCCTGGCGCAAGGCCTGCTGGGCGACGACCCGGAACTGCAAGCCTGGCTGGACCTTGTGCTTGCCTCGGAAAGCGGAAACTGGCCACAAGCCGAGACGATCCTGGAAAGACTGGCCATCGGGCGCGACACCGCCGCAAAAGCTCAAAACAAAGCCACAAGTTGGGCGAAACACTTCATGGAGGCGGCTTGACGGTCCAAGGTCCGGAGCTTCAGCAATTTTTCAAATTGATCTAAATTGGACATAATCCGACCTGTACTCATTTTTCACATGTGATAAGCAGAAAATTCTTGCTACAATCCATTAACTTGCCCTTGGCCGACCAAAGGCCGACCAAAGAGGGGGACAGAATGCGGGAAAGGACCATACATAATAATGCCGGCAACGAATTACTGCAGTTGGTTACGTTGACGGCTTTCCGGGGGCCGCGCATCTGTAGCGAATCGCAATCGAAATCGGCCACAAATAACTTGTCCCAAGACACGATAACAACAGGCTTGTTTCGATTGCGATTCCGATTGATGCCGTTACCCCTTTGAACCCAAATTCCGCCTACCCCGAATCTCAGACACTCCATGCTCAAAAAACTCCTGAACCTGTCCATCCCCGCCAAGACTTTCGGGTTGATCCTGGCGCTCGTCCTGGTTTTTTGCGCGATGATTCTGTTCTATTTCCTGCCCTTGATGCAAGAGCGGCTGCTGTACGGCAGGAAGGAAGCGCTGATGCACGTCGCGCGTTCGGCCCACTCCCTGCTTGACGAATATCAACAACGAGTCCGGGCCGGAGAATTGACCCTGGATGAGGCCCAGGATCGCGCCAAGAGACGGATCAAGCACATGCGCTACGGCCGGGGTGATTATCTCTGGATCAGCGACAACGCCGCATCCATGCCGCGCCTGCTGATGCATCCGACCATTCCGGACCTGGACGGCACGGAGCAGGGCGCCCCTCTGACCGCGGAGGTCATGCGCATGGAGTACGGCTTTCAGGGGCCGGTGAAGCTGCTTCCGGGAACCATGGCCAATTTACTGTTGCTCTTTACCGAGGTCGTCCAAACGACCGGGGACGGCTTCGTGGCCTACAACTGGCCCAAGCCGCATCAAACGAGCATCAACGCGGAGAGGCACCCCAAGGAATCCTATTTGTTGCTCTTTGAACCCTGGGGCTGGATTCTGGGCACCGGCCTGTACATCGACGACATTGAGGCCGAAATGCGCGTTTTGCGCGTGGAGATGGTCACGTTTTCGCTTATTATCCTGCTTCTTGTCCTACCCGCAGCCTTGCTTGCCTCCATCGTGTTCACCAGGTCCCTGGGCGTTTTAGCCGATTATGCGGACAAGGTCTCCGCCGGAGACCTTAACGCCGGAGTCACCGGGCGCTTTTACGGTGAAGCGCGGCGGTTGATGCAGGCCATTACCGAAATGGTTGGCAACCTGAAAAGCGCCCTGGCCCAGGCCGAAAACAGCAGGATGGAGGCGCAGCGTTTGGCCGAGGCGGCGGAGCTGGCCTCGGAGCGATTGGCCGTGATTCTGCGATCCATCGGCGATGGGGTTATCGCCGCGGACACCGGGGGGAAGGTGCTGTTTCTGAACAAGGCCGCCGAGGAACTGACCGGCTGGTCCCAGGATGAGGCCCATGGGCTGCCCCTGTCCGAAGTGCTCCAGATGCGGGATGATCGTTTCGGACAGGTCGATGTTCTGGTTCGCCAAGTCTTGGAAAAGGGGATCGTACTCCAGTTGGGCGGTACCGGCCACCTTGTCTCCAGGGACGGAAAGCTCCGGCTCGTCGCATCCAACGCGGCCCCGATCAGAGACAAGGAAAGCCGGGTGATCGGCGTGGTGCTCGCCTTCCGGGACGAAACCGAGAAGCAACGACTTCTGGACGAGGCTCTCAAGGCCGAAAAGCTGGAGTCTCTGGGGATTTTGGCCGGAGGTATCGCCCACGACTTCAACAACACCCTGACCGCGATCCTGGGCAACATCACCTCGGCCCGGCTGTCCCTGGCCGAACCGGACAAGGCCGAACGCAAGCTCCGCGAGGCTGAAAGCGCCACCTACCGAGGCAAGGGCCTGACCCAACAAATGTTGACCTTTGCCAAGGGCGGCACTCCCGTCCGGGAAATCCTGCCCCTGGGCGGGCTGGCGCGAGAGTCGGCAGAATTCGCCCTGCGTGGAACCAGCGCCAAATGCGTTTTCCAACTTCCCGACGATCTCTGGTCCGTCCACGCCGATCCAGACCAAATCAGCCGGGTGATCCACAACTTGGCCCTCAACGCCCACCATGCCATGCCCCAAGGCGGCCTTGTCACCCTGACCGGGGCGAATATCGACGCCCCAAAACTCCCGGAGGCCATCCTCGCTTCCGGACCGTTCACGCGTCTTTCCGTGACCGACCAGGGACACGGCATCTCCCCGGAACACCTGACCAGGATCTTTGATCCATACTTCACCACCAAGGCCCACGGCTCCGGGCTCGGCCTTGCTTCAAGCTATTCCATCATCAAGCGACACGGCGGCGTCATCACGGTGGAATCCGTGCCCGGACAAGGCACGACATTTCATGTTTATCTGCCCGCCATTCCCACCGCCTCGCCGACGCCCCGCGACGCCGAAAAGGACGAACCGGATCGCCCGGGTGGACGCATATTGGTGATGGACGACGAGGTGATGATCCTGGACGTCAGCGTGGACCTGATGGAACACCTGGGCCATGCGGCCCTTCCGGTCCAGAACGGCGAGGAGGCCGTGGCCCGGTACAAACAGGCCATGGCTGACGGGCTTCCTTTCGACGTCGTGATCATGGACCTGACCATCCCCGGCGGCATGGGCGGCAAGGAGGCGGTCCGGGAAATCCTCAAACTCGACCCCGCCGCCAGGGTCGTGGCCTCCAGCGGCTACTCCAGCGACCCGGTGATGGCCAATTTTCAAGAATACGGCTTTGTCGGCTCGATAGCCAAACCCTATACCATCCAGCAAATCAGGAGACTGCTCAACAAGCTCCTGGTTCCGTCCGTGAGCTGATTTTGATCGCCAGCACGACCCGGTTCCGGGGTGGTGGTCACGGTATGGGTATGCATCGCCGCCTTGTGGATACCGGCCCGTCGCAACCGGAAAATCCCCCCCTGGTCCGCCTTCCCTTCGCCGCTATTTCATACCACCACGACAAAAAATGATCTAAATTGGACATTATCCGGGCTGTACAGTGTTTTCACGTGTGGTAGACAAGTAATTTTTTCATAATCCATCAATCTGCCTTCGGCCTCAGGCCGAACAAAAAAAAGGGGGGGGCAGGATGCGGGAAACGACTGCTCGTAAAGACGCAGGCTCCGAGCTACTGCAGTTGGTCACGTTTCACATCGGCGACGAGGAATTCGGCGTGGAGATTCTCAAGGTTCAGGAGATTATCCGGATGATGAGCATCACCCGTGTGCCCAAGGCTCCGGATTTCGTGGAAGGCGTGATCAACCTGCGCGGCAAGGTCATCCCGATCGTCGACCTGCGTAAACGTTTCGGCATGGCCGCCCAGGACCATGACAAAAACACCCGGATCATCGTCCTTGAAATCAATGCGGTGATCATCGGATTCGTGGTGGATTCCGTATCCGAAGTGCTGCGCATCCCGGCAAATACGGTGGAACCGCCGCCGACGATCATTTCCGGGATTGAATCCGAGTATATCAGCGGCGTGGGCAAGCTGGCGGACAGGCTGCTAATTCTGTTGGACCTGGACCGTCTGCTGAGCAAAGGCGAGCAGAATTTGCTTACGGACTTATAAGGTCCGAAATCAATCAAAAGGAGCAAAGGGAACAATGAAGAACACCCCCATTGGCATCAAATTGATCGGTGGTTTTTTGGCCTTGTTGATCCTGGTCTGCGGCGGACTGGGATACATCGCCTACGACCGGGCTTCCCGAGCCGTGGTCGGCCAGGTGGAGGAAAACATTCCGCTGATGGCCGAGGATGGAGCCAAGCTTGTCAGGAGTCAACTGGATTATCACATTTTGGCTATCGAAGGGGTTGCCGCCCGGTATGTCATCCAAACCATGGACTGGCCGCAACAAAAGTCGGCGTTGGAATTCGAAATCGCCAGATTGGGTTATCAGGATATGGTTGTCGTGACGCCCGACGGTAATACCCACTCTCCAACAGGCTCCACGACCAACGTCAGTGACAGAGCTTATTTCAGAGACGCCATGAATGGAAAAAGCGTATTCTCAAGTGTGATCATTCATCGCGTGCTGAATAAACCAATTATTATTGTCGCCACGCCGATCAGAGCCCGTGGAAATATCTCCGGCGTTCTTTTTGCTGTCCTGGACGCAACACAACTCAGTGATATCACTGACGATATTGAATACGGGACCACGGGATACTCCTATATCATCGATGACAAGGGAACCCTGATCGCTCACGGCAACAGGCAGTTCGTGATGGATCAGCGCAACTTCATTGAAGAGTCCAGGACGGATGCCCAGTATGCACGTTTGGCGGCCATGTTCCAACGCATGGTCAAGGGCGAGTCCGGCTTTGACGCATATCCGTTCATGGGAACGAATCGTTACTTTGGGTTCGCGCCCATTCCCGGCACGGGCTGGTCCATTGCCGTGGGGGCCATGGCGGACGACGTCTATGCCCAGGTGTATCAGTTGCGTTGGACCCTCATTATTGCCTCGTTCGTTTTTTTCGGCTTGGGCATCGTCATCGCGCTGTTGGTCAGCCGGAGCATCACCAATCCAGTAAACCGCCTGATGCACTACGCCGGGGCCGTGGCCAAGGGCGACTTGCAGGCCCGGTCCGGCATTGACCAGAAGGACGAAGTCGGCAAACTGAATCAGAGCATTCAAACCATGGTCCAGTCCCTGATCGAAAAGATGAAGGAGGCCGAACACCAGTCCGAATTGGCTCACCAGGAAACCGAGAAAGCCAAGGTTGCCACACAGGAGGCCGAGGAAGCGCGAGCCCAGGCCGAAACAGCCAAGCGGGAGGGCATGCTCCAAGCCGCGGGCAGCATCGAAGGAGTGGTGGAACGGATGACCTCGGCCTCGGAAGAACTGGCGGCCCAGGTGGAGCAGGCCAGTCGGGGCGCGGAGGAACAGAAGAGCCGCACCGGCGAGACGGCCACGGCCATGGAGGAGATGAACGCCACGGTGCTGGAAGTGGCCAAGAACGCCTCCAACGCTGCGGAAGGCTCGGACAAGGCCCGAACCAAGGCTCAGGAGGGCGCGGAGGTGGTCACCCGGGCCGTGGCGGCCATCAATCAGGTGGAAAATCAGACCCAGGCCATGAAGGAGAATCTGGGCAAGCTGGGCAGACAGGCCGAGCAGATCGGGCGGATCATGACCGTGATCGAGGACATCGCGGACCAGACCAACCTGCTGGCCCTGAACGCAGCCATCGAGGCAGCCCGGGCCGGAGACGCGGGTCGCGGGTTCGCCGTGGTGGCCGACGAGGTGCGCAAGCTGGCCGAAAAGACCATGAACGCCACCAAGGAAGTGGGCGACGCCATTTCAGCCATCCAGGAAGGCACCAAAAGCAATATCCAGGGTGTGGAGCAGGCGGTGCGCTCCGTGGCCGAGGCCACCAAACTGGCCGACTCTTCCGGCGGCGCCCTGCGGGAGATCGTGACCATGGTCGAGCAAGCCTCGGATCAGGTCCGGTCCATCGCCACGGCAGCAGAAGAGCAATCCTCGGCCAGCGAGGAGATCAACCGCAGCGTGGACGACATTAACCGGATATCCTCGGAGACCAGCGAAGTCATGAACCAATCGGCCCAAGCCGTCTCCGAACTGGCCGGGCAGGCCGTGGAGTTAAAAAATCTTGTCCAACGCCTGAAAAACGGCTGAGCGACCTAGCTCGGCCTTCCTGGGCCGTCTCGGGGCAATAGCCGGGACGGCCCAGGACAATCAGGAGCATACCCGTACAATGACGGGACTCCGTTCCTTCTGAAAAGGATGCCCATGAGCGATGAATTTTCGGTGGCCACGCAATTCGGCGAGCGGCTCCGTTTTTTTCGCACTCTGAAGCGTTTGACCCAAGCCGGTTTGGCCGAAAAAGTCGGCTTGAGCCTGAAGCAAATCAGCCGCATCGAGCGCGGCACTTCCACGCCGTCCTTCACGCTCCTGGAAAAACTCTGCCGGGTCCTGAATATCGCCCCTGTAACCCTTTTTCTCTTTCACGGTCCCTCCTTCAGTGCGGGGTGTCGCAATCCTGTTCACCTCGCCGACCGGGAAGCGACGACGCATTCAGACGTCGAGCTTATCTCCGTCAAATCCGGGGCGTGGATAGTGTCTTCCGCTTCAAAACGTGGAGCATGGTCGGCATCCTTGTATGCCTTGCTGGGCTACGCCCCCTATTCCGTCACCCCCACCGTGAAGCGCTTTCTCAAGCATGTGCATCCCCCCGAAAGAGAGATCGTCGAATCATTTCTCCGCGCACCTGCCCAGGAGCCGCACGAACGGACCCTTCTGGTCTCTTTGGCCGGAAAAGGCCCGGAGCGTTGCATGGTCATGATCCAAGCCGAGCCTTGGGTCGACGCGGCCGAAACCAAGGACGGACTCCTGGTGATCGTCCGGGAAGTGACGGACTGCATCGCCCTGCACCGCTCCTTCATTCACAATCAAAGACAGCTGGAAGTATACATGCTGGAGCGGAACAAGGAACTGGCCCTGACCGTGCAAAGACTGCGGCAGGAGGTTCTTGAACGGGAAAAGGCCGAGCAAGGTTTGCGCATATCCGACCTGATGGTCGCCAGTTCCCAGGACGCCCAGATATTCGTGGACAGGTTCGGCGTGGTTAGAAAGGTCAATCCCGCGTATGCCCGACTTGCGGGCATTTCCGTGCGGGAGCTTGAGGGGCGATTGTACAACGATATGTTGATTGAGCGCTGGGGACACGTTTTTTTTGATCGATTCCTTCAACCTGATATGGAGAAAGCACAAATTCACGGGCAAGCGACAGTCAAAGAAGAATCCTGAATCCGTGACTTTGCTTGGTTAGGACTTCTCATCGAAAGTTTTGGAACGATTTTCCATCGAACCATCTCCGCTGCCAAGATACTGGAAGCTTAAAATGAGCTATCTCAGCATGAAATCATTCAGATCACCGTCTATTACCAGAATTTTGGCGCAATACACCTGTATCATTTTTTTATTCCAGATTTTGCAGGCGCTACGCTGCCTTGAGGCGTTGAAACAACCTGCCAAACCAATCGTGCCATTCCTTGGAACATCCCAGTTGCATCACCAAGGTCCGGGCATGGCTGATCAAACGGCAAGACATGAAGACCACGCTGTTCATCACCGTCTTGATCCTGCGCCTTGTAGCCTT